>JAEZTA010000018.1 GCA_023443765.1 Bacteroidota bacterium | reverse complement strand
GCACAAACCTTCAATATTGTGGTGACGTTCCTCATCGCCTGCCTGCTGTTCGGCATCCTGAAACCGGCGCTTTAGCGCTTTTAAGAGCGATAGTCGGCATTCCCGCTTCGGAAGCGAACCCGGCGTTATCACCGTTATTAAAAAAGGCTAACGATTTCGTTAGCCTTTTTTGGTGAATTTCCGTCCCGGTCCGAATCCCGGTCCACGCTTCCCGCCTGTGCCTTTCGGGCCTTTTCCGGGCGTGCCCTTGCGGATTGTGCCCTGTTCCGGGCGGCCTTTCCGGGCGTCGGGTTTTCTGCCGAAGAAATAACTTTTCTGCCGCCGCTTCTCGTCCTGCGACCGGGCGACGTAGACCTTCTCGTGCGTGTAGGGATTCTCGCCCGTGTAGAACAGCACCGACGAGAGGGTCATCGGCGTCGGGGTCAGGTCCTGCACCTGTTCGAGGTTGAAATGCAATTTTCCCAACACCTTATCCGCCAGCGATTTCATGTTCTGCTCGGTGCATCCCGGGTGCGACGAGATGAAGTAAGGGATTAACTGATAGGGCAGGTGTTCCTGATTGCAAATGCGATGGAAATCGACGGTCAACTGTTCGAAAAGTGCGAACGGCGGTTTGCGCATCAGTTTCAGCACGTTGTCCTCCGTATGTTCGGGCGCCACTTTAAGTCGCCCCGAGGTGTGGTGTTTCAGCACCGTCTCCAGGTAAGGCGACCGGTCGAACAGGTCGTAACGGATGCCGCTGCCGATAAAGGCCTTCTTGATTCCCTTCACGGCGCGAATTTTTTCATACAACGCCAGCAGCGGCCTGTGGTCGTTGTCGAGGTTGGGGCACATCTTCGGGTGGAGGCACGATGCGCGGCGGCATTTGCGGCACAGTTCCCGGTCGCGGCCGCCCATGCGGTACATATTGGCTGAGGGAGCGCCGACATCCGACAGATAGCCCTTGAACCCGGGCGATTTGGCCACGCGTTCCACTTCGGCGAGGATCGACCGCTCGCTGCGCGAATTGATGAACTTGCCCTGATGGGCCGAGATGGTACAGAACGAACAACCCCCGAAACATCCGCGGTGGATGTTGACCGAGTGTTTGATCATCTCCCACGCCGGAATGTCGCCTTTACCCTCGTAACGCGGATGCGGGGCACGCTCGTAGGGGAGGTCGAACGAGTGGTCGAGTTCCTCGGTCGTGAGCGTCGTATTGGCTGGCGTCACGACCACATAGCGGTCGCCGACAGCCTCCACGAGTGTCGCCGTGGGTTCCATCAGGTTGCTCTGGGTCTCGATGACGGTGAAGTTCTCCCCGAAAGCGGCCTTGTCCCTGACGCACTCCTCGTAGCTGCGAAGGCGGATCGTCGTGGCGGGGTCGAGCCGCGAAACATAGCTCTCGTCGGAGAGGAAAGCCACCTGCCGGATTTTGCGCAGCAACTTGGCGTTGTAGCCGTTGCGCATCGCCTTGGCGACCTGCTGCACAACCCGTTCGCCCATGCCGTAGATCAAAAGGTCGGCGCCGCTTTCGGCCAGCACCGAGGGCTTTAGCTTGTCGTTCCAGTAGTCGTAGTGAGTCAAGCGCCGCAGGGAGGCTTCGATGCCTCCGACCACCACCGGGACGTGGGGAAACAGCCGTTTAAGTATCTGCGTGTAGACCGTCACGGCGTAGTCGGGGCGGAATCCCGCCTTGCCTCCCGGGGTGTAGGCGTCTTCGTGGCGCAGGCGTAGGTTGGCCGTGTAATGGTTGACCATCGAATCCATCGACCCGCCGGAGATGCCGAAAAAGAGACGCGGCGTGCCCAGCTTGGTGAAGTCGCGTAGGTCGTCCCGCCAGTTGGGCTGGGGTACGATCGCCACGCGGTAGCCCTCGGCTTCGAGCAGGCGCCCCACGACGGCCGCCCCGAATGCCGGATGGTCGATGTAGGCGTCGCCCGAGAAGAGGATCACGTCGAGCTGGTCCCATCCGCGTTCGCGGACCTCCTTTATGGTCGTTGGCAGAAACATGATTTTTCAATTCATAATTCAGAATTCACAATTCAGAATTATTTGTCAGTACTCGATTTTTGATACGCGTATCTTCATTCGATCCCTAATTCTGAATTGTGTATTCCGCCGCCGAAACGTATCCGTCCCACTTGGCGAGCAGGGCTTTGAAGTCGGTCGGGAGTTCGCTTTCGAACAGCACCTCTTCGTGCGTCGCGGGGTGTTCGAAGCCCAGCAGGCGGGCGTGCAGTGCATGGCGCGGCATCACCCCGAAGCAGTTTTCGATGAACTGACGGTATTTGGCAAAGGTCGTGCCTTTGAGGATGCGGTCGCCGCCGTAACGCTCGTCGTTGAACAGCGGATGGCCGATCCACGCCATGTGGACGCGGATCTGGTGCGTGCGTCCTGTTTCGAGGCGGCACTCCACGAGGGTCACGTAACCGTAGCGTTTCAGCACTTTCCAGTGTGTCACGGCGTGTTTGCCGTCGGACCCGTCGGCGAAGACGAACATCTTCTGCCGGTCCTTGGGGCTGCGGCCGATGTTGCCCGTGATCGTACCCTCGTCTTCGTCGAGGTTGCCCCACACGAGGGCCACGTAACGGCGTTGAATCGTGTGGTCGAAGAACTGTTTGGCCAGCCGGGCATGGGTCTGCTCGTCCTTGGCGATGACCAGCAGTCCCGAGGTGTTCTTGTCGATGCGGTGTACCAGCCCTGCGCGGTTCTGCTCCTCGGCCGGGATTCCCTGCGCGTTGAGGTGGAACATCAGCGCGTTGACCAGCGTACCGCTGTAATTGCCGACGCCCGGGTGGACGAC
Source organism: Bacteroidota bacterium (assembly GCA_023443765.1). Classification (GTDB taxonomy): domain Bacteria; phylum Bacteroidota; class Bacteroidia; order Bacteroidales; family Rikenellaceae; genus Alistipes. The sequence continues at coordinate 8,644 of JAEZTA010000018.1, read as the reverse complement.
CAGCCCCGCGGGTTTGTCGACCAGCAGCAGCCACTTGTCCTCGTAAGGGATTTCGAGCGGAATATCTTCGGCGAGAAGCTCTATTTCGCGCCGCGGATAGGGCATCACGATCTGGATGCGGTCGAGCGGTTTGACCTTGTAACTCGACTTGGCGGCCTTGCCGTTCACGAGGATGTTGCCGCTGTCGGCGGCGGCCTGGATGCGGTTGCGCGAGCAGTGTTCCATCCTCACAGTCAGGAACTTGTCCAGTCGCATGGGAGTTTGACCCTTGTCGGCCGTCACGGCATAGTGCTCGTAGAGGCCGGCTTCTTCTTCGTCCTCCGCATCCGCCGGGACTGCATCCAGTTCGGGGTCGTCGATGGGGTATTTGTCGGTCATCAGTCGAAAAATCCGTCGTTATCCTTCCGGGCGGGCTGTTCATCGGCAGGTTCTGCCGAGGCCTCTTCCAGGGCTGTCCGGGCCAGCGAATCGGCGAGTTGCTGCTCGTCGGCCTGACGCTCTGCGGCAGCCTGTATGGCCTGCTTCTCGGCTTCGGCGCGGTACTGGGCGAGTTTCTTTTCATCGAGCGTCAGCCGCAGGTCGACCTTCGAACCCAGTGCGGCGCTGCGTTCGGCGCCCGGGGTCTGGATGTAGACGCGCGAGTCCTTCTGATTGAGGAGGTTGATCCCTTCGTCGAAGTCGATGCGCCCGACATTTAGGCCCAGTTCCCAGAGGCGGCCCTTGGCCTGAGCGAACGGCAGTCCCACCAGCCGCGGCACGATCGTCGAGCCGTAGCCGTCTTCGACACCCACGTAGAGTGTCACGCCGGAGCCCATTTCGGCCTCCATGCGCGTCGTCTGGGTGACGGGTTTGCCTTCGCAGTACTCTTCCAGAACGTAGTTCGTCGCCATGTCGGCCCGGTAGACCAGTTCGGCGATCTCCAGTCCGGCGATTTCAAGCATGTTTTTGGCCTGCCGCAGCGAACGCCCGGCCACGTAGGGCACGGGGACCATCTTCTGGCGGAAGGAGTTGATCGTGATGTAGACCGTACGTCCGGGTTTCACCTCGACGCCCCCTTCGGGCAGCTGATCGAGGACGATGCCGCCCTCGTAGGCGGGGACGAACAGCGAGTCGTTGATATGCAGGTGCAGGTCGTGTTTATGGGCGATGCGCTGGGCTTCGTGGAGCGGCACGCCCGAGAAGTCGGGCACGGTGCGCCGTGAGCCGTGGCGCGTGCCCAGTTGCATCAGGATATGCGCGGCGATGGCCATCACGAGAATGATGGCGCCGATCAGCACGAGGTTCCACAGCAGCGGGCGCTGCCGGAGCCGGGACAGGTAATTTTGGGGTTTCTCCATAAATTGCAGGTTATTTCGGGGCCTTCCGGTAGAGGTAGACGGCGATGAAGAGGTAGATGATGTTGGGCAGCCACACGGCCAGCCCGGGCGGGAGGGTTCCGCTCTTGGCGAACTCCTCGAAGAAGCGGTTGAAAAGGATGTATGAGAAGCAGAGTCCCGTGCCGATGCCGATGTGTAGTCCCGTGCCGCCGCGGACCTTGCGCGAGGAGAGCGAGACGCCGATCAGCGTCAGGATGAACGTCGAGAGCGGATAGGCGTAGCGGGCGTGTTTCTCGACCTCGATGATGTTGATCGAGTCGGAGCCTTTGGCCCGCTGCTGGTCGAGGAACTCGTTGAGCTGGGAGATGTTCATGGTCTGGATCAGGTCGTTGATCTCGCCCAGCTCGGTCACTTCGAGGTTGATCAGCGTGTCGAGGTTGCGGAACTGTTCGAATTTCTCGACGCCCACGGAGTCGAACTCGCGCTTGGTATAGCGCGGGGCGGTCCAGCGTTTGGTCTCGGGGTCGAACTTCGCGTCCGACGCTTCGAGCGAATGGGTCATCGTGCCGCTGCTGTAATGCTCCAGAACGAAGAACGAGGCCTGCCGCGCGCCGTCGTTGTAGCCGCGGATGTAGGCGAAGGTCCCGGGTTCGATCTGGCGGTAGATGTGGCGGTCGAATTTGCTGTTCTGCTTGCGTTTGATATACTGCTGCTCGAAATCGACGATGTGCCGCTGCGAGAGGGGGATCAGCCAGAGGTTGAGCGTCAGCGAGAGCGACCCGATGATCAGCGCGCCCAGAAAGTAAGGCCACATCAGGCGGCGGAACGACATGCCGCCCGAGAGCATGGCGACGATCTCGGTCTGGTAGGCCATCTTCGAGGTGAAGAAGATACACGCGATGAAGGTGAACAGGCCGCTGAACTGGTTGATGAAGAAGGGGATGAAGTTGAGGTAGTAGTCGAGGATCACCGACTTCAGGGGGGCGTGCAACTCCGTGAAGTCGTCGATTTTCTCCACGTAGTCGAAGACCACCACAATGACGATGATCATCGCAATCGCGAAGAAGTAGGTCGTCAGGAACTTCCCCAGTATGTAGCGGTCCAAAATCTTGAACCCCGGAAAGCGCATTTTCATAGCATTAAGATTCGCTCATTTTCGTTGCTTCGGGTGCTGTCGGCGGTTGTATTCGCGGCGTTCCGCCGCGTTTGCAGGTCTGACCCCACCCTAAACCCCTCCCTCGGGAGGGGCTTACGACGCAAAAGCATGCGCCGTTTCTGCTGTGGCGGCTCGGCAAACAACAAATTGTCTGCCCTCGCCTGCGGCCTGCAGTTATCGCGTCGCGCCCGGATTGCCGCATATCAGTCATCACAGGCGTTTTTGTAATTTCAACACCATCATCTCTTTCCACGCCTTGAAATCCCCGGCGAGGATGTGTTCGCGCGCCGCGCCGACCAACCGCAGGTAGAAAGCGATGTTGTGCAGCGAGGCGATCTGCGCCGCGAGCATCTCGCCGCAGACCGTCAGGTGGTGCAGGTAGGCCTTCGAGTAGAGCGTGTCGACGAAAGCCGCGCCTTCGGGGTCGATCGGCGAGAAGTCGTCCTCCCACTTCTTGTTGCGGATGTTGATGACGCCCTCGGCGGTGAACAACTGTCCGTTGCGGCCGTTGCGCGTCGGCATCACGCAGTCGAACATATCCACGCCGCGTTCGATGCCTTCGAGGATGTTGACCGGCGTACCTACGCCCATTAAATAACGCGGACGGTCCTCCGGTAGTATGGCGTTGACCACTTCGATCATTTCGTACATCACGGGGGTGGGCTCGCCGACGGCCAGTCCGCCGATGGCGTATCCGTCGGCATCGTATTGTTTTACATTCTCCGCAGCCCGGGCGCGCAGGTCCGGGTAGGTGCATCCCTGCACGATGGGGAACAGGGCCTGGTAGTGGCCGTATTTGGGCTGGGTCTGGTGGTAGCGGTTGAAACAGCGGTCGAGCCACCGCTCCGTAAGGTCGAGCGATTTGGCGGCGTATTCCCGCGGAGCGTCGCCCGGAGGGCACTCGTCGAAGGCCATCATGATGTCGGCGCCGATCGTGCGCTCGGTATCCATCACGCTCTCGGGTGTGAAGAGATGCTTCGAGCCGTCGATGTGCGAACGGAAATGGCACCCTTCCTCCTTGAGCTTGCGGCAGGCTGCCAGCGAGAAGACCTGGAACCCGCCGCTGTCGGTGAGCATCGGGCCTTCCCAGGTCGAGAAACGGTGTACGCCTCCGGCCTTTTCGAGGATCTCCATGCCCGGCCGCAGGTAGAGGTGGTAGGTGTTGGCCAGGATGATCTGCGCCCGCGCTTCGTCGCGCACGTCGCGGTGGAAAATACCCTTCACCGTGGCTGCCGTGCCGACGGGCATGAAGATCGGGGTCCGGATTACGCCGTGATCGGTCTGGAGCTCGCCCGCGCGGGCGTGTGACGAAGGGTCTTTATGTTGCAGGGTGAATTTCATACTCATATATTCCGCAAAAATACACAAAATATTTCTATCTTTGCGCATATTTCATCAATATGCAATTTATCGATTCTTTTCTCGCATGCTACGGCTGGGAAGGTGCGGCTCTTGCGGGAGCGGCGCTCCTCATGCTCGGTGTGCAGTTGTACTATTATATTTTCGTCTACGGCCGTATTCCCGGCTACAAGAATAACCGCCGTCCACAGACGCTGGACCGCGAACCGTCCGTCTCGGTGGTGGTGCCCCTCTTTTCGGAGGACTACTCGTTCGTCGAGGAGCGGCTGCCCCTGATGCTGGCCCAGAACTACCCCGATTTCGAGGTGGTGATCGTCTATGTGGGCCACGACTCCGATTTTTACGAGGACCTCGTGCGGCTGAAACAGTCGTTCCCGCAGATCACGACTACGAAAATTCACCTTGACCCCCGTTTCCCGATTTCGCGCAAGATGGCGCTCAACGTGGGCATCAAGTCGGCGCATTACGAGCACATGGTCTTCACCTCGACCGACGCCGTGCCGCAGACCGACCGCTGGCTGTCGCTGATGGCCAAAGGGTTCATGCGCGGCGAGATCGTCGTGGGCTACTGCGGCGTTGAGCGCGGAAAGGGCTTTGCGAACTTCATGATGCGCGCCTGGCAGATGATGCATTCGGCCGACTGGATCGCCCGGGCCGTGCGTCGCCGCGCCTACCGCGGAACGCTCCACAACTACGGTTTCACCAAGAGCCTCTATTTCGGGGCCAACGGCTTCAGCCACCTCAATATGAACATCGGCGAGGACGACCTGTTCCTGCAGCAGGTCATGACGCGCGACAACGTGAGCGTTATCCTTTCGCCCCGCGCCTCGCTGCGCGAGAAGATGTGGGGCGGTATGGGCTGGTGGATGAGCCAGTTGCGTTACTTCGGTTCGGCGTTCCGCTTCTACCCGCGCGCGGTGAAGACCTTTGTGCGCTGGGAGCTGGGTTCGCGTGTGCTTTTTTTCGCCACGGTGGCCTGCGCCCTTGCGGTCATGCCTCCGGAATACAAACTTGCCGCACTGCTGCTGCTGATTATCCGCTATGTCGTTGTGGCGCTCGAAGTGCGTCGCGTCGCGCGGAGGCTGGGCGAGGGCGGCATTGCGGGCCGTTACTTTATCTACGACCTGCTCAGCCCGCTGTGGGCTGCCGCGCTGTGGGTAATGCTGCTTCGCCGTGACAACCGCGTATGGAGATAGCCGATTATATCGTAGCCGAAGACCGGGAACTGGTCGACCGCGTGCTCAAAGGCGACAACGGCGCCTTCGAGTATCTTTTCAACCGCTACCGTGACGCCATCCACCGGCTGTTCGTGCAGCGGCTCGGGGGCGCGAACGACGCCGACGACCTGTTGCAGGAGACCTTTATCAAAGTCTATATCAACCTCCACCGTTACAGTGCGGAGTACACCTTCGGGCAGTGGGTCTACACCATTGCGCGCAACACGTTCATCGACTTCGTGCGCCGGCGGCAGGACGACCTGCCGATCGACGAGCGCTTCGCCGCCCCGGCGTCGAGCGCCCCGACACCCGAGGAGAGCGTGATCAACCTCCAGCAGCGGACGCAGATCGAGCACTACCTCGAACGCCTCACGCCCCGTTACCGGCAGCTGATCCTGATGCGCTTTTTCGAGGAGTACTCTTATGAGGAGATCGCGGCGAAACTGGTGTTGCCGCTCGGAACCGTGAAAACCCAGATACACCGTGCCCGCGAGCAGATGTGCAAGCTGATCGCACTGGGCGAAAACAAGTGATGCCATGGAATTGATCGAAAAATATTTCCCGGAAATTACCGACGAACAGCGCCGGCAGTTCGTAGCCCTCTACGACCTCTATGCCGACTGGAACGCCAAGATCAATGTCGTTTCGCGCAAGGATTTCGACCAGCTCTACCTGCGTCACGTGCTGCATTCGCTGGCCATCGCCAAGGTCTGCACGTTCGAACCGGGCGCGCGGATACTGGACGTGGGGTGCGGGGGCGGATTCCCGTCCGTGCCGCTGGCGATCCTCTTTCCCGGGGCGCAGTTTACGGCTGCGGACTCCATCCGCAAGAAGATCACGGTGGTCGAAGGGGTTGCCGCGGGCCTCGGCCTTGCGAACCTCGATCCCCGCTGTGTGCGGGTCGAGACCCTGACCGAGCGTTTCGATTACGTCGTTTCGCGCGCTGTGACGGCCATGCCGGAGTTTGTTGGCTGGATTTGGAACCGCATTGAGCGGGGCCAGAAAGGCTCGCTGCCCAACGGCATCCTCTACCTCAAGGGCGGCGACCTGGCCGAGGAACTGGCCCTGACGGGCAAGCGGTGGTATATCTACGACATCCCGCGGTTCTTCGACGAGGAGTTTTTCGAAACCAAGAAGGTGGTTTATACCCCTAAAAAATAATTCGCGGGGATGTTGCCCGATCTGTTGCTGTGGTTGCTGCCTGCGGCGTTCGTGCTTCACGATGCCGAAGAGACGGTTTTCCTGCCCGGATGGCTGCGGCGCAACCGGGATGACCTTTCGCGGCGTTTCCCGCGCCTCTCCGGTCGCCTGCTTTCCCATGTCGCCGCAATCTCCCCGGCGCGGTTCGCCGCGATGGCCGCCGAGGAACTGGCGTTACTGCTGGCCGTTACCCTTTACAGTGTTATTTCGCACGATTATTACCCGTGGCTGGCCCTGTTCCTCGCCTTCGGCGTGCATCTCGTAGTACATATTGTCCAATGGATCGCCGTCGGGCGCTATATCCCCGTTGCCGCGACCTCGCTGGCGGCGCTGGCCTATTGCGGCTGGGGCCTGCATGTGCTGATAAACTCCGGGCTTTTTACGCTCCGGGAGTTTCTGATTTGCGGTGTTGCGGGGTGTGCGGTCGCGGCCGTCAACCTATGGTTGCTGCATGCCCTTGCCAGGGCTGCGGGGCGTAAAAAGTAATTGTTGTTTTGCTATGGATCGTCAAAACAGATTCCTGCCCGAATTTTACGGGGCGCTGACTTATTGTATTGACAATCAGTTGTACCTGGGCGAGGGAAATCCCAATGCCGACATCCTGATTGTCGGCAAGGAGTGTGCGATCGGCGATGCCGAATTCGGACGGGAAATAGGGTCCGAATACGGGACTGGCAATGACGACGCGCAGAGATACATCCTGAAGGAAAAGGCCGTAGTCGGGTTGAACCTGGACGGCTGGAACCGGATTTTGCGCGAAGGAGTCGGCACGGAGCAGATCGAAGCACAGATCGGGCAAAAAGCGGCGTATTCGAATCGTTACTATCCCCTGTTTCCCCACTTAGGCCAGAAATACCAGCAACGTCGCAAAGGCGGGGCGATCGGCGACGAAGGAACCTCCCCGACCTGGTATTTTTACCAGAAACTTGCGGATAAGATTCTGGGTCACCCGATTCGGAGCAGGGACGATTTGATCGATTTCCACCTCGGCTGTTTCCATACGGAGATGAATCAGATTCCATTGCCGATGAGCGGGTTGCTGCCTGGGAAACTGGATTACCTGCGGGCCGGGGCGATTGAAAAGCGGAAAGCGTTGTTCCGCCAACCGTTTTTCAGGCGGTTTCCGGTCGTTATTCTCGCCGTGGGCCACTATCCGCGGAATTATTCGTTCGATATCGAGGAGATATTCGACGTGGATTTTAGGGCCTCGAACCGGACCGGATCGGATTGGTGGAATCTGCATTACAGTAGATCAGGCACTCCCCGCATGCTGATACACACCCGCCAGTTCAGTATGGTGTCGGATGCTTTTGTGGAAGGGACCGCAGATTTGTGCAGGAGGTTCGTTGCGGATCACGGTCGGGTGGAATAGCTGTGCCGAACCGTTTTATCTGGATTTTGCCGCGGGTTTCTGCCGGGCGATGATCGTGCGGAGGTTGTCCATGAAGGTATCTGCGTCGGCTGCGCCCTGGATGCGGCCCAGCAGTTCGCCCTGCGTGTCGAACACGAGGTAGAGCGGAATGGCTCCGCTGCCGTATTTTTTCAGCAGGTCGCGGCCCGTGGGTTTGTCGGTGTCGTATTTGGCCGCCACGAAACGCTGGTCCATGAACTCCCCGACATCTTTGCGCGAGAAAACCTCCCGTTCCATGGCCCGGCACGGGGGACACCAGTCGGCATAGAGGTCAATGAAGACCAGTTTACCCTGCTTTATGGCCATCTCGCGCACGGCGTCGGTCGATTTGGTTTCGAATTTCACCTGTGCCTGTGCCGCACCCGCTCCGAGTGCGAGCATCAGTATAAAAATCAGTTTTTTCATGCGAATCGTGTTTTTGGTAAAGGTAGCAAAAACCGGACCGGGGCCGTTTAAAAAACGGCTTTTAGGGGTGGCGGCGCAGAACTTGCTCGATCGCGGAATAAGGTTCCTTCGCCTTTAGAACCCGCCTCTTAGGCGGACCCGGCTTTTAGCCGGGTGCTTAGCAGTCCGCAGGCCGCCTGGATGTCTTCGCCGCGCGAGGCCCGGATCGTGGTTTGGATGCCTCGGGCGGTCAGTGCGTCGCGGAACCGGACCATCGCCTCGTCGTCGGGCGAGAAGTAGGGCGAGTCGGGAATGCGGTGGAAACGGATCAGGTTGATGCGGCATTTGATGCCGTTCAGCAGGCGCGTCAGTTCGCGGATGTGGCGCGGAGAGTCGTTCAGCCCGCTCATCACGATGTATTCGAACGACACCCGCCGCTGGTGGGTGAAGTCGTATTCCCGGAGGATCGCAGCGACTTCGGCGATGGGCCACGCTCGTTCGATGGGCATGATCTCCATGCGTTCTTCGTGGACAGGGTTGTGCAGGCTGACGGCCAGATGGACCTTCGTCGCGTCGAGGAATCGCCTTAGCTCGGGGACGA
>JAEZTA010000126.1 GCA_023443765.1 Bacteroidota bacterium | reverse complement strand
TCCTACTCGGAGTACGAGGCCTGGAAAAAGGCTCAGGGCGGCGATACGGCGCCCCACCGCGTACGTTACAAGAAACTGATGGCATAACCGGAACCGATTTATAAATATTCGTCGTCCTGCATTTCCGACGGGTGCGGCCACGGTTTGTGATCGTGCTTGCAAATCCGACCCATCCCCATTTCGGGGCCGGGAAGGAGCGGACGGCAAAAACAGTCAAAAATGGCACAGAAACCTTCCATTCCCAAAGGCACGCGCGACTTCTCCCCTGCGGAGATGATGCGCCGCCAGTATATCTTCGACTCGATTCGCCGGGTTTTCCGTTCCTACGGCTTTGCGCCGTTGGAAACTCCGTCGATGGAAAACCTTTCGACCCTGCTGGGCAAGTACGGCGACGAGGGCGATAAGCTCCTGTTCAAGATTCTCAACTCGGGCGATTACGCCGCAGGGCTTTCGGACGAGGAGGTTCGTTCTGCTTCGAAAATCTGCGAAAAGGGACTTCGCTACGACCTGACGGTTCCCTTTGCGCGCTATGTCGTGCAGCATCAGGGCGAACTGACGTTCCCCTTCAAACGCTACCAGATTCAGCCCGTGTGGCGCGCCGACCGCCCCCAGAAGGGCCGCTACCGCGAGTTCTACCAGTGCGATGTCGACGTGATCGGCACGCGTTCGCTGCTGTGCGAGGTCGAACTGATCGAGATCGTCGAGCGGGTCTTCAAGGCCCTCGGTATCCGCGTCGCACTGAAGATGAACAACCGCAAGATTCTGTTCGGTATCGCCGAGGCCATCGGCCATGCTGACAAGATGATGGACATCACCATCGCCATCGACAAACTCGAAAAGATCGGGCTGGACAACGTGAAAGCCGAACTGATGGAGCGCGGACTGGGACAGGAGGCTGTCGATAAACTTCAACCGATACTCGAACTGAGCGGCGACAATAAACAGAAGATTAGACAACTGCGTGAGGTGCTTTCCGTTTCGGAAACGGGTATGAAAGGCATCGAAGAGATGGAAACGGTCTTCGGCTATGTCGAACGGCTGGGTATCGGCCTCACGGTCGAACTGGACCTCTCGCTGGCACGCGGTTTGAACTACTATACGGGCGCGATCTTCGAGGTCAAGGCCCTCGATTTCGCCATCGGGTCGATCTGCGGCGGAGGGCGTTACGACGACCTGACGGGCATCTTCGGCATGCCCAACATGTCGGGTGTGGGCATCTCGTTCGGTGCAGACCGTATCTACGACGTGATGACGGGCCTCGGGCTTTTCCCCGAGGAGGTCAACTGCTCGACCCGCGTGCTGTTCGTCAACCTGGGCCCTGAGGAGGAGGCTGCTGTGCTGCCGCTGCTGCGCGATCTGCGTGGCCGGGAAATTGCCGCCGAAATCTATCCCGAGGCCGGGAAGATGAAGAAACAGATGGAATATGCCAACCGCCGCGGCATCCCCTACGTGGTGATCGTGGGGTCGCAGGAACTGGAAGCCGGAGCCGCAACCGTCAAAGACATGCGCTCGGGTGAACAGCGCCAGGTGGCATTTGCCGAACTGGCCGGAATCGTTCAATAACCGTTCTCTACGCCGCTTCCCGGCGAAGCGGCAACATCTTCCGGGGCGGAAATAAACATTCGCCCGGATTGTAATACACCTAAAATCGTTACGCCATGCGCCGATTATTCGTCATACTCGCTACCCTTTCCGTCCTGCCCCTCGCGGCGCAGAACGAGGACGATGCGCGCCAGCTTCAGAAGTTCGCGCAGGTCTACCGTTACCTTTCGGGCCTTTATGTCGATGACGTGGATATGAAACCCGTCGTCGAGGGCGCCATCACGGGCATGCTCGAAGAGTTGGATCCCCACTCAGCCTACATCGGTGCTGAGGAGATGAAGGGCGTGCAGGAGAGTTTCGACGGCGAATTCAGCGGCATCGGCGTGGAGTTCAACGTGCTGCGCGACACGGTAATCGTGGTCAACACCATCGCCGGAGGCCCCGCTGAGCGGGTTGGCGTGCGTGCCAACGACCGCATCGTGCGCATCGACACGCTCAGTTCCGTGGGCATGGGCCGTGCCGATGTGCCCAAGTACCTGCGCGGGAAGACCGGCACGAAGGTCGAGATCGACGTTGTGCGCCACGGTACGCCCGAACAGCTTCATTTCGTGATTGTTCGCGACAAAATTCCCCTGAACACCGTCGATGCGTCCTACAAGGTCGCCGACGACATCGGTTATATCAAGGTCAACCGCTTCGGTCGTACCACAATGGACGAATTTACCGAGGCTTACCGCAAGATGGGTAAGCCTGAAGGTTTGATCCTCGACCTGCGGGGCAACGGCGGCGGCCTGCTGGAACAGGCGATCGAAATGGCGGGATTTTTCCTGCCGCGCGGCGCTGTGATCGTCTCGACGGAGGGGCGCGCCGTTCCGGCTTCGTCGTTTCGTGCACAGACCAACGGCGAGGACCTCAGGGGCCGCCTCGTGGTGCTGATCGACGAATCGTCGGCTTCGGCTTCGGAGATCGTCGCGGGAGCCGTTCAGGACTGGGACCGCGGCGTGGTCGTAGGCCGTCCGAGCTTCGGCAAGGGACTCGTGCAGCGGCAGATCGGGCTGCCTGATGGTTCAGCGGTGCGCATCACTGTGGCCCGTTATCATACCCCTTCGGGCCGCGTCATCCAGCGGCCTTATGAAAAGGGCAAACGCCGCGAATATTACCTCGACCACCTGCGCCGTTACGACGATGCCACGCGTGATTCGCTCGACGCGGCGGCTCCGGCCTACCGCACGCTCCGCACCGGACGCACGGTTTACAGTGGCGGCGGAATTCGTCCCGATGTCCTCGTTGAAGCTGACACGGCGGGTTATTCGAACTATTACGCCGAACTGATCCGCCGCGGCATCGTGGCCGATTTCGTAGGCGACTGGCTCGACGGTTCGCGCGACAGCCTGGCGCGCCGCTATGCAACGTTCGATGCCTTCGATGCGGGCTATACCCCTTCGGACAAGGTGCTCAATACCCTGACGGCGCTCGGTGAGAAGCGCGGTGTGAAGTTCGACGCGGAAGGATTCGCCGTTTCCGAACCCCTGATGCGCATGCAGCTCAAGGCCCTTGCAGCCCAGCGTCTGTTCGGGACGGGAGCCTATTTCCAGGTCATCAACCCTGCCATGAGTCCCTCGTATGCCCGGGCTGTGGCGATTCTCGAAGATTGGGATAAGTCGGGACAGCCTGTTCTGGAACCGTAAAATTAGCCTCCCGGTTTTTGGAAATTTCCATTTCTTTTCGTATATTCGTTGATACGAGATGCGTACAGATGTGCTAAATTAACCCAAAAACAACGTCCATGTTACCCCCTACACAGCCCCGTCGCGAAAGCGAGGATTACGGAGACCAGATTCTTTCCAAGGCCGTAAAAGCGGGCCGGCGCACCTATTTCTTCGATGTCCGGTCCACGCGCGGCGACGACTATTTCCTGACCATCACCGAGAGCCGCAAGATCACGGCCCCCGACGGCACGTCGAGTTACGACCGCCACAAGATATTCCTTTACAAGGAGGATTTCTCGAAATTTGCCGAGGGGCTGAACGAAGTCGTCGAGTTCATCCGCCGCTGCAAGTGTCCCGAGCCGGTGAAATAAACTCCCCGGCGCCGGCAGTTCTGTAAACAGCTTGCGAATCCCCGCTTCACCCTGCCTTCCGGGATCGCAGAATCCTGTCTTCCGTAAGACGGGCGAATCCGCTGAGCCTCGCGCTCTTGCCGGATAAAGTAACTTACGTCCATTTCTGAAACGGTTGTATCGGCCAAAAAGGGATTCCTGTTCCGAAATTTGATAAAAACTTAATTTTCAGGTTACGGGCTTTCGTCTTTTATCGTTATCTTTGCGTGCATAACCAAAAAATACGCAAACAGCTTATGAATTTCTCCCGATACATCGTACTCGCGCTCAAAGGGTGCGCCATGGGTATGGCCGATGTCGTTCCCGGCGTCTCGGGCGGTACGATCGCCTTTATCTCGGGTATCTACGAAGAGTTGCTCGACTCGATTCGTAGCGTCAATGCCACGGCGCTCAAACTGCTGCTGAAACTTCGTCTCGGCGAATTCTGGCGCCATATCAACGGTAGTTTCCTGCTGCCCGTGCTGCTGGGTATCGCTGTCGCGATCTTCTCGCTGGCACGGCTGATGACTTACCTGATGACTTACCATCCCATTGCTATCTGGTCGTTTTTCTTCGGGCTGATCATCGCTTCGGCAGTGCTTGTCGCGCGGCAAATCGGGCGCTGGGACTGGCGGACCATCCTGGCGTTCGTCGTCGGGGCCGTCGCCGCGTGGTGGATCACCGTGGCCTCGCCTGCCGAAACCCCCAACGACTGGTGGTTCGTGATGCTGTCCGGGGCCATTGCCATCTGCGCCATGATCCTGCCCGGCATCTCCGGTGCATTCATTCTGCTGCTGCTGGGGAAATACCAATATATCATGCAGGCCGTCGGCGACCTGAACGTCCCCGTCATCGTGGTCTTCGTCATCGGAGCCGCGGCGGGTATCATCTCGTTCTCGCACCTGCTGTCGTGGCTGCTCAAGCATTGGCACGACATTACGGTGGCCGTGCTGATGGGCTTTATGGTCGGGTCGCTCAACAAAGTCTGGCCGTGGAAAGAGACCGTGGAGACCTACCTCGACAGTCACGGCGTCGAGCAGCCGCTCGTTCAGCACAACGTCATGCCCGGAACCTTCGAACAGCTTACCGGAGAGCCGTCGCTGCTCCTGCAGGCCGCCCTGCTTTGCGCCGTCGGTTTCCTGACCATCTACGGCATCGAACAACTGGCCCGTATCATCGTTAAAAAAGAGGAGAAGTAAATCATGCGTCGTTTTGGATTGATCGGTCGCCCGCTGGGCCACTCGGCCTCGGCTGCCTACTTCACGGAAAAGTTTAGCAAGGAAGGCATAAACGATTGTGAATACTCGCTTTACGAATTACCTTCGATCGAAGCGCTACCCGGCCTGCTGGCCCGGGTTCCGGAACTCTGCGGGCTGAATGTCACGATCCCCTACAAACGCGACGTAATGGCCTATCTGGATTCGGTTTCGCCCGAAGCGCAGGTCATCGGGGCCGTCAACTGCATTCGCCGCACGGCTGACGGACGCCTTGCAGGCCACAATACCGACATGATCGGCCTCCGGGCTGCCCTGAATGAACTGCTGGACGCAGCTATGCCCGAACAGGCATTGGTGCTCGGCACGGGAGGCGCCTCGCAGGCAGTACAGTATGCCCTGGCCGAACGGGATATTCCCTTTGCGCTGGTCTCGCGCGAAGCGTCGAAGGGCAATTACACCTACGACAATCTGCCGTGCGAGGTTGTGGAGGCCAGCCGGCTGATTATTAATGCGTCGCCCGTGGGGACCTACCCCAATGTCGATGCCGCGCCGCGCATCCCCTATGCCTATGTCACGCCGGAACACTATTTGCTCGATCTGGTTTACAATCCGCCGCTGACGCAGTTTCTCGATTACGGCTGCCAGCGCGGGGCGCATATTCTGAACGGGCGGACGATGTTCGTGGAGCAGGCCGAAGCATCGTGGCGCATCTGGAACGAGTAAAGCGACACTTCAATCAAAATCTATAACCGTATGAAAAAGAGTTTATTGGCGATCTGTGCAGTTGCCGTTTGCTGGACCGGGGCTTTTGCGCAGGATTCGACGGCTCCCCGCTTCGAAGGGGCTGTAATTCAGGTTTTCATGACGCGTATGGCCGCTACGGCAGAGAAGATTGCTATCGAGCAACAGATTCCGGCCGACTCGCTCTCGCCCGTTGTGAAGATAGCTCTGCAGATCGACAAGTCGGGAAATGTTACGGAGTGGACCTATATGGATAATACCTGCGAAGGGCGTGACCATGCGGATATTACTCCCGCGACGGCTACCACGCGCCGGGTGCTGAAGGAGGCTTATGCCCGTCTGGACGGGAAATGGAGTCCTGCAACCACGGCGGACGGGCGTCCGACTTCGTACACTTCGCGGATGACGATCCGCATTCCCGTCGAGAAGGTCGAACGGGCGCTGAATCCCGATCCGCTGTTGTTCATGGGTGAAATCCCCGGCGAAAATTTCCACAATTGGATCAAGATGCGCGTCCGTTACGACGGGCGCTTTACGGAAAAGGGCGTAGAGGGACTGGTACATGTGCGATTCTACATCGAACCGGACGGACGCATTACGATCGACAAAGTCATACAATCGCCCGACGAGAAACTTTCGAAGGAACTTATCCGTGCCATTCGCAGCAGCAAGGGCAAATGGACGCCCCGCAAGGTCCGTGGCGTGCCCCAACGTACGGCCTACGACTATCGGGTCAACTACCACAACAACTAACAAAAAAAGCTCCGCCATCGTGCGGAGCTTTTTTATTGGAGTTTTGCGATGTAGTCGGCAATGTCGAAAGCGGTCAGCCCGCTGGCGTAAGGGGCGTAAAGCGGATGGCGGGGATTGCCTTTTGTGGTAGGCGCTCCGATTTTCAGCCAACGCCCGGGATGCCGGTGCAAAACGGCGTGGATGTCGCAAAAACAACGTTTCAGATAGGGCTTTACGACGATGTCATTGCCGAAGGCCACCAGAATGTCGGCCGTGGGATAACGTTTCGCAAGGCGCACTATCCCGTCGAGGTTGCGGCGGTGCATCTCTTCGTTGAGCACCGGGGACATACTCCACTTGTCCGTCGCGCGCTCGGACGACAGGTTTAGCATCGTGAACCCGTCATAGCCGGCATTGGCGGCAAATTGTGTGACCTTGCGCAGCGTAGGGTCGGGACGCTCTTCATTCGCCGTACTGGGGTTGAGCCCGATGACGAAAAGCATCCTCTCCCCGGCTTGTTCCAGTACAAAACGGTGAGCGCCCTGCTCCCGGCCTGTTTCTTCGCAATATGTCGGTTTGTAGTTGATGGCAGGCACTGTTTTACCGATGGTGGAGCATTGCTTTCGCCTTCTCGAAGTCCTCATCGCGGACGACGACCTGGGCAGGCATGGTTCCGATCGGATAAATGGCCGACATGTATTCGTTGCGGATTGTCGACCAGATACCGGCGCTGTCGAGCATCGACTTGGCGATTTCGGCCTCTGTAATGGTGTTGTACTCCGCCAGTACAACCAATGAGTCGTCTTGCATGTTTTTACGGTTTTGGTTCGGTATTTAAAGTTACGTATTTTGTTGATAAAATGCAAGAGCCCTGCCACGAATTCTTTAATAAATAGCCTTATCTCTATCTGTAGGCCCGGATAGGCCGCATCCCGGCAAAACAAGTCGCCGGGCATTTGATTTTCCTCCCGGTTTTTATTATCTTTGCATACGCAAAATTTTGACGCCATGCCCCAGTTCGTACATCTTCACGTACATACCCAATATTCCATTCTCGACGGCCAAGCCAGCATCCCGCGGCTTGTGGATAAAGCCATGGCCGACGGCCAGCCCGGCATCGCCGTGACGGACCACGGCGACATGTTCGGCATCAAGGAGTTTTTCAATTACGTCCAGAAGGTCAAAGGTAAGAATAAAGACAAGGCTGCCGAGTGCGAAGCCCGCATCGCCGCCCTGCGCGACGGTACGGAGACCTGCGCCGATCCTGCGGCCGAAATCGCCAAGTGTGAGAAGCAGTTGGAGGAGTGCCGGCGCAAGCTGGCATTCAAACCCATCATCGGCTGCGAGGTCTACGTAGCACGCCGCCGGCTGCACGACAAGGAAGGTAAGCCCGACCAGAGCGGCTACCACCTGATCCTGCTGGCCAAGAACCTCAAGGGTTATCACAACCTCATCAAAATCGTTTCGAAGTCGTGGACCGAAGGTTTCTACATGCGCCCGCGAACCGACCGGGTGGAGATCGAGAAATACCACGAGGGACTTATCTGCTGCTCGGCCTGTCTGGCCGGCGAAGTCCCGCGGGCCATTACGGCGAACGACCTCGAAAAGGCCGACGAGTCGATTCAATGGCATAAGAAGGTCTTCGGCGACGACTATTACCTGGAGTTGCAGCTCCACAAAGCGACCGTCGAGCGGGCTAACCACGAGGCCTACCCCATGCAGTTGCATGTCAATAAATACCTGCGCGAGCTGGCCGTGAAGCACAACGTGCGGATGGTCTGCACGAATGACGTGCATTTCGTGGACGAGGACAACGCCGAGGCGCACGACCGCCTGATCTGTCTCTCGACGGGCAAGGACCTCGATGACCCCAAACGCATGCTCTATTCCAAGCAGGAGTGGCTGAAGACGACGGCCGAGATGGCTGCGATTTTTGGCGAGACCGACCCCGAGGCGATGGCCACGACTGTCGACATCTGCAATCAGATTGAGTGCTACTCGATCGACCATGCGCCGATCATGCCTGAGTTCGAAATTCCGGTCGAGTTCGGAACCGAAGCCGAGTACCGCGCCCGCCTTACGGAGAAGGACCTCTTCGACGAATTCACGCGCGATGAGAACGGCAACGTGGTGATGAGCGAGGAAGAAGGGCTCAAGAAAATCCAGAAACTGGGCGGTTACGACAAGCTCTACCGCATCAAGTTCGAGGCCGACTACCTCGCCAAGCTGACGATGGACGGCGCGCACCGACGCTACGGCGAGCACCTGACCGAAGAACAGGAGGAACGACTGAAATTCGAGCTGCACATCATGAAGACGATGGGTTTCCCGGGCTACTTCCTGATCGTGCAGGACTTTATACGCGCCGCACGCGAGGAGTTGGACGTGTCGGTGGGTCCGGGTCGTGGATCGGCTGCCGGATCGGCCGTAGCCTACTGCCTCGGCATCACACAGATCGACCCGATCGCCTATGACCTGCTGTTCGAGCGTTTTCTGAACCCCGACCGTATCTCGCTCCCCGATATCGACGTTGACTTCGACGACGACGGGCGCGGACGCGTCCTGAACTGGGTGACGCAGAAATACGGTAAGGAAAAGGTTGCACACATCATCACCTACGGTACGATGGCCACCAAGTTGGCTATCAAGGATGTGGCGCGCGTGCAGAAACTGATGCTCTCGGAGTCGGACCGCCTGTGCAAGCTGGTTCCGGACAAGATTCCGGACAAGAAACTCAACCTGCAGACCGCCATCGACTACGTGCCCGAGCTGAAGGCCGCCGAGCAGTCGGACAACCCGATCCTGCGCGATACGATCCGCTATGCCAAGTTGCTCGAAGGCAACGTCCGCAATACGGGCGTGCACGCCTGCGGTACAATCATCTGCCGCGACGACATCACCGACTGGGTGCCCGTCTCGACGGCCGACGACAAGGAGACCGGCGAGAAGATGCTCGTCACGCAGTACGAGGGTTCGGTGATCGAGGATACGGGCCTGATCAAGATGGACTTCCTGGGTCTGAAGACCCTTTCGATCATCAAGGACGCCGTGGAGAACGTCCGCCTGACCAAAGGCGTGGAGGTAGACATCGACGATTTCACGATCATCAACGACCCTGCGACTTACAAACTTTACGGCGAGGGCCGCACCGTCGGAACATTCCAGTTCGAGTCCGCGGGCATGCAGAAATACCTCCGCGAATTGCAGCCCTCGACTTTCGAGGACCTTATCGCCATGAACGCCCTCTACCGCCCCGGCCCGATGGACTATATCCCCGACTTCATCGCCCGTAAGCATGGCCGCAGTCCCATCGTGTACGACATCCCCGTCATGGAGAAGTACCTAAAGGACACCTACGGCATCACGGTCTACCAGGAGCAGGTCATGTTACTGTCGCGTCTGTTGGCCAACTTCACCCGCGGCGAGTCGGACACGCTGCGTAAGGCGATGGGTAAGAAGCTCAAGGACAAGCTGGACCACCTGAAACCCAAGTTCATCGAGGGCGGTAAGAAGAACGGCCACGAACCGAAGGTGCTCGAAAAGATCTGGGGCGACTGGGAGAAATTCGCCTCCTATGCGTTCAACAAGTCGCACGCCACGTGCTATTCGTGGGTAGCCTACCAGACCGCCTACCTCAAGGCCAACTACCCTTCGGAGTACATGGCGGCCGTGCTGAGCCGAAACCTCACGAATATCGAGCAGTTGACGCTTTATATGAACGAATGTAAGCGAATGGGCATCAGCGTCATGGGTCCCGACATCAACGAGTCGATGCGGCAGTTCTCGTCCAACGCCGCCGGCGACGTGCGCTTCGGTCTGGCGGCTGTGAAGGGCGTCGGCGCCGCAGCCGTGGAGAGCATTATCGCCGAGCGTAAGGCCAACGGGCCTTTCAAGGATATTTACGACTTCATCGAGCGTGTCAACTACTCGCTCGTCAACCGCAAATGCCTCGAAAACCTCGCTTATGCCGGGGCTTTCGACTCAATCACGGATTTCGCCCGCTGCAAGTTCTTCGGCATCGACATGCGCGATCCGAACGGCATCACCTTCATTGAGCAGTTGATGCGCTACGGACAGCGGTTTCAGACGGAGCAGAACAACGCCCAGCAAAGCCTTTTCGGCGGCGGCGAGCATGTGGACATCCAGCGCCCGGTGCTTCCGGCCTGCGCCGACTGGAGCCAGTTGGAGAAACTCACGAAGGAGCGCGAAATGGTGGGCCTCTACCTCTCGGCGCACCCGCTGGACGACTATAAGGTCATTATCGATCACATGTGCAAGACCCAGCTTTCGGAATTGGAGAACCTCGACGCTATCAAGGGCCAGGAGATCGCTGTGGCGGGCATGGTCGTCAGCGTTTCGAACCTCACGACCAAGACCGGCAAACCATGGGGCAAGTTCAAACTCGAAGATTACAACGGCGGCCACGAGTTCGCCCTTTTCGGCAAGGACTACGAGAACTTCCGCAAGTACTTGTTTCCGGACTATTTCCTGTTTGTCCGGGGGCGTGTGCAGGCCAAACCCTACAACGAAAACGAGTTGGAATTCAAGATTATTTCGATGGTTCAGTTGCAGGAGATGCGCGACACGATGATCAAGGAGATGTTCGTGCAGTTGCCGATCGAGGATGTGACCGAAAAGCTGATCCGCGAGCTTACGCAGAAGGTCAAGGAGTCGAAGGGCGACACCCTGCTGCGACTGAGTGTCTACGACCGTCAGGCGCAGGTCTCGCTGAGTCTCTTCTCGAAGAGCCACAAGGTGAGCCTTTCGCAGTCTTTGGTCGGATTTTTGGACGACAACCACATTCGCTATTCAATCGCATAATCATAAAAACAGATTTTAAAACAGTAAAACAATGGCATTAGCAATCAACAAAGACAATTTCGAAATGCTGCTCGCAGGCGATCAGCCGGTAGTTATCGACTTCTGGGCCGAATGGTGCGGTCCCTGCCGCACGATGTCGCC
>JAEZTA010000095.1 GCA_023443765.1 Bacteroidota bacterium | reverse complement strand
GGGTATCATTCATTTAGAGATAGTGCGCCGGAGTGTTCCGGTCGGTGCGCGAAAATTTAGGAACTGGGCCCCGCGTTCGGTCGCTGCCTGCCAGGCACGGGGAGAAGGATCAAATGGCGGCTAAGCGTGTAGAAAGCTTTCGGGTTCCCTGTTTGGACGCGGGTTCGACTCCCGCCACCTCCACTGAAAATCAAGTAGTTATGAGAAAAATCCTGTAATTCTGAGAATTACAGGATTTTCTTTTTGTGCCCTGTATGCACTTCTCGGCAGGATTCGGAAAGAGTTTACTTGGAGAATTCATGGGGGTTGCAGTTGGACTTCCCAAGTCCAAGTAAAAGTCCAAGAGATTGCTGTATATTTCTCTGTATTGCAGTATTTTACACTTGCAAAACTCGTTTATTTTACTTATCTTTGTACCTCCGCAGTGACCCTTTCGGGCGGCAGGGACCTGCTCAGCCTTTTGCAGGGCTACCAGGTAGAGATTCTCTCGGGACATACTCATAACAACCACCACGCAAAGGTTGCCGAAGGTGTTCGTGAGCATAATGTCGCAGCGGTGTGCGGAACCTGGTGGTTCAACGTAAAGAGCGCCAACGGCGGTGCTTCGTACGATATGTGCCGGGATGGCTCGCCGTCGGGCTATGGCGTATACAAATTCAACGGAACGTCGGTACAGTGGTATTACAAGGGTATCGAAGTTCCCCGTAATGAGCAGTTCGCCATATACGACATGAATTTCATCAAGGACGAGTATAAGAGCGCCCTCGGTGCCAAGGCAAACGAAGTGCTTATCAATGTCTGGAGCTGGGATGAGGACTGGACGATAACCGTGACCGAAAACGACCAGCCGCTGACGGCGACCCGCGTTTACCGAAAAGACCCGCTCCATTATACCTGGCAGAAAGATGTCCTGGAACCGGCTCACGCTCCGGGCTCTCCCAACAGCACCTACCTCACGGGGTACAATGCCCACATGTTCTCCGTCATCGCGCAGGTTCCCGGCTCGACGATCAAAGTTGTTGCTACCGATCCGTTCGGCGGAACCTACGAGAAGACGCTCGTGCGGGAGATTCCTTCGAGCCTGCCCGCTCAATGGGTATTCACGAAGGGTGTCAACGTCGACGAGTTCGTTGTCGACAACATGATGCCTGCCGCTACCGGAAAAGGTTATATCAGCTATATCAGTAACTGCGATCCGGCACTCGACGTAGACAAAAAGATCACCCGTAACAACACCGCGGGAGAACCTTATATTACGGGAGGCTGGCCCGGTGACTGGTGGCAGTTTACGATTCCGGACATGACGATAAAGGCCGGAACGGTCATCAATGCGAAGTTCCACGCCCGCGCATCCGGCACCGGCATGAAATACTGGATGCTGGAATATTACGACGGCGGCGTATGGAAGCCCGGAGCGCCCATACAGACGGCGACCATCGGTAAGGACGGTAACACGACGGAGGTTTCCTATAACTACGAGATGATGAATACGGACCATTGCCTGATCGATCGCAACATGACTTTCGAAAATGCAATCAACAACGGTGAAATAAAGATCCGGCTTCGTTGTATGGCAAACTGGCAGGCCAGCGGAAGCGGTGCCCTGACCAAGCCCAACGGCGGTACACACCGTATTTCCGTTCAGAACAGCATTAATCCTACGATCTCCATCGTTCAGTAAGCGAGGTCGCTTATCAATTTGCAAACCGGTCGTTTCTGTTTTGAAGCGACCGGTTTTTTCGTCTGGATGGCTCCCGTTGAGGTTCCCGAAAAACCGTATACCGTTGTCCGGGTGAATTCCTTTTTTGTGATAAGTTTGGCCGGTTTCATGTAATTTTTCCGCCCGTGGAGTTCATATCGTCTGCACGAAATTATTATCTTTGCCGCAATGGACGAACAACTCACCCGGCGGATCGATTTCATAGACCTTACGAAGGGCCTGTGTATCATACTGGTCGTAATGATGCATGTCGGGGGAACCTTTGATGGCCTCACGACCGGACGAGTCCTGTCGAGTTTCACCATGCCGCTCTATTTCTTCGTTTCGGGGCTTTTCTTCAAATCCTACGAAGGGTTTGCAGGCTTTCTCCTCCGTAAAACAGACAAACTACTCGTGCCTTTTCTGGTCTTCTACCTCGGAGCGTTCCTGCTGATGTACGGTATTTCGAAGGCGCTGCCCGGAACGTTTCAGCTGCCGGTGCGCTGGAGCGAACTGTTGCTGGTTTTCCGGGGTCACGAACTGATCCGCTTCAATCCCCCGATTTGGTTCCTGATCGCCCTGTTCAACTGCAACATTCTGTTCTACATCGTTCACTACCTGCGCGACAAGCACGTTCCGCTGATGTTCGCCGTGACGCTGCTGATCGGTGCCGCCGGGTTCTGGCTGGGCAAGGAGCGCATTGAACTGCCGTTTTATATCGACGTAGCCATGACGGCCCTGCCGTTCTACTTCGCCGGATTCTGGATTCGCCGCTACAACTTTTTCCTCTATCCTCACCATCGTTTCGACAACCTGATTCCGGTATTTGTGGTGCTGGCCGTCGCAGCGATGTATTTCATGGCGACGCCCCTGGGAATGCGGACCAACAATTATCCGGGAAATATCTTTCAGGTCTACCTCGCAGCTTTCGCCGGGATTTTTGCCATCATGCTCCTTTGCAAGGAGCTGAAGAGCGTTCCCGTTGTCACCTATCTGGGCCGCTATTCGATCATCACGCTCGGCATCCACGGTCCGCTGCTCTTTTTCCTGCGACCGATGGTTTCGCGTTTTTTAGCCGACGGCTGGATCCAATCGGTCGTCCTGCTGCTGCTGACGCTCTGCGTTTGCCTGCTGTTGACGCCTGTCATCATCCGGCTGATACCGCAGTTCGTCGCCCAGAAAGACCTGCTCAACCGAAAGCAATAAAAAACAGGCTCCTGCGAAGAAGCCTGTTTAGCGTTATGCCAGTCTGTGACTATTTGTACCAGCCGGCGTTGTCTGCACCGTTCGAGGCTGCCCAGCCCGAATAAGCAGGGTAGAGCTTGTCGATGGGGGTTTTCTCGTTTTTGGGGTCGAGCAATCTGGCGAGGTCTACCTCCGTCGCACCCGAGAGGAAGAAGGCGAACGGATAGCTCTCTGCGCGCACGTAGTAGCGTCCCGAAGCCGGATCGGACTTGTCGTCGCTCGTGCCGAAGAATTTCATATCCGCTTTGGCGGTCGGAGCTTCGAAGGGCAGGTGAATCTCTTTGCGCAGGCCCGGAGTGATGTCCTCGTCGCTCGTGCGATAGACGAAAGGCTTGATGACAGCCGCTTTTGCTTCGGCGATCGGCGAAGCGTATTTTGCCGTAACTTTGTAGGTCGCACCCATATCCTGCTTCACATTGGGAGTCAGCAGGATCACGTTGCCTTCTCGCTGAACTGCATACGGCTCGTATTCCGGTGTCGGATTATCCTTGCCGACAGGACGGAGGATCGAGAATTCCAGTTCGGCCGATGCGGCATCGCCGCCGAGAGTGAAGGCCAGTCCGTTTTCAAGTCCTGCAAGGTTGTTGAAGGTCTTGAAGAGGAAGGACTCCTCGTAGATACCCTTGTTGCCGACCGTCTTCACATAGTCGAGTTTCACCATCACGTCGTTCATGTCGTAGTCACCGCGGCTGGGCCACAGGTCTTCGAACGCATAAATACCCTTGAGCAGGCGCACTTCGCGCTTGGTATCGTCGACCCCGGGTTTCTCGTCGACCGACGGAATGTCGACCACAGCGTCCACAGGATTCGATTTCATCGTGAAGATCACGTCGCTGAAATTCTGGTCGGTGGTGTAATCTTCAAACGAGCAGATCACCGAATTGAGGTCGAGCGACGAATTGGTATAGCGGTAAACGGCCGTACGGGGCTGCTGGTAGGCGGTGCCCTTGTCGTCGACGCTCAACCCGCTGGATGTTGCTGCGCGATACATCTTCGCCCCCGAAAATCCGGGTAGCTGGTTGCCCCAGGCGTTGGTCGCGAGGACAAATCCGATGCGGTAGCCCTTCGGGAAGACCGTCGTGGCGCCTTCCTTGCTGTTTTCGGCGATCTTGGGATAGAACATCAGCTGCACGGCGGTTCCGCGGTCCACGCCCTTGTACTTACGGGCTACTTTCGGATTGTTGCTCCACTGTCCGTCCTGCGTGTTGGGGAAGATCATAATCGGCTTTACATCTTTCAGCGACGAGGGATGTTCCGCAGCGTCGTAATAATAGTAACCCATCGAACAGTTCCAGCAGGTGTTGCTCATCAGGAACGTGATGGCCACTTCGGCGGACTCCTCCAGGTAGAGGTCGCTTGACGAGCGGTACTCCTTAGGACAGGCTTTCGAGGTGTCGAAAACCTTGTTGGCGGCATTGTAAAGCTGTTTCCAGTTCTTTTCGCACAACTCCTCACCCGTATAGGCGTAGTTGATACGGCCGTAGGTGCTGTCGTAGGTTCCGAGCCACGTCTTCCAGCCGTCGTTGCTTACGGCAGCCGACTCGTAACCGGCGCGGGTGGCTTTCGCCGTAGCAACGGTTTCGGTTTCGACAGCCGAAGCCGTCAGCGCAGCGCCGTTCTTCCCGGCGGTCAGCAGCGTCTGTGCATGGACGTTGGGAGTGTAAACATAGGCTTTGGAGAGGTAGGCCGGGAGGTCGATCTGTGCCGAAAAACGGCCCTGAGCATCGGTATAGCCCGCATAGAGAGGCTCGATGCCTTCGACTTTTTCATACGCCGTGCCTTCGGCATTCTCCCGTACGGGCGCAGCATCGTAAACTTCGAAGTATACTTCGGCCTGCGTGCCGTAATCCACCGAGAGGGTGGTCGGTTTCACCGTCGAGAAGTCAAAATTATTGAACTCCTCTCCGGGCTTTTTCGAACCGTTGTCCGAAATGTCTTTGACACAACTGCCCAGCAGTGTCAGGGACAAAAGTGCATAAACAACTCTTTTCATATCTGTTTGCATGTAAGGTGTTGCAAGTGCGCGTCCGCCCGGGCTTTAATGTGTGGATTTTGGGCGGAAGTGTTGAATTCAAGACAAAGGTACGAAAAAAACGGACCGATGCAAATTATCAGGTCCGTTTTTTATAAATACGGTTTCAGGACCAGCTATTTAGGGATTCGGAAGAGCTTTCCTTCAGCGAAAGTCGCCCACAATGAACCGTCGGGAGCCTCGGTGATGAAGTTTGCGGCCGAGTTGCAGCACTTGATGCACCACAGCAGCGTGCCGTCCTCGCGTACGGCGGCGACATTGCCCGAACGGTCGGCCAGGTAGGCAATGCCGTCGCTCACGGTCACCGGACAAGCCGTGTAGTCGTAGCCGAAGCCCACGGGTGTGAGCCACAGTTGGCGGAATGAATCCGGGGCAGTGTCGATAGCCAGCAGTTCACCATCCATCGTTTTGACATAGAAGCGTTTTCCATCGGCGCTTATACCCGACGATTCGCGGGCCTTGTAGTCCGTACAACGCCAGACGACCTGCCCAGTAGCGAGGTCGAAACTGGTGATAGCCCGGTCGGGAGCGTCGATGAAAACGCGTCCGCTGCTGATTCGGGGAACGATGTTGCCCGGGGACTGAAAACTGCTTTTCGAACCGTTGGTCCACTTCCAGCAGAGGGTTCCCGTTGCCGCATCGAGACAATAGAGATGACGGTTCCAGGCCCCGAAAACCAGCTTCCCGTCCGCCAGCGCGGGTTGGCCCTGCGACTGGCCGCGTCCATAGTCATAACGCCACAGAATCCGCCCGTCGCGTACCGCAATTTTGGCCATTGTGCCGTTGCCAAGACCGATGTAAAGCACGGCATCGCGTCCTTTCCCGTCAATAAGTCCCTGCCCGACGATGGGCGTCGGAGTGTCGATATGCCACTGTTCGCGACCTGTGCGGGCATCGTAGGCGCGCAGCCCGTCGGTCGTCGTGCCGACAATAACCAGTCCTTCGGCTACGAGGGGCGTGGTGTAGAGCGCACCGCCCAATCGCTTCTGCCAGAGTTCCCGGTTACGCCGCATGTCATAGGCCCGCAGTACGCCCTGCGTTGTCCCATAGTAGACGATGTCCTTGTAAAATGCCGCTCCGGTGTATACCGTCGCGCTGTCCTGCAGGACAAATTGCGCATGGGCTTCGTAGTCGGGCGCTGCGGGCATCGGGTCGGAGGCAATGGCCAATACCTGCGGATCGTCCTGCATCCGGATCGTGAAGCAGGTGCGCGGCGCAGCACCCAGCACTTTTTCGCGAATACGGACCGAGTCGCCCCAGAAGTCGAGCAACGTGTAACCCGCGTCGGTGTCGTTCTTGCCCCGCAGAGCGCGTCCCTGAATTCCCGCTACGGAGTCGAAATTGTAGAGCGACGGCGTGCGGTGGTAGTGGCCGAACAGGGTGAGGGGGATACCCAGCCGCCTGAGCATCGCCGTCACCTCGACCCGGTTCGTCAGGTCGTTGTTCAGCGGATAGTGACAGAGGCTCACGATCCGTTCCCCGGGCCGGGCCTTGGCAGCCTCTTCGGCCAGCCACGTGAGGTCCTCGGTACGTACGGCGCCCATGGCCATCTTCATAAACGGTCCCGAGGCATAGCCCAGGAAGAGATAACCCCCGGCGCGAAAGGCGATGCGTCCGTCGTGGCCGAACTCCTTGGCAAAGGTCGTGCAGGCGCTTTCGGACCACGTGCTTTCGTGGTTGCCCGGAACGGCATACCACGGCTTTTCGAGTTGCGAAATCAACCCGTGAACATGCCTGAGTTCAGCATCGCTGCCCAGGTTGGTGAGGTCGCCGCCGAAGATCACGATGTCGCACGGCGAGGCGTTGATTTCGTCCACCGCGACGCGGAACAGCGAATCCTGCACGTTGCCGGGCGTCACGTGGATGTCGGTCA
>JAEZTA010000066.1 GCA_023443765.1 Bacteroidota bacterium | reverse complement strand
GTTTTTACCTGCGCAACAGAGAGACGGGCATCGACGGTAAAAACCTCGTGCTGGGGCTTATCGCCGACCAGAATCCTCCGCGCCGACCCGACAGCCATTGGTTCCGTTTCCTCAACCAGGATACGATCTTCTTCGACGGCGGCGAAAAGCTGGCCCTGCGTTGTAATCTCCCGGTCTACTTTGTGAAGATGGACCGCCTCCGGCGGGGACACTACGAAATGTCCTTTGAACTGATTTATGACGGCAAAGAAGAGGTTGCTGAATACGAAATCACGGAACGTTACGTTCGTAAACTGGAGAAGATGATTTGCGAACGCCCCGAATTGTGGATGTGGTCGCATCGTCGCTGGAAACACAAACGAATTCATGGCAGTCGCTAAAATCGTAATACTCAACTGGAACGGCGTAGAGCACCTGCGTCGTTTTCTGCCGTCGGTCGTGGCCGCCGCGCCCGAAGGGGTCGGGGTCATCGTCGCCGACAATGGTTCGACGGACGACTCCGTCGCGGTGCTCGCCGCCGAATTTCCGTCGGTCTCGGTCCTGTGCATGGATGCCAACTACGGCTTTGCCGGGGGCTACAACCGGGCGCTGGAAGGGATTGAAGCCGACTATTACCTGTTGCTCAATTCCGATATAGAGACTCCCGCGGGGTGGCTCGAACCGATCCTCGACTGCCTGGAACGCAATCCCGACGTGGCGGTCGCCGCGCCGAAACTGATCTCCTATGCCGACCGGACGGAGTTCGAATATGCCGGGGCTTCGGGCGGTTTTATCGACTACCTGGGTTATCCCTTTTGCCGGGGCCGCATCCTGCGCCGCGTGGAGAAGGACCGGGGCCAGTACGACGACCAGCGCGACGTTTTCTGGGTGAGCGGCGCGGCTTTCTGCTGCCGGGCCGACGTGTTTCGCGCGCTGGGTGGCTTCGACGGTGATTTCTTCGCCCACATGGAGGAGATCGATCTTTGCTGGCGGATGCAACTGGCTGGTTACCGGGTGCGGATCGTGCCGCAGAGTACGGTTTACCACCTGGGCGGAGGAACACTCCAGACCGATTCCCCGACCAAGGTTTTCTACAACCACCGGAATAATCTCGCCATGCTCTATAAATGCACCTCGCCCGCACAGCGGCTTTTCGTGGCTGTCGCGCGTCCGGTGCTCGACATGCTCGCCGCGCTGTCCTATCTGGCGCAGGGGCGCAGGGATAATTTCCGGGCTGTGTTCCGGGCCTACCGCGACTTTATCCGCTGGCACGGGGCTTTGTCCCGCAAACGCCGTGTGATCCGTGAAAACCGCAAAGGATCGGCATCGGAGAATATCTACCGGGGCTCGGTGGTGCTGCGTTACCTTCTCGGGCGGCGCACCTTCGGCAGCATGATGCGCTGACGCTAAAATCCGCAAGACCGGAAAAGTCGCTTCGCACGCCACGTGCTACCTTTGTTGCGAGATGAAGAACAAACCAGCCACAACAAACGATTACCAGCGGCGCCTGAACCTTGTCGTCGAGTATGTCCGGATGCACCTCGACGAGGAGATCGACCTGCGCACCCTGGCCGGAATTTCGGCTTTTTCCCCGTACCATTTCCACCGCATCGTTTCCGCGATGTTAGGTGAGCCTATCGGCGAATTCATCGTCCGCACACGGATCGAGACCGCCGCACGGCTGTTGCGCTATACGGACGCTCCCGTTTCGGAGGTGGCTTACCGCGTGGGCTACGACACGCCCTCGTCGCTGAGCAAGGCGTTCCGGCGGTTTTTCGGTATCTCGCCCAAAACGTATCGAATCACTAAAAACCGTCCGATGATGAACAGCAGCATCCAACCCGACGCCGAAATCCGGTTGTCGAAACCCAAAATCCGGGAAATTCCAGTCAAGACCGTGGCGTATATCCGCGCCCAGGGCAATTACAGCCAGGTGGACTACGGCGCCTGTTTCCTCCGCCTGTGGAGTTACGTCAAGGCGCGCAAACTCTTTACGGCGGGGATCGAACACTTCGTCATTTACCACAACGACCCCGACATTTCGCAGGCCGGCGACCTGCGCTGCGACGTATGTCTGTCGCTGCCTGCAGGGCCTGTCGCCGACGGCGATATCGGCGTGAAGCAGATCGCCGGAGGCAAATACGCCGTGTTTCTCCATACTGGCCCGTATACCGGGCTGGGAGGCGCTTACGAACGGATATTCGGCCAATGGCTGTCCGAAAGCGGCTGCGAACTGCGCGACACTCCCTGTTTCGAGAAGTACATCAATAGTCCCGACCGGGTTCCGGCCGAAAAACTCAAAACCGAGATTTACGTTCCGCTGGTGTAGCGATTGCCGCGCCGACCCCGCAGTGTCCTGTTGCGAAGACGATGTAGTTTTCGCAACAGGATTTGCGGGATTTCTTGTTTTTACCTATCTTTATGGAAATCCCTTGTATATGGTACGCGCATTTGTTCTGTTATTTGCAGCCGTGTCGGTTTTGTTGCCCTTCCGCGCATCAGCAACCGGGCAGTCTGCCGAGATGCTGATCGTGGGGCACGATACGATGTGTTTGTTCGCCCTGCCGCTGGAAACGGCGGATTCCACCGTGCTTGCCCGGCTCGGAGCCCGGCTGAAGGAGATCGACGCACCCTGGAGCACAGCCTGCTGGCGTGCATACATTGGTGTCTGGCGACTGGATAGGGGGATGTTGTGGCTCGAACGGGTGGAAACGACGGAGGGCGATCCGGTTTTCACCGGGGCCGAGCTGTTTCCGAAATCGGCCGAAGGAACCCGTGTCCGGGCCGACTGGTTCAGCGGCGAAATTCGCTATGGCAAGGGCGATCTGGTCTATTACCAGCACGACGGATTTATGCGGAATCTCGAACAGGAATGGGTTGCTACGGTATCTAAGGGGCATGTAAGAGGCACGAAAGCCTATCGGAACCATCTATATAAAAAGGTGTAGGGTTGGAGCACAACGCAGGGTGTGTCGCTGCGGCGTTCGACAGCCTGTATGTCGGAGAACTGCCCGATATGCTGACACTTTACATGGTTTTTGCCGCCGATTCCACGGGCCGGGTCGTGCGGATCGACCGGGCTCAGTTGCTGATACCGGTAAAAGAGAAGATCGCGGACGCTGCCGATCCGCGTTTGCGGGCGGCCATACAGGCTTTTCGTTCTGCGACGCGCTGGGACGCTTATTGGATTAAAGGAGCATGGAAGGAACGGCAGTGTTTTATTCCCCTGCGCAGGGGCGGGGAAGTCTGGAAACCCAGGAAGAAATAGCCGTAGCTATTCCTGCGCCTCGTAGGGCAGCGTGAACCAGAAGGTCGAACCTTTGTCCGGTTCGGATTCGACGCCGATACGTCCGCCCAGTGTTTCGACGATCGACTTCGAGATGGCCAGTCCGATGCCGATGCCCTGTTTGAACGATCCCGCTTTGGTGAACCGCTCGAAAAGCCGCCGCTGAAGCTCTTCGGGAATGCCTGTGCCCGTATCCCTGACATAGACGTACAGTTCCTTGTTGCGGATCTCGAATCCGAAATCGATCGAACCCTTTTCGGTGTATTTCACGGCGTTGCTCAGGAAATTTGCTATCACCTGGGTCAGCCGTTTACGGTCCGTACGGATGTAGCTTGCGGGATACTGCCGGTGAAAAACGATCTGCACCGGGCTGCCTTCCGGCTGGCGGATGCGGAAACCGCCTTCCAGTTCCTCCATCACGGCATTCAGTTCCACATCCGTGTATTCGTAGTCGAGCGTCCCCGTTTCGATCTTCGAAAGGTCGAGCAGGTCGTTGATCAGTTGCATCAGCACTTCGCTGTTCTGGCGGATGACGCGCATGTACTCCTGTTTGTCTTCGGGAGCGGGATCGGTCATGAGCAGTTCCGAGAAGCCGATGATGGCATTCAGCGGCGTGCGCAGTTCGTGGCTCGTGTTGGCCAGGAAGAGCGACTTCATGCGGTCGGACTCCTCGGCCCGAACGCGCGCTTTCTCCAATTCGCGCTGCGTGTGTTTCTGGGCCGTGATGTCGCTCACGGTCAGCACCACGCGGGATTGCCCGGCGACGGTGAGGAAATTGCCCGATACGCTCACGTCGCAGTCGATGGCCTTCGTGTGGTCGTCGGAGGTGTAGAGCACCATCGGGGCTTCCAGTCCCGAGAACCCTTTGCCCGCGCTAAATGCCCCGGCAATGGCTGCGCGGACAGGGCAGTCGGCGCAGAGGTCATGCGTGCCGCAGACCCCGGCATCCTCGCCGTTCTTGCAGCGCAGCAGGTTGCCGACCTTGGGCAATCGGGGCGGCTGGGCCGAGCCGGTCAGGGTGTAATAATTGGTTTGCAGTACGTTGAAATCCGGATCGACCAGCAGGATATAAGCCGCTACGTTGCGGAATATCTCGTCGTTGATGTAGTCGCTCAGTCGGATGTATCGGCGCTGACCGCGGATGCGGCAGAGCAGGCAGGCGCAGAATCCTGCCAAAATCGTTATTCCTATGATCGACAGCCAATGCATGGTGTGTGGTTTTTTTGGAACGACACAAAGGTAGTTAAAATCCGGTGAACTCAGCTGGAAATAATAAAAAAAGACGCCCGGCATGAATGCCGAACGTCTTCGTATTGAATAAGAGATGTTTACTTGTTGATTTTGGCCCACGAATCCTTCAATGTCACCGTACGGTTGAACACGAGGTGTTCGGGCGTCGAGTCGGTGTCGGGGCAGAAATAGCCCACGCGCTCGAACTGCACGGCCTGACCTACCGGGATGTCGCGCAGCGACGGTTCCAGGTAACCCGTGACCTTGACCATCGACTCCGGGTTGAGGTTATCTTCCCACGTCTGGCCCTCGGCCACGTCGTCCGGGTCCTCTTTCGTAAAGAGCGGGTTGAACAGCCGGATTTCGGCCTCCACAGCGTCTTTGGCCGACACCCAGTGGATGACGCCCTTCACGCGGCGGCCGTCGCTCGACGAACCTTCGCCCGACATCGGATCGTAGGTGCAGCGCAGCTCGGTGATGTTGCCTTCGGCATCCTTCACGACCTCTTCGCACTTGATCAGGTAGGCGTAGCGCAGACGCACTTCGCCGCCGGGGCAAAGGCGGAAGAACTTCTTGGGAGGTTCCTCCATGAAGTCGTCGCGCTCGATATAGATCACCTTCGAGAAGGGAACCTGACGCGTTCCGGCAGCTTCGTCCTCGGGGTTGTTGATCGCGGTGAACTGCTCGGTTTTGCCGTCCTCGTAGTTCGTGATCACGACCTTCAGCGGGTTCAGCACAGCCATGCGGCGCTCGGCGACCTTGTTCAAATCCTCGCGTACGCAGTATTCCAGTTTGCCCAGGTCGATCACGTTGTCGCGTTTGGCGACACCTACCATCTCGGCGAAATTGCGCACCGAAGCCGGCGTGTAACCTTTGCGGCGCAGGGCGCAGATGGTCGGCATGCGGGGGTCGTCCCAACCCATCACGGCGTTCTCCTGCACGAGTTTGAGCAGCTTGCGTTTCGACATCATCGTATAGGTGAGGTTCAGACGTGCGAACTCGTACTGGTGCGAGGGGAATATCTCCAATGCCTGGATGAACCAGTCGTAGAGCGGGCGGTGTACGTCGAATTCGAGCGTACAGATCGAGTGGGTGATCTGCTCGATCGAATCGCTCTGGCCGTGGGCGTAGTCGTACATCGGGTAGATGCACCATTTGTCGCCCGTGCGGTGGTGGCTGGTGTGGATGATGCGGTACATCAGCGGGTCGCGGAACAGCATGTTCGGGTGCGCCATGTCGATCTTGGCGCGCAGGACCTTTGCTCCGTCGGGGAATTCACCGTTCTTCATGCGGACGAACAGGTCGAGGTTCTCCTCGACCGAACGGTCGCGCCACGGCGAAGGCGTGCCCGGAACGGACACCGTGCCGCGGTTCTCGCGAATCTGCTCCTGCGTCTGGTCGTCGACGTAGGCCAGCCCCTTTTTGATCAGAACGACGGCCCACTCGTAGAGCTGGTCGAAGTAGTCCGAGGCATAGCGCTCCAGCTCCCACTGGAAACCCAGCCACTGGATGTCGCGCTTGATCGAATCGACATACTCCACATCCTCCTTGACGGGGTTCGTGTCGTCGAAACGCAGGTTGCATTTGCCACCGTATTTCTTCGCCAGGCCGAAGTTGATGCAGATGCTCTTGGCGTGACCGATATGCAGGTAGCCGTTCGGCTCGGGCGGGAAACGGGTCTGTACGCGCGTTTCGCCTTTGGCGATCGACTCTTCGATGATCTCTTCGAGGAAGTTCAGCGACTTCTCCCGTGTTTCGTTTGTTTCGCTTGCCATATTATTTTTTATGATTCTTGCTGTTGTAAACGGTTTTGAGCAACTTCACGCCGACGACCAGCATCTGCTGGGTTCCCAGCGCCGTACCGTCGTGGTGGGCGGAGAACTCCGCGCGTACGCTGACCGTGTCGTCGAAGAACGATCGGCGGTAGGAGAGTGCCGTGCGGCTGTATACCTTCTGGTCGGTGCGGAAGAAACTTTCGCCCGGGTAGAGTTCGCGGCCATAGGGAAGCGGCGTGCCGTCATCGAGTTCATGTCCATCGAAGAAAGGGTGGATATTGTCCCCGATATACAGCCTTTCGTCGAGCGAAAAGCCCCAGCGGCTGATTTTGAAGGCGAACTCTCCCATGCAGGGCGTTTCCCATGAATGGCCGAAGCTGCGGTCGCGCTGGGCTGTCAGCAGGATTCCGGCTTTGATGTCGAAATCGAAAAATGCGTTGAATTTCACACCGACGCAGGGGTTCAGCAACTGCAGGTCGACGACATTTTCGAGCGGAGCGTTCTGCTGTCCGGCGAAATGGAACATCGAGTAGTTGAATCCGTAGTAGAACGTATTGAGGTAGTGGCGTCCGGCGAGCAGGATGCGGAATTTTTCGCGCGAGAGGGTGGAATACATGCCTTCCCAGTCGCAGACGAACTCGACATAGGAGTTCCGTTTGCCGTTGTACTGCGCCAGCACGCCGTTCATGCGGTTGTGGTAGAAGCGGTACGATTCGGAGAAGAATGCCGTCGAATAGTCGTCGTCGTGCATCATGTCGCGGGTGAAAATACCGGCCACGGCCGTCACCTTGGGCGTCTGGAACTGGTAGTAGAAGACGGGCTTGATCTCCGAAAGATAGGACGATTCTGCCGATCCGAAATTCTTGATCATGTCCGCGGCGATGACGAGCGTGTTTTTCTCGTCCCACCGGATGCCGAGGCGCGGTGTCAGCCGGGCCGCGAAGTCGGTGCCCGATTCGATGTCCAGGCCAGGAACGGCAAATTCATTGCTGCCGAATTCCTTGTTGTCGAAATACATTTTGAAATCGGTGCCTAACAGAATCTCCTGGGAGTATCCTGCGAGGGTGCTTCCGGAAAGGGCAAGCAAGAGTAAGAGTTTTTTCATAGGGATCATCGGAATATAGCTGACAAAAGTAAGGAAAAGATTTTAATTTTATTTACTTTTGACCCCGAAATCATCCTTTCTGACACATTATGCGCAAAATCACCAACGAAGAGCTCGGAAGGCCCTCGGCTTCGGAGTTCGCCGCGATGGCGAAAATGCCTGTCGCAGTGGTCCTGGACAATGTTCGTTCGTCGCAGAACGTCGGGGCTTTTTTCCGCACGGGCGACGCCTTTGCCGTGGAGCGGATCGCCCTGTGCGGCATCACCGCCACGCCGCCCAGCCGCGACATTCACAAAACGGCCCTGGGCGCCGAACTGACCGTGCCCTGGAGCTATTATGCCTCGACTGTCGAATGCATCGCGCAGCTGCGTGCTGAGGGATATACGGTTTATGCCGTGGAGCAGGTCGAAGGGGCTGTGATGCTCGACCAATTCCGCGCCGAGCAGGGTGTGAAATACGCGCTCGTCTTCGGCAACGAGGTCGACGGCGTAGGGCAGGATGCCGTGGACCTCTGCGACGGGGCCATCGAGATTCCGCAGGCCGGCGTGAAACATTCGATCAATGTTTCGGTGTCGGGCGGGGTCGTTCTATGGACTTTCTTTGCCCGGCTAAAAGCCGGGATTTAGGGGCGTTCGTTGCTTGTTCCGCTCTCGATTCGGTTCTGCGCCCGGCTTGCGCTATCTTTACTGGGGGGGGGGCGCCTCGGCAGTGATCAAATAAATTTGCCATTGCGCTCGGCTTGCGCTATCTTTGCCCCGATTAAAAAACTAAAATCCGAAGTAATGTCTGTTGAAAGTACAGTTCGCGCGGTAACGACTTACCGCCTTACGGAAATGAAGCAGCGGGGCGAAAAGATCGCCATGCTTACCTCTTACGATTATTCGATGGCGAAGATCGTCGATGCCGCAGGTATCGACGTGATCCTCGTGGGCGACTCGG
Organism: Bacteroidota bacterium; assembly: GCA_023443765.1. GTDB lineage: Bacteria > Bacteroidota > Bacteroidia > Bacteroidales > Rikenellaceae > Alistipes. Next base: position 3,135 of record JAEZTA010000066.1, on the reverse strand, counting down.
CGGCCAATGTGATGGCCGGTTACGAGACCACGGTGCCCATCACCCTCGATATGATGATCTACCATGCCCGTTCGGTCGTACGTGCCGTAGAGCGTGCGCTGGTCGTTGTCGACCTGCCGTTCGGAACCTACCAGGGTAACTCGAAGGTGGCGCTCGACTCGGCCATCCGCATCATGAAGGAGACCGAGGCCGACGCCGTGAAGATGGAGGGCGGCGAGGAGATCCTCGAATCGGTACAGCGCATCCTCTCGGCCGGCATTCCCATCATGGGACACCTCGGCCTGACGCCCCAGTCGATCCACAAGTTCGGCACCTATGCCGTTCGCGCCAAGGAGGAGGCTGAGGCCGAGAAACTGCTGCGCGACGCGCGCCTGCTGAGCGATGCGGGATGTTTCGGCATCGTGCTCGAAAAAATCCCTGCTGAACTGGCGGCCCGGGTCACGCAGGAGATTTCCACGCCGACGATCGGCATCGGCGCCGGTAGCGGTTGCGACGGCCAGGTGCTCGTGATCCACGACATGCTGGGTATCAACAAAGGCTTTTCGCCGCGCTTCCTGCGCCGTTATGCCGACCTGCATTCGGTGATGACCGGAGCCGTGGAGCAGTACGTCAAGGATGTCAAGGACTGCGACTTTCCCAACGAGAAAGAGCAGTATTGATCGTTTTCTGATTCTCACGGGCATCTTTCGCCCTGACTTGTCCGGCCCGGACGGGAAATACTTCGGTATGTCCCGTCCGGGCCGAACTGCGTTCGGACGAAACCTGCTCCGTGATAATCAAAAAACTTCTGCGCTGATTTCACTGGTTTTTGCCGGTCTGCTGTTCGCCCGGTGGATTTCGTTTGCATTTTGTTGAAAAAAAATCGACGGATAGGGCCGGAAATTAGGCCGTTTCGAAAATAATCACTACATTTGCGAGCAACAAAAATCCACGTTCATTATGTCTTTTATCAATGAAAGGGTTCAGCCCGAAGGACTTACCTTCGACGATGTGCTGCTTATACCCGCCTATTCGGAAGTGTTGCCGCGAGAGGTCAATATCCAGACCCGTTTCTCGCGAAATATCAAGCTCAACATCCCCATTGTGTCCGCCGCTATGGACACAGTTACCGAAGCGCCGCTGGCGATCGCCCTGGCTCGTGAAGGCGGAATCGGCGTGATTCACAAGAACATGTCTATTGCCGAGCAGGCTGCGCAGGTCCGCAAGGTGAAACGTGCCGAGAACGGCATGATCTACGATCCGGTGACTATTTCCAAGGACCACACCGTCGGCGATGCGCTGAACCTGATGAAAGAGAACCGGATCGGAGGCATTCCGGTCGTGGATTCGGAAAAAATCCTCATCGGCATCGTCACCAACCGCGACCTGCGTTTCCAGCGCGACATGTCGCGCCGCATCGAAGAGGTGATGACTCCCGGCGACCGCCTGATCACAACCCAGAAGACCGAGTTGGAACACGCCTCGGAAATCCTGCTGAACAGCAAAATCGAAAAGCTCCCCGTGGTGGACGACGCAGGCCATCTGGTGGGGCTTATTACTTATAAGGACATCACCAAGGTTCAGGACCATCCCAACGCCTGCAAGGACGCCAAAGGCCGTCTGCGCGTGGCCGCCGGCGTCGGCATTACGCCCGATGCGCTGGACCGCGTGAAAGCGCTCGTTGCCGAGGATGTCGATGCCGTGGTGCTCGACTCTGCACATGGCCATTCGATCGCCATCGCCCGCAAACTCCGTGAGATCAAGGCCGCTTATCCTTCGCTGGAGGTGGTCGCAGGCAACGTCGCTACGGCGGGAGCCGCAATGTTCCTGATCGAGAACGGCGCCGACGGCGTGAAGGTCGGCATCGGTCCGGGTTCGATCTGTACGACGCGAATCATCGCCGGCGTGGGCGTTCCCCAGCTTTCGGCTATTTTCGACGCCGCTTCGGCAGCAGCCGGAACGGGCGTACCCATCATTGCTGACGGCGGACTTCGCTACTCGGGCGACCTGGTGAAGGCGCTGGCTGCGGGCGGCGACTGCGTGATGATCGGTTCGATGTTCGCCGGTACGGAGGAGGCTCCGGGCGAGACGATCATCTACAACGGACGTAAATTCAAGAGCTACCGCGGCATGGGTTCGATCGACGCCATGAAGGCCGGATCGGCCGACCGCTATTTCCAGAAGGGCTGCGAGAACAACTTCAGCAAACTTGTTCCCGAAGGTATCGCCGCACGCGTGCCGTTCAAGGGCTTGCTTGCCGAGACGGTCTACCAGTTGATCGGCGGTGTCCGTGCGGGCATGTTCTACTGCGGAGCAAAGGATATTGCGTCATTGCAGCAGGCCCGGTTCGTCCGCATCACCGCTTCGGGTATGCACGAGAGCCATCCGCACGACGTGGCCATCACGAGCGAGGCGCCTAACTATTCGAGCGAGCGTTAGTTGCGATGGCGGGGGACTCGAACCGACCGGCCTGGTATGAATGGGTGGCGGCAATTGTCGCCGTACTGGGGCTGCTGACCTATCTTTTGTCGGACAACCGGACGCTCACTTCCCTGTCGCTTGCGATAACGGCGGTCGTAGGCTGCTATGTCGCTTACCGCTCTTTGCAAAAGAAAAAATAAATCCAAAATAGATGGAAAAAATCCTGATTCTCGACTTCGGATCGCAGTACACGCAGCTCATTGCGCGGCGTGTGCGCGAGTTGAATGTCTATTGCGAAATCCACCCCTTCAACAAAATCCCGGCGATAGACGCGTCGGTGCGGGGCGTGATTCTCTCGGGCAGCCCTTTCTCTGTGCGGGACGCACAGGCTCCGACGCCCGATCTCTCGGCCATCAAGGGCAAACTGCCGCTGCTCGGCGTCTGCTACGGCGCCCAGTTCCTCGCCTCGGCTTTCGGCGGCGAGGTGCAGCCTGCGCCCAGCCGTGAATACGGTCGTGCGATGCTCTCCGTGGGCGATTCGTCGGATGCGCTGATGCAGGGGCTTCCTGCCCGGACGCAGGTGTGGATGTCGCACGGCGACACCATTACGCGCGTTCCCGAAACCTATAAACTGATTGCCAGCACGGAGGACGTGCGTGTCGCCGCTTTCCACATTGAAGGCGAGCAGACGTGGGGCATCCAGTTTCACCCGGAGGTCTACCATTCGACCGACGG
>JAEZTA010000006.1 GCA_023443765.1 Bacteroidota bacterium | reverse complement strand
CGCGACCTGCCGCGCCTGGTGCGCGACGCCGAGGCGGGCGGCAAGGGAATCAACGTCCTGCTCTCGACCGAGGAGACCTATGCCGAAATCTCCCCTGTGCGCCTCGATCGCAACGGCGTGAGCGCTTTCGTGGCGATCATGCGCGGATGCAACAATTTCTGCTCCTACTGCGTGGTTCCCTATACCCGGGGCCGGGAGCGGAGCCGCGATGCCGCGACCATCGTCGCCGAAGCGCAGAATCTGTTTGAGAACGGCTACCGCGAGGTGACGTTGCTGGGCCAGAACGTCAACTCCTACTGCGCGGGCGATGTCGATTTCCCGGAGCTGATGCGCCGTGTGGCGTCGATTTCGCCGCTGCTGCGCGTGCGGTTCGCCACCTCGCACCCCAAGGACATGAGCGACCGCCTGCTGGAGGTCATGGCTTCGATGCCCAACATCTGCCGTTCGATCCACCTGCCGGCCCAGTCGGGCGCCACGTCGATGCTCGACCGCATGAACCGCAAGTATTCGCGCGAGTGGTATCTCGACCGTATCGCCGCCATCCGCCGCTACCTGCCCGACTGTACGATCACCACCGACCTGATCGCCGGATTTTCGGGCGAGACGGAGGAGGAGCACCAGCAGACCCTTTCGCTGATGCGCGAGGTGGGCTATGCCTTTGCATATATGTTCAAATACTCGGAGCGTCCCGGGACATTTGCCGAGAAACACCTGGGCGACGACGTTCCGGAGGAGGTGAAGTCGCGCCGCCTGTCGGAGATCATCGCCCTGCAAAACGAACTGGGGCATGCGAGTAACCTGCGCGACGTGGGCCGGGAGTTCGAAGTGCTGGTCGAGGGCGAATCGAAGCGCGATAAGAACCGGTTGTCGGGCCGTACCTCGCAGAACAAAGTCGTGGTTTTCGACCGCGGCGAACACCGCGTCGGCGACTACGTGAAGGTCCGTATTACGGGCTGTACGCCCGCGACGCTGTTCGGAGAAGAGATATATTAAGTTAAAAAATAAATAGTAAAGTTATGCGTTTTGACGAACTCGACCTGGAGGATGAAATCCTCGACGGCCTTGAGGATATGAATTTCCACGAGATGACCCCTGTGCAGGAACACACGATTCCGGTGATTCTGGAAGGTCGCGACATTATCGGCTGCGCCCAGACCGGTACGGGAAAGACGGCGGCCTATACACTGCCGCTGCTGAACAAACTACTGCTCGACGGCAATCCCGACAATGTGGTGAAATCGCTGATCATCGTGCCGACGCGCGAACTGGCGCAGCAGATCGACCAGCAGTTCCAGGGCTTCTCCTACTACCTGCCTGTCTCGACGACGGTCGTTTACGGCGGTGGCGACGGCAAGGGCTGGGATGTCCAGAAGAACGGCATGCTGAGCGGCTCCGACGTGGTGATCGCCACCCCGGGCCGCATGATCGCCCACCTGCAGAACAGCGGCGTCGACCTTTCGCATGTCGAATACCTGATCCTCGACGAGGCCGACCGTATGCTCGACATGGGTTTCAGCGACGACATCATGAAGATCATCTCCTATATGCCCGCCAAGCGGCAGACGATCATGTTCTCGGCGACGCTGCCCCCGAAAATCCGCGAAATGGCCAAGGGTATCCTGAACAATCCTGCGGAGGTCAACATCGCCATTTCGAAACCGAACGAGGCCATCGACCAGTCGGCGTATATCTGCTACGAGAACCAGAAACTGGGCATCATCCGCGAGATGTTCGCCGAGCCGACCGATTCGAAGACGATCATCTTCTCGTCGTCGAAACTCAAGGTCAAAGAGCTGGCCCATACGCTCAAGCGCATGCATCTCGATGTTGCGGCCATGCACTCCGATCTGGAGCAGGCCCAGCGCGAGGAGGTGATGCTCAATTTCAAGAACAACAAGGTCAAGATACTCGTCGCCACGGACATTGTCGCGCGAGGCATCGACATCGAGGACATCGGCCTGGTGCTCAACTACGACGTGCCGCACGACCCCGAGGACTATATCCACCGCATCGGCCGTACGGCCCGCGCAGCGGCTACGGGCAGTGCCGTGACCTTCGTCAATGAAGAGGAGCAGGGCAAGTTCCACCAGATTGAAAAATTCATCGAGCGGGATATTCGCAAGGCCGAATTGCCCGAGAGCGTCGGTGCAGGGCCGAAATACGCTCCCGACGAGAACCGCGCCCGTTTCGGACGTGGCCGCGGAGGCCGTCCCGGTTCGGGTGGCGGTGGAGGTCGCGGACGCGGCGGACGCAACGACCGCTCGGGCCGCAATGACCGTGACCGCCGTAGCGACCGCCCGGCAGCAGCCGAATCTGCCGCCGCACAACCCGCTGCTCCGGACAGCGGCCACGCTTCGGGACGCGGCGAGGGCAACCGCGGAACGCGCGATCGTCGTCGCCATCGCGGAGGCCGCAACCGCGGTCGGAGCAATGGTTCCTCGGGCAATCCGCAGGGCGGAGGCGAAACCCCGCAGCAGTAACAAACGGGGCGGTCTGAATTTCAGACCGCCCCGTTTCTGTATTGCAGGCGAAAGCCTATCGCTTGTCCCACGTCGGATGCGCGGGGTCTTCGGCCTTGAGGGCCTCTTCGAGCGAGATTCCGAGCGCTTCGGCCACGCCCTTGCCATAGGCCGGGTCGGCGTAGTAGCAGTGGCGTACGTGGCGCTGTTTGATGAACAGCTCGGCATCGCCCATGGCGCGGCCCGTGTTCTCGCAGGTCGCCTTCTGGTCCTCGGGCGACATCACGCGCCACAGTAGTCCTGGCTGGGTGAAGTAATCGTCGTCCAACTCGCGCTCGTCGTAGTTGTAAACGTCGCCGTTCACAGCCAGGGGCGGCTCTTTGAGGGCGGGGTTGTCCTGCCATTCGCCGTAGCTGTTGGGTTCGTAACCCTTTGCCGAGCCGTAGTTGCCGTCGGTGCGCATCTGTCCGTCGCGGTGGAAGGCGTGGTACGGACAGCGGGGCTTGTTCACGGGAATCTCCGTGTGGTTCACGCCCAGGCGGTAGCGCTGCGCATCGCCGTAGGAGAACAGACGACCCTGCAACATCTTGTCGGGCGAGAAACCGATGCCCTCGACGATGTTCATCGGGTTGAATGCCGACTGCTCGACATCCGCATAGTAGTTCTCCGGGTTGCGGTTCAACTCCAGAACGCCGACTTCGTGCAGCGGGAAATCCTTGTGGTACCAAACTTTTGTCAGGTCGAACGGATTGAGCTTGTAATTGCGGGCCTCTTCCTCGGTCATCAGCTGTACGTACATCGTCCAGCGCGGGAAATCACCGCGTTCGATGGCGTCGTACAAGTCGCGCTGGTGCGATTCGCGGTCTTTGCCCACGAGTGCCTCGGCTTCGGCGTCCGTCAGGTTTTTGATGCCCTGCTGGGTCGTGAGGTGGAACTTCACCCACGTGCGCCGGTTGTCCTTGTCGTAGAAGCTGTACGTGTGGCTGCCGAATCCGTGCATGTGGCGGTACGAGGCGGGAATACCGCGCGGCGACATGGTGATCGTCACTTGATGCAATGCCTCGGGCAGCAGCGTCCAGAAATCCCAGTTGTTGTTGGCCGAGCGCAGGTTGGTGCGCGGGTCGCGCTTCACCGCGTGGTTCAGGTCGGGGAACTTCAGCGGGTCGCGCAGGAAGAACACCGGGGTGTTATTGCCTACGAGGTCCCAGTTGCCCGCGTCGGTGTAGAATTTCATCGCGAAGCCGCGGATGTCGCGTTCGGCATCGGCTGCGCCGCGCTCTCCGGCCACGGTCGAGAACCGCACGAAGCACTCGGTCTTCTTGCCGACCTGGGCGAAGATCGAGGCTCGCGTGTATTTGGTGATGTCCTGCGTGACCGTGAAGGTTCCGAATGCGCCGGAGCCTTTGGCGTGCATGCGGCGTTCGGGAATTACCTCGCGGTCGAAATGGGCGAGTTTTTCGAGGAACCACGGATCCTGCAGCGTCACGGGGCCGCGGACGCCTGCGGTCTGAATGTTCTGGTTGTCGGCGATCGGCCGGCCGTTTTCAGCTGTCAGTTTCTTTTTATCCATAAATCTTTCTATTTGGTTAGAACGAAATTTTCTTTTGTAAATATAGAATATAATTTATTGAGTAACAAATTAATAATATTGATGATATTATAACAAAAACTTATAATAACCAAAATCATGCCCGAACGGAATAAAATGCGGACTTCGGTTTTTCCGGTTTTTGTGCGGGCGTTTGGTTTTCAGGTGTTATCTTTGGAATATGGATATAGCATTCAGCACTCCTTTGAACGGTAATCTCGTTTTGTGCCGGGACCTTCGCGATGCAGACCCGATCCACCGGCCCGACCTTTACAAATTCCTCTGGGTGCGGCAGGGCAATCTGTCGCTGGAGGTCGATCACGTCCCGATGCAGCTCGCCACCGGGGAGATCATCTCGTTGACGCCCCTGCACCGCCTCGGCAACCTCCGCTGCGACGGCGAATGCCTCTCGTTGCTGTTCGACAGCAATTTTTACTGCATCTTCGGCCACGACGGCGAAGTCTCGTGCAACGGACTGCTGTTCAACGGTTCTTCCGAACCGCTGCGGCTGGCGCTTTCCGCCGAACGACAGAAGGTTCTCGGGCGTATTGTCGAGGAACTTTGCGCCGAGTACGAAGTGAACGACGGTCTGCGTGAGGAGATGCTCCGCATGCAGTTGAAACGCTTTATTATCGTATGTACGCGCGCCGCGCGCGAGCATTTCGGGATCGATGGCCCGCAGGAACAGCAATTCGACATCGTGCGGCGGTTTTATGTGCTTGTCGACGAGCATTTCCGCACCCACAGGCGGGTGCAGGACTACGCCGAACTGCTGCACCGCTCGCCCAAGACCCTTTCCAACCTCTTTGCCGCCTGCGGCCGTCCGTCGCCTCTGAGTGTCATCCACGACCGCGTGAATGCCGAGGCGCGCCGCCTGTTGCTCTACACCGACAAAAGCGCCAAGGAGGTCGCCTTCCTGCTCGGTTACGAGGATACGGCTGCGTTCAGCCGTTTTTTTGCCAAGATGAACGGCGAGAGCATCACCGATTTCCGCCGCCGGGCACAACGGGAATAATCGCCAATATTTCCGGCTGTCCTGCTATCGCATCGGCGGTTCGAATTTCGGAACTTTGCACCATCGAAACCTCAAAAAGCGAATAACGATGATGCAAAAATTCTCCGGCCTGTTTTACGGCTTTCTGAAAATCGCCGCCGGCTCGCAGCGGCTAGGCCTCGGTATGATCCGGGTTGCCATCCTGGTAATCTTCGTCTGGATTGGCGGGCTCAAATTCTGGAACTACGAAGCCGAGGGCATTGTGCCCTTCGTGGCCAACAGCCCCTTCATGAGCTTCTTTTACAACGAAAAAGCACCCGAATACCGGCAGTATAAATTGCCCGAAGGCAGTTTCGATGCCGCCAAACACGAATGGCACGAGCGGAACAACACCTACGGATTTTCGCATGGGCTGGGCATCCTGATCATGTCGATCGGCATCCTGACCTTCTTCGGATTCTTCTCCGCACGCGTAGGATTAGTAGGTGAACTGCTGGCTATCGTGATGACGCTCGGAACCCTCTCGTTTCTGGTGACCACTCCCGAGGTCTGGGTCCCCGACCTGGGCAGCGGTGAATCCGGTTTCCCGCTGCTGTCGGGCGCGGGACGGCTCGTGATCAAGGACACGGCCATCCTGGCAGGCGCCGTGGTCCTGCTCTCCGATACCGCCCGGCGACTGCTCGAACGGCGCAGAAAAGCATAAGAAAAAGCCCTCCATTTCGGAGGGCTTTTCTGTAAAGTTAAAATGTGGCTACTTCTGCCTAAAGTAAATCCGCTTCGGCACGCCTGTATACCAAGTTCCCCTTTTCAAAGGGGGATTTAGGGGGATTGTCAGTACTGGATTTTTCGGGAATGTATGCCGTTTCGTGTTGCAATGCTCTCCGAAAATTTACTTCTGCCGGAAGTAAATCTGCATTGGCACGCCCGTATACCAAGTCCCCCTTTTCAAAGGGGGATTTAGGGGGATTGTCAGTGACTGGATTTTTCGGGAATGTATGTCGTTTCGTGTTGCAATGCTCTCCGAAAATTTACTTCTGCCGGAAGTAAATCTGCATTGGCACGCCCGAAAAATCCCAGTGGTCGCGCATGTTGTTTTCCAGGAAGCGGCGGTAAGGCTCCTTGATGTATTGGGGCAGGTTGACGAAGAACGCAAACTGCGGCGTCGGCGTCGGCAACTGGGTCACATACTTGATCTTGATATATTTGCCCTTGGTTGCGGGGGGTGGGTAGTTCTCGATCAGCGGCAGCATGTAGTCGTTGAGCTCCGAGGTCGAAATGCGGCGCTTGCGCGACTGGTAGACGCGGATAGCGGTTTGCAGTACGTCGAGGATGCGCTGTTTGGTCATCACCGAGGTGAAGATGATCGGAATATCGTTGAACGGCGCGAGTTTCTTTTTGAGGAACTCGATCCACTCCTTCATCGTGTTGGTCTCCTTTTCGATCAGGTCCCATTTGTTGACCACGATCACGCATCCTTTGCGGTTGCGGACGATCAGGTTGTGGATGTTCAGGTCCTGCGATTCGAGGCCCTGCTGCGCGTCGATCATCAGGATGCACACGTCCGAATTTTCAATGGCGCGGATCGAACGCATCACCGAGTAGAATTCGAGGTCCTCCATCGTCTTGCCTTTCTTGCGCATGCCTGCCGTGTCCACGAGGTAAAAATCCATCCCGAACTTGTTGTAGCGCGTGTGGATCGAGTCACGGGTAGTCCCGGCGATCGAAGTCACGATGTTGCGCTCCTCGCCCAGCAGGGCGTTCGTGAGCGACGATTTGCCGACGTTCGGGCGGCCTACGATGGTGATGTGGGGCAGGTCTTCGTCCTCTTCGGCGATGGTTTCCACGGGAAGCGCGGCCAGGATGGCGTCCATCAGGTCGCCCGTGCCGCTGCCCGACATCGACGAGATGCAGTAGGGGTCGCCCAGTCCCAATGCGTAGAACTCGTGCGAAGAGTATATCTGGTCGTTGTTGTCGACTTTGTTGCAGACGAGGATCACTTTTTTCGACGTGCGGCGCAGGATGTCGGCCATCAGCATGTCGAGGTCGGTGATGCCGGTCCTTACCTCCACGAGGAAGAGGATCACGTCCGCCTCGTCGATGGCCAGCAACACCTGACGGCGGATTTCGTCCTCGAAAATATCCTCCGAATTGACGGTGTATCCACCCGTATCGATGATCGAAAACTCCTTGCCGTTCCAGTCGGTCTTGCCGTAATGGCGGTCGCGGGTGGTTCCGGCCGTCGCATCGACGATGGCCTTCCGCTCGCCCACGAGGCGGTTGAAGAGGGTACTTTTGCCGACGTTCGGACGGCCCACGATTGCTACAAGACTCATAATTCGTTTTATTATTCGAGGGCAAAGATAATGCAAGCCGGGCGCAATCCCAAATTTATTTCAGAATCGGCGCCGGGCCATTGATCAGATATACCGGCTCTCGGTGTCGCCGGCCTGTACGGGGTAGAGCAGTACGGAACTGTATCCGGCGAAGAAATGTTCGAGATAGGCCGGGATACGGCTCATCACGGGGTTGTACGAAACCCGTTCGCGACGGCTCATCACGAACCACAGGCAGTCGTCGGCCCGCATGTCGTGTTCGAGCGCCGGCAGGTCGTCCCACTGTGCGAAGGGCACAAAGTCGATGTTCGCCGGGCGTTTGCGCCCTTTGGGACGCAGGTATTCCAGCGTCGCTTCCGGGGCGAAGACGACGATTTTGGCCCCCGAATTCTCGGCCAGGAGGCGGATGCGGTGCTGCCACATCTGGAATCCCGCTTCCTGCTCGGCCTTTTCGGGCACGACGATCAGGTGGCGTTTGATGGTGTTCAGCGGTTGCACGGGATTGTACATGAAAGTCGTGACGTTGCTCTGCGCCAGCACGTCGGCGGCCATCTTGCCGATGCCGGGGCCCGATGCCCCGGGGATGCCCGTCAGGCCCGGTACTGCCGGGGTGGCGTGGTGCATGCCCATCACGATGTCGGTGATGTTGCGTTCGCGGACCACGCTGACGATGGCGTTGGAGATGTTCACG
>JAEZTA010000202.1 GCA_023443765.1 Bacteroidota bacterium | reverse complement strand
CTTCCGAATTTCACATTGACGAGCGAGCAGTCCGAACCTGCGGTGAAATTAAATGCTCCGGAGGCGATGGTGTTTGCCTCGAAGAGTGAAATCGAAATCCAGTTGGGGCTGGTGAACGCCTGTGCAGGAATCGACAGGTTACCCGTACCCGAAAGTACGAGGTGGCATACCTTTTTATCGGTCGCCAGCGAGTTGAGATAGGCGTAATCTTCGTCGGTCAGCGTTTTCGGTCCGTAGAGGTAGAGCGTCCGCACGTTGCCGAGTTCGGCCGTGCCGTAAACGGTTTCCAACTGCGTCTGCAGGTTGTTGGCACCCTCCAGGTATTCGTAGTTGATCATGTCGACCTGATCTCCCGTGCCGGAGTCGGGGAACGGCTCCACCGTGTTGTCGTCGTCGCCGTTCAGGATCGGCGGGTTCTCGTCCTTCACACAGCGCACCGACCAGCCGAAGTCGATCGTGGCATTCTGGTAAAAGTCGAATGTGGGGATGGTTGATGTTGCATTCAACATTCCGCTGTTTACGAGCCAGTAGTAACCGCTGTTACCGCTGATATAGTTGGTCGAGGTCCAGAAACCGCCCCAATAGCCCTGGGTTATTACTCCTTTCGCTCCCCACGACATCCAGGATGCATTGACCGATCCCGCTTCGGGAATAAAGACCGATGCCAGGTTTTTCGGGTTGTAGAGCAGCGTGCCGTGGAAAGCGACTTCGGTCGGTTTGTTGGAGTCGTATACGCGGGTATGTTTGGACCACGTTTGGGGGCCTGTGCCGCTGACGCCGTTTGTCGGCGTACCGATCATTCGCCGGTCGAAATAGCCATCGGCCAGGTATCCGCGGTATTGGTTGGTGATACTGCTTTGTGCTGAGCCTGCACGCGGATAGAGCCAGAGCGAAAGACGGCATTCGGAGCCTTCGATACCCCCTGTGACGGGCGGGATTTCCTTGGGCCGGCGGTAGCCGCGCGGACAGCCTTCGAATGAATCCTGCCACACTGCGTAGTTGTATGTATCTAAGTTGGTCGTCTCGGTAAATGGGAAAGCTTTGGTGCTGACCGCTGGGAAATAATAGCCGGCCTGCGACGGGTAGTCGGTGAATCCGTAACCCCGCGTACCGCGGTCGACGGCCACGCTGCTCCGGAGGGGGTCGGTCAGGTTGTAGGGACAGATTTTGAACACCTCGTTGCGGGTGTTACCGTGGGCGGTGCCGAAGGTCCCCTCGGAAGAGCCGCGCTCCTTCCATTCGTCCCACGGCCGCATCAGGTAATCCGGCGCTTCGCCCTGGCGGACGTAGATCAGGTGGTTGCCACCACCGTTGCTGTGGATCACGGCGATCAGACCGTAGCGGGGCTGGGCGCTCGCCGAGGCGAGTTTACTCTTCAGGCCTACGCGGAAGTTGATGTATTTACCCGTTCCGGAGACTGTCGTGGCATTGCCGCTGACCTGGCAGTTGGCTTCGATCTCTTCGTCGGTGGCGTACAGCGGGCCTTCGGGATGCTTATCCCCGAAGGGATCGTCGAATTCGATGCGCGGGTCGGGCGACGGCTCCTTGCTCAGTACGATGAAGTCCTTGCCCGATACGATCGTGGCTGTCCATGTACTGGTTTCAGTGTTGAATGCGCTGGCGTCCATGCGGATGACACGTTCGGCCGTCTGGTTCCAGCGGTGGAATGTTCCGACGTAGCTCTTTTCGATCTGTCTTTCGGATGCGTCCTTATAGATTTCGTAACTGTTCTGCTGCACGAGGATGCGGGTGCGAGGCTGGCCCTGTCCGCCCGAGATGTAGAGCTGCGCTTCGCGCGGCTTGCTCGTGCCTTCGAAACCGACATTACTTTCGAAATGGACGTATATTCCCCCTTTGGGGACAGTGATTTTGTCGAGCAGCGACGATTCACCGTCGGGTTCCTCCGAATCTGAAAGTTTTACCCATGAAGTACTTTCCGAGGCGTTTACGACCTCACCCACCTTATATTCTTCCGTGGCGAAGTCGTTGCAGATGCCGCCGAGGGCCGAGATCGAGCCGTTGCGGCGAACGTGGATCGTTTGCGATAGGTTACCGATGGAGATCTGGATGTCTCCCGAGGAGAAACTTGCGGGGATATCGACTACGATCTCCTTGACGACGGGTGTGTTGCCGCTGCTCAGTTCGAGGCGCCCGTTCGTTCCCGAAGTGAAACTGAGGTCCAGGGGCAGCGTGATCTGTCCGGCTGACCAGGACGATTCGGTCGTGTAGGAGATGGTCGCAATGGCTACGCCGGTCATGTTGCCGGTGGTCGTGTTGGGGTGGGTCAGGAAGGCCGAATTGGTTGTGCCGAGATACTGTTTGCCGTTGGTCACGATCTCGTGGGCATAGGGGTCGGTGACGAGGATTTCGGCATCGACCGACATGTTGAATTCGGGGTTGTTGATCGCCTCGTCCATCGACGCGTAACCGCTTTTCTGCACCTTGTTGATCAGCACGGTGTAGGTTTTGTTGCGCCGGATGTCGTAGCTGAGCGTTTTCGGGTCCTGCGGATCGGTCACGTAGGCGATGTTGATGCCGTAATAGGTCGCCTGGCTCGATCCGTTGTATTTACCGATCACCACGACGCGCGTCGGGTTTTCGGTGTATAGGCTCGACTGGCCGTTGTTCTCGTAACAGTAAATCTTGCCTTCGATCTTGTTTTCGCCGCTTGCAGGGGCGACTGCATCGTACTGCACGACGCCTGCACCACTCTGGACGGCGATTTCGTCGGGTTGAATCAGCCATCCCTTCCGGGCTCCGGTGACCAGCGCCAGCCCCGTGAGGGTGAAGTTGTCGGTCGTCACGGCGTCGGCGATCTTCACGTTGATGCGGGCGACGGCGCGAACCAACTGGACTGTGTTGTAGGTGCCGTTCTTCGTGATCTTCGCGATTTTATCCGACCAGCCGGTCATCGGCAGGGGCAGCGAGAGGCCGGCGGAGGTGGCCAGCGGCAGTTGCAGGTTCGCCTGCAGGTCGCTGAGGGTGGTGCCGACGGCCGCATTGTCGAGGTAGCTTGTCATTGTCGAAGGCATTGTGGCGGCAAGCAGGCAAAGGTAGCTGTCGGTAGTCTCCTCGTCGAGGACTGCGTAGATCGTGCTGTTCTTGACCTCGCAGGCCCGGACGGGTTTCTGTTTCAGTTTCGAGGAGGACTGGTTGCCGTCGAGCACCAGCACGTAGATGTCGCTGCCCAGCGTTGCGTCGGTAAGCCCGGCGTCGGCACGCGTCGTCTGCTGTTCGCTCTCACCCAGCCGGAGTTGCAGTTCCAGGCGGACTTTGCCGTCGGAGTTACTGGGCCGATCGATATCGGGTTCGCGGGTGCAACCTGCCGTCAGCAGGAGCAGCACGGCTGCCAGTATGTATATCGTCCTGTTCATTGTTCGTCGTGGTTTTACAGATTGATCTCCCGGACGCAGCGGAATTTTACCATGTCGCTGCTTGTACCGTTGTAGAAAAGATCGTCGGCCTCTCCGGGATATGATGTGTCCGGACCGGAGAGTAACCAGGTCCATCCGGCCTCTTTTTCCGTTCCCGACCAATAGTATTTCTTATTTTCGTTAAAAAGAGACGGATCGTATTTGTTGAACCAATAGAGTTCTGACATGCGCGGCAGGCGCCACGCTCCGGCGGGTGCCATTGCGGCACAGTAACTTTGGGCCTGTGCCCAGGTCTTTTTATCGCCGTATGTACTGCTTGAGACTTGTAGGTAGGGATATACCGGCTCGGTTATCGACGTGGAAACTGTGGTTAGATAGGATCCGTTGTTGCCCAGGGCTACGGTTGTCCAGCCATTGTAAGAGGATGTGGCTATCTGGCCCGAAAAACCCGGGATGTCTTTCATGACGATAACCGCCTCCCACTGGGCGTAGAGGGTGATGTCTTTGTCGGGCATGTTCATCTTGCTTTTGGTAGCATAGGCGGTCCCCAGTCCTTCGCGGCCCGTATTCCACCCGGTGCAGACGACCGAGCTTGTCGGGGCTGTGGTCGGTCCTCCGGGGAGTGTGACCTCAGTGCCTGCGGGTTTGGTGATGGAATGCGGGGCGCCGTCGCCGCCGTTGGCGTCGAAGTAGATCGTGTTGCCTTCGAGTTTCAGGCAGCGGACGTTCATTGCCCAGAGTTTGTTGCGCAGTTCGACCGCCGACTGGAGTTCGTTGGAGTACTGGATGATCAGTTTGGCCTGACCGTCGTTGGCGGGGTCGGTGACCTCGGTCCAGAAGCCCGATTTGAGGATATTCCGATCGTCGTTCGTACGCACGTACTCTCCGGTTTCCAGGCGTCCGCCGACGGTGGGCGTGAAGACCGACTTTCCGTTGGCGGGGTTGTAGAACAGACCGCCGGCATAGGCTGCGTTTACGTTCGAGCCGTTGACGGTGTATTTGGTGACGGCGCGGCGGTCGAAATAGCCGTCGGCGTAATAACCCCATAGGGTTCCGATATTTTTGAAGATCAGTGAGAGCAGGTCGACAGCCGCTTCGTCGGGATAGCCGTACTTGTCGGGGCATACCGAGCGTCCCTCGTCAAAGTCTGTGTGGTACTCTTTCGTGTTGTAGTTATTGACGCTGCCGATCGGGCTCCACGGCGTGCGGTCGTTCCACTGGTAGAGGTAGCCGGCCATGGTGGGGTATTCCGTGAAGCTTTCGGGCAGCGCGACGTTGTAGGTCGCCATTCGGAGATAGAATCCCGCGGACAGCCGGTCGGGATTTTCGCCCTGGCGGCAGTAGAGGATCGTCTCCCGCGGATGGTTGTAGATGTCGGTATAGGCGACTTTGATCAGTGCATAGCGGTTCGGATCGGCGTCGGGAGCGAAGCTGTCCCAGCCGACGCGGAAGTAGACGCGGCCTGTGCCCGAAACCGTGCGGTTGCCGTCGGCGTCGAGGGTCGTGCCGTCCGATACTTCGGCGCCCTCCGGCTCGATCGGGTTCTGGAGTTTGTAGAGTCCTTTGCCGTAGGCCGGGCTGGCCAGGCGGTCGATCAGGAGGTGTTCGGGGGCGGTTTCCGACGTGGAGGTCGTCGGGAGGATGGTCGCGGTCCAGGGGCCTGTGGCATGCCAGGTAACGATGCGCTCGCTGCGCTGTTTGGCGCGGTGGAAGGTGCCGATATAGCGGGTTGTGTCCTGCTTGGCGGCCTCCTCGGTCACGATGCTGTTGACCGTGATCGCGCGGTCGAGTTTGCCGGAGCGCAGGTTGAGGATACGGGTTTGCGTGCCGGAGATGCGGGTGTCGAGGTTGATGACATCGAAATAGCCTTTGCCCACGCTCGTCGCTGCGTCGAATGTATAGTGGAAATTCTGCGCCTGCGTCATGACGTTTCCTTCGGCATCGGTCGTTGCGGCGAGCTTGTAGTAGAGGTTATCGACATCGAACGTAGTGCCGGAAGCGCTTCCTGAATGGCCTTTGGGGGCGATGTAGACTTTGGATTCGGGTTGGTTGGTGCGGAAATAGATGCGCGTGGCCGCAGCGTCGTAGGCGTTGATTGCGATGTCGGTGAGTTCCAGGAACGGGTCTTTGTCGATGTCGACATTGACGCTTTCGCCCTTCCAGTCGGCGATTTGGTAGACGATCTGGAAAGCATCGAAATCGCCTTTCTTCGTAATCGTCAGGTAGACCTGATGGTTGATGTTGCGCAGCAGCTGGTAGTCGTCCTTCGTCTCGTCGGCGCGCAGCGGTACGCGGTAGGTGACATCCGTCTGCCCGCCGGAGGCGGACGTGTAGGCGGCTTCGATCAGCAGGTAGGCCGCGTCGTTCTCCGCGGCGGCGTTCTGCATGCGGTATTCGGGGAATATGTTGGTCGGGGCACCCGTGGCCGGGATGGGCGTCACGACATCGGTGTAATTTCCGTTGGCAACGTCCGTAGCGTCGTATTGCTCCTGGGTCACGTCGTTGGCAAAGGTGATGCCCGTGGCGTCGTTGTAGAGCACCTGGTTGTCGTAGTCGCTCCCGGCGTAATAGGCCGTGCCGGTGAGCATGGAGTAGTGCGGGACGTGGCAGAGCGTCACCTTTTTGACCGTGAACCGGTCGGTGGCAGCCCCGTTTTTTGTTGTGTATTTGCGTACGTAGAGCGAGGTTTTGGCCTGTGTGCGGGTCAGGCTTATTTCGGGGGTATGCGTGGGGGTGTCGCCGTCCACGGCCATCAGTCCTTGGCCGTTGCCGTCGGCCGAGATGACGATGGGCACGTCTGCGAGCAGGGGTACGGTAGTTTCGGTCTGTCCGGGCTGCACTTCAACGGTTTTCAGGGCGGAGTAGGTGTGTACGGCGTCGAGCGCAGTCGTCATGGTCGCCGTTTCATTGGCGACGATGACCAGCCGGTAGTCTCCTATTTTGGCTTGCAGGGGGTAATTGTCGCTGACGGTTGTTTTTTCGTTGAGGACGATATCGTCGTTGTATAGCAGGATGTAGCGCACCGAGGTAAATGCGTTGTCGCTGAGGGTTGCAGTACGCGCCGCGATACGTACGGAGACCTCCCGGCTGCTGTCTCTGCCGACAGGGTCTTTGGCACATCCTGCCGGCAGTAGCGAAGCCAGCAGCAGACCCGTCCATATGATATGTTTTTTGATCGGTAACACGTCCTGTAAACTTAGATGGTTTATAACTCGGGCTTGATATCCTGTATCAGCCAGTCTTTTACATAGATGCGGAGGCTTAAATCCTCGGCGAATGAGAGCGTGACGGGGTAGATATACTCCCGGTCGAAATCCTCCTGGTTGCGGTAGAGTGGATTGCCGCTGCCGTCCTGGGCTTTTTGCAGCAATCCGACAAGGTCCAGTTTCGCCAGGACTTTGTCGTTAACGAGGTCTTTTACGTAGAGCGAAAGCGGTTCCGACGCGGTGCGGTTCCATTCCAGACGCTGAATGCTGATGTCGGTGTGGATGGTAGTGGCGTCGGCCAGTCCGCGGCGTGGCAGGAAGCGGACGCGGGGCGAAGTGCTCTCGATGGTGTTTTTGCTGGTATAGCGGGTGTCCGTACCCGTGATCCAGGCATCGATCCCCGTGGCGGGGTCGAAATTCCAGACTCCCTCGACGGTGAGCCGGATGATGTTGGTGTTGCGAATGAGTTCCACTGTTCGTTCTTCGCTCCTGCCGGGCGAGAGTTCGACGGGGATGATGGTGTAAAGGCTTTTCCCGTCGGTGGAACGGGTGCCGGCGGCCCCGTAGAAGAGGTCGTCGAATTGGGCCTGTGCGGGATGCAGGTTACCGTCCGCATCGGGGGTTTGCTCACAGGCGAGGGCGATGCGCAACTGGTCGAGCGTGGTTTGTCCGGGAACCGGATCGGTGACCGTTGCCGAACCCTGCGATTGCCGGTAAGAGCGGAAAAAATCCTCCCCGCCGCTTCCCCATGCCACGATGGTATAGGTCCCTGGGTCGAGGTCGAGGTTCATGACATAATCGTTGCTCAGGAGGCTGCCGCGTTCGGAGGCGACGGTGTTCAACACCCCGTCGGCATCGAATACATAGGCGCGGATGTGACGAACGTCGCGACCGAAAAGATTCCCCTGCGTCGGTTCGTCGTGCAGCGTATAACTGAAACGGAGCCGGATGCTGGAGAAGCAGTCGCTCATGTCCTCTTTGATACAGCCGGTCGTCAGGACCGTCCAGACCAGCAGGAGGCAATATTTGATAGTAGATTTTATCACATTGTTCGGTTTTACGTGCACAGGCTGAAAAGTCCGAACCCTGTCCGGAAACCCGCATGATGTGGGGTTCCCGGACAAGGACGGAATGGAAATAAGGTGTTACAGCTCGGGGTGGATGTCGTTGATAGCCCACTGGGTAACCGTCAGCGTGAGGTCTACGACCATCTTGTCGCCTTCCGGATTGGGGTCGGTGGGGTCCGGACCGTCTTCAAACGCGGTCTTCAGGTCGCTGAGGTCGAAACGGTAGATGTTAGCTGCATCCATTTTGGTGACGCGGCTGCCGTCTTTGTCCTTGAACGACCGTACGGTGACGAACTGGCGGTTTGCGTCGAATTTGCCATTTGCATAGTCGTCAGCCGTTTTGTAGAGCTTGACGTGCAGGATGACATGGGGCATTTCTGCTGCGACATCAGCCTGATCGGTCTTTACGGTAGTCTGCGGGAAAATGTTGTAACCGGCAGCTTTGTCCGTTGCCAGGCCGATGTTGTGGTCGGTGGTGTAGTACTTGCTGACGTCAATGATAACTTCGGATTTCGTAATATCCGGGTTTACGTTCGCAGCGACGATTACGCTGAACAGGTTCTCCATCGTTCCGCCCGTCTTATAAGCGTCATACCAGATGGTCGTCCAGGGAGCCTGGTCGGTGGCGATGCGGGTCAGGCTCGAAGCGTTTTCGGTGAGTTTGATGTTGTTGACGAAGATCTGCTCCACGTCTACGGCATAGTAGGTTTTGGTTCCGGTTACTTCGATGCCGCCGAATACCTCGATGCGGGCCAGTTCGGGTTTGATTTCCACGTTGACTTTGTACGGATCGGTTTCCGTGCCGCTGCCGTTGCTGCTGCCGACGATCGTTGACTCGCCCGACAGGGGGACAACGGCGAAACCTTGCAGTTTGTTGATGTTGGTTTCTGTAGTCGGATTACCCTTGATGCTGATTTTCGCTGCGTTCGAGTTGACCGTAAACTTCTTACCCGGGGTTTTCAGGGCATTGATATCGGCGTCGCTGGAGTACGTGTAGGTGTTGAGCGTGGCTCCCGACGCATCGAGCACGTCGATTACGATCGAACTGACGGTCGGATTGGTGGCGGTAGCGTGACCGTCCTCGACATTAGTGATGCCTGCGCGGCTCTGTTTGAATACCATTTGGACATTGACGACCTTGTCGGTGCCGTTGTCTTTGCCGCCGGGCTCTTCTTTGGAGCAGGAGGCGAGTGTGATTGCTGCAAATGCGGCAATTCCGAAGAAGAATTTGTTTGTTTTCATCGCAAAAGGATTTAGTGATGGATAAAATGTGGAGAAGTTTAATTTTGTTGTGACTTTATGAGTTTGCTATTTTCCAGTTTTCGGTCGAGTTCCCCGAGGTTCTGTGCCGCCGCCGGACAGCCGGCCTCCCGGGCCTGCTTCAGGAGGGTGCGCGCCTGGGTGTATTCGCCGCGGAGCATCGCCGCCACGCCCGATGCGTTATACCATTCGGGAGCGCCTGGTTTTACCCGGTCGAGATAACGTTGGGCGGTTAGTGTGTCTTTGCGCGAGAGGGCTGCCGCCGCTGCGTTGAGGTTGGCGACTTCGTCCTGCGGGAACATGCGCACCGCGGTTTCGAAAATCTCCACGAATTCCGGGGTTCCCGGCTCGAAGGAGTTGGCTACGAGGTACATTTCGTTGAGACTCAGGTTCTGAGGCCGGGTGCTGAAGACCTGTTTAGCCTCCTCCGGGTCGAAGCCTTTGACTTCGTAGCCGATCTTGCAGATGGCCTTACGCAGCGAAGGGTAGTACTCGCTGAGCATATAGCGGTAGGGAACGCCACCGCGCAGTTGCATGAGCGATTTCTTGCGGCTGATGTTGGTGGCGTAGTCGATTTCTGCCGGGACGTTGCGCAGGATGGCGAGCACCTCCTCCTTGTAGTTCATTTCCGAAGTCTCGACCTTTTGGAGCAGTCCGTCCCAGTTTTCGCCGCCGAACTCCACGTGGTACATCTCGCGCGGGAAGTCGAAGCGGGGGAGCAGGTAGTCGGCGAGGGCCTTGGCACGGCCTTCCGAGAGGGTTTTGTTGAAGGCAAGCGTGCCTTCGGGCGAAGCGAAACCGATAACGCTGATGCTGCGGACCGTGACGGCGGGGTCGTTGCGGACCTCCTCGACCATGTCGGTGATCTTCTTCAGCTCGCGGGGATTGTTCATGTAATCGGGGCGGATGTCGATTTTGCTGACCACGAAGTCGAGGAATGCCTCGCCGGTCATCTCGCGCCGTTTGACTGCTTCGGCCCGCGGCTGGATGTAGGTCAGGTGCGGTTCGACAACGTAGGGTGTGATAACGATCCTGCGTTCGAGCTGCACGGCGTTGATGAGTTGCGACATGGCCAGGATGCGGGGCGCCCGATCGCATCCGCAGGCATTTTCGACCATGTCCAACTGGGCTGTTTCCATCCAGGGTTCGTAGGGGATCGAAAGGTCGTAATTCACGACCTGGGTTCCTTTGCGCCCGAAGCCTTTGACGACGGTATAGGGCGGGATGTTGTTATCGAGCCACGCAGCCTTTTGGCGGTTGTTCATCAGTGCCTGCTCGCGTTTGGAGATCAGGTAATTGTTGCGTCCTTTGACCTCGACGGCAGGCAGCTGGCGTGTGACGCCTGTGGCGGCCAGTGTCGGAACGAAGGTCACCGACTGGCGCGATGCGACGTTGACGCCGGAGATGTCGAATGTGATGCCTACGTGAAGCGAATCGCCCTTCTGTTCGAGGCGTGTCGGGGTAACGTCGATGCGGCCTTTGTATTCCGTATCTTTGTGCTGGGCCGATACGGATATGGCGGCCAGGCACGACAATAGGAGTATTGCGTGTTTCATGGCAGGGCGTACTTATTTGATGATGTAGATCAGGGAGATGCCGGCGCGCGTGGGGCCGAAGTAGTTGCGCCCCTCGGATTTGATCCGGGTGCCGCACCGGGCGCAGGGATATTTGTCGTATTGCAGGCGGACGTAGCCTGCACCCACGGTGGCCTCGAAGCTCCAGTGGGTGCTCAGGTAGAAATTATAGCCGTAGGAGATGCCGGCGCCGGCGCCCCAGCCTTCGTAACGGTAGTTATTCGAATCTTTGCCGAAGAGCAAGGGCATTTTATGGCCTGAAATGTTGTATTGCGTACCGAGCGCATGTACTCCGACGAAGTGCCCGGTGAAGCGCTTGCAGAACCATTGGCGGTATTCGATCTGCCCGAGCCAGTGGATGGATTTTTTGTTGTCGGAAGCCGAGCCTTTTCGGTTGAACCAATTGTAACCTCCTCCCAGATCGAGGGTGCTGCGCTTCCCGAGTCCGATTTCGAGGCTTAAATTAGGCGCATAAGCGTAAGCGCCATAGAGCAGGTTGGTTTTCGCGGCGATTTGCTGAGCATGACCTCTAAAAACCCCCCCCCGCATATTGTTGCGGCGATGAGCATCAGCAGTATTATACGATAATTTTTCATTTCAGTACTGAAATTATTTTGCTCATGCTCGCCCTGCGGAAAATCCGGGATAGGTCGTTATGGCGCAGGTTCTCGTTAATTTCTCTGACGCAAATGTATGCGACTCAGGGCTATCACGAGGTGGAAAAAACTCCGGAAAAAGTGCTTTTTTGATCGCGCCGGACAAAATATGACTGTTTTCGGAACTTTTATAAGTTCCATAAATGTATAGAAATGGCCAATTTGGAATATTCGCCATTTTAGTGGTCGCATGAGTCGAAGCGATGGAATGCACGAAAATGCTGATACCTTATTATATAGCAGGAATCGGCTCTTAACGAGGTATTATGGTTGGTTGGGAACGTTTGGGAAAATGTGAATCTGCGTGTATCCGGCGGATAAAATTTGCCGAAAATTTTGCAAAATAAATTTTTCAGTTTATATTTGCAGTCCCGAAGCGCAGGAAACGAGGGTTTCCCGAGGCTGCGGAAACGATATTTGCGGAAATAGCTCAGTTGGTAGAGCGCAACCTTGCCAAGGTTGAGGTCGCGGGTCCGAGTCCCGTTTTCCGCTCACGAGGTCCTTTTTTAAGGACCTTTTTTATTGTGCAACGCGACCAAATAGAAGCAAATAATCCTGTATATCAACGATATGCGGGATTAGTTCGTTTATAAGCTATGGCAACGGCAGGCATTGGAAAGCAGGTCATCGAAGTGCTTAATCGTGGTACATGGGTAAGAATTGCGGAAAGCCGAAAATCAGTGAGATTTTCGTTTCTGTAAATGAATCATAATGAACCGGGCATCAGACAGTTAATAGCCTGATGCCCGGTTCATTATTTCAACGTCTTTGTATTGGATAATTTGATAATTGATCCGGTTTGATTGTATTTGGGATTATTGGGGAATCTTATGACAGGTATTGTAAATCAATGTGTTATCTGACTATTGGAGGTTGTGGTTTCTTTGCAAGAAACCACACTTTTACTACACAAAAGTATGGATAATAGTTTAAACGGCCAAAGAAATCGGTTTAAATCTTACGCTGAAAAATCCCCCCCCCTCAAAAAAATGGTCTATATATTAAGCATTTATGTCATTATTAGATTGTTATTATTGTCCAAAAGAATAATGAATCGCCCTTTTCGTTGCATTCGTTTTGGTTTTGATAATGACAGATTATTCTTAATACAAAAAAGATTCAATTATTCAATATGATCTGATAAATATTCAATTTAAATGCTTGCTAACTAAAGCGTTATTTTCAGATATGGTTTCTTGCAAAGAAACAACAAGGCAACAATGGAATGAGGCTCTCGCTGTAGAAATAAGATCAAAAGAAGGGTTGTTCTGGTTTGTATAGAGTGGGCAGAAAATAAGAAGAGACGATGAAATTTTTAGGAATCTCTCTTGCGGCGTGTGTAAATACTTGTTTATCAGCATGATATATTGATCTGCCGGTATGGTCGCGATGTGTCTATGAGTCAGCGAAATACGCAGGAAAAGAACAGGATGAAAGCCCCTGTCGCTACAGAAAAGTCCATATCGGTTTCCTTCGCTCAGATTGCGAGTATGCAGAACAGTCGGGCCATTAGGTGGTATGTGCTGACGTTACCTTCCTGTCACCGGGGTACCGCACGGGGATTACAGGCAGAACTCGATCGCCGTATCCGAAACGACGAGTCTGTATTCGAGTTTTTTGCACCTACCTATGTAGAGGTTAGGGAGGAAAAGGGCGTCTGGGTCGAAACCAACCGACCGTTGCTTTATAATTACGTCTTTGTCCGTTCATCGGAAAATGAGATTTACAAAATGATGACGGCGGCCGGGCTTTCGTTATACAGTTTCCTACCGCGGGTGCGGGACGGCAAGTGTGAGTATTATCCCTATCTCTCCGACGAAGCGATGGAAAACCTCCGGTGGGTGGCTCGCTCCTATGCGAATATAGTTCCGGCCTACATCCCGGAGCCGGAGCGATTGATGAAGGGTGACCGGGTGCGAATCACCGAAGGGAAATTCAAAAACGCTGAGGCTACCGTGATCTCCCGGCCGGGAGGCGGCCGGAAAGATATTATGGTCTGTGTGGAGAACTGGTTGTGGGTGCCGTTGTTGCATGTACAGCCTGGACAATACGAGATCATCTCGCTCAATACGGACAATATGCACATGTATACGCGTCTGAACAACGACCGGTTGTTCGGCGCACTGCATGAAGCGATGCAGCGGCATCATGCGGGAGCGACGACCTCCGAAGACCGTGCATTGGCTACCGAAATCCTGCAACAATACGGTAATCTAAGGATGGATTCGGATGTGACACGTTGTAAACTATACGCGCTCCTGCTGCCGGCCTATACGATTCTGGGCGATAAGGAGGCCTGCGACCGGATGATCGGAAGGATTCAGGGATTGCTGACGGGCCTCAAGGCGGAACAGTCGCGTGCGCTGCTGTTCGTTACGCTCTACGGCTGCACGGACAACTGTATTTTCTACGACCAGGCGCATGCACTTGTTGATCCGTGGCGGGCGGAGACAAATCCCAAGAAGAGTAAAGAACAACTTATGCGCCGGCTGGATGATTACGATACCTGGTTTGGGCATCGGCGATAGAAACGGAATACTCACAACAATACGGAATCATGAACGATTATCAGCAATCGAACGAGCCTTGCGGGATGCGGCTGATGCGGTTAATGGATACGCGTCTGTCTGATATTGTCCGTAAAGAGCACGGCAATGGGAAGAGCATTCATTTATACGGGACCGGAGAGTATTGGGTCGCTTTCGAACAGTCGGCTTACCTGCTGTGTCAGATTTTTTCGAAGAATACAATTTCCGTAGTAACTCATCCAGTCTACCCTTTTCCGGTTGTTATGGCCAGCATCTCAGACGAAGAACTGCAAGCTTATGCCAAACGCCATATTTTCAAGTGCAATGAGGCGGATTACAAAGAACTCACCGTCTCGGAAATATCTGCCAGGCAATATCAGGTCTGGCATCGAAAGGAAGTACAGGAGTTTCTGTAATGTTCTTTATTGACGGTTTACGGGGTTTTTGCTTGGTCAATTTTAGTTCTGTCCAATTGCGCCATTCATCATAAAATCGAAAATTTTCACGCCGCGTTCTATGCTCTATCGTTTATTATCCGGTTTATGGATCGAGAAGTACGTTTCGTCGCGTTACTTTTCGTCATGGCTTATTCTTGCCATCGATACCGTTGTTTCCGTTTTCTCTACCTTCGTTGCGTACCTGCTTGTCCGGGGTCTCTTCCCCTATCCTGTTTTCACCGTCTGGTACGGGTTCTGGCTCCTCTTGGGTTCGTGCGCGTTCAGCATCATCTCGTTTATCCTGTTCCGCACGTTTCGGAGCG
>JAEZTA010000173.1 GCA_023443765.1 Bacteroidota bacterium | reverse complement strand
GGGAGTTCCAGTCCGTTCGAATAGATTTCCAAAACCTCCTTATAGGGTGTGAAAACCTGGGGAACCTCTTCTATGGGTGCAGAAACTGTTTCGGAGATGATTTCCCGCTGATCCGAGAGGGCTTCGGAGAGCATCCGGACCTTCTCTTTCACCGGGATTCCGTTTGCCATGACGGCGTCGTGGAGCCCCCGGAGCGCCAGCGGATAAACATTCTCGTAGCGGGAGGCTTCGCGGACCCGTCCGGCCAGTACCTCGTTCATCTTCGCCCGGTTGGTGTCGTAGTTCCACGGTCCCATCGTCTTTTTGTCCCACTCGCCCGCCGTATTGAGCAACAGCGGTTCGCAGTGGGTAGCAGTCAGGACGATGGCGAACGAATCTGCGACCATCCGGTTTTCGGGGATGCTGTGGAAGGGCGTTGACACCGGGTGCATGGCCGGGGCGAGCATGTTGCCTTTCAGGCGCAGCAGCAGTTCGCACACTTTGGAATAGGTGCGCGGGCCGATGTTGCCCCGCTCCTTTTCGAAGGTTTTCGAAGCCCACGGCGTAAGCCCCCAGTCCTCGTCGTTGAGGAAGATGCCTCTGTACCGGACCGAAGGCTCTTCGGAATAGTAGCCGGCGGCATCGACATACAGCTTCTCGCGTTTCGGGATTGGTACGTCGGCCCACCAGTACCACGGACTGACGCCGGCTTTCTCCGAAAGGGAGAGGATGCCGTAGGCCGCGCCCCGGCGGTCGCTTCCGACGACCACGAGGGCTTCGGAAACTCCCGGGAAAGGCTTTCGGACGGTCCGGATGTGATACTGTTCCCAGCCGTTGCGGATCGGTTCGAGGTCGAGTTTCCCGGCGTCGGCGAGGCGTCGGATTGCGTCGCAGCCGTCGATGGTTCCGACGATGACGCAGCTTTTTACGCCGTCGAGCGACGTTACGACTTTCGCCGGGGTTCCCGTGACGGCCCCGAGGTCCGAGGCGAACAACTCCGCGGATTTCCTGACGACAAGCGCATCGTCGCCGTCGACATAGACCACCGGTTGCCGGTTTGGCCCTGCGAGGTAGAAGGCGGATGAAGAGTTCCCTTTCGCAGAAAGCACCGCCACGTCCTTCGCATCCAGCGGGTGGATGCAAAGGACGGAGAGTGCGAGTGTGTAAAACAGGGTGCGTGTCATATGGGTTTCCTACTTCACCTCAGAGGGATTCGCGGACCTATTTGTCCCGGAACGAGCGTTCGTGGTAATAATCGGCCTTGTCCACATTGTTCATGTGTATCCGGAAGGTCGCCAGCTGGCCGATGCCCTCGCTGTCGTTCGTCGTTTTCCACGAATGTACCCAGTCATCTTTCAGCTTATTTACGAACCGGTAGACGTTGAAACATTTCGGGTTCGATTCGGGCTTGTCCTCGGGACGGAAGTCGTCGATCATATAGGCCCATCTTTCGATGCTCTGGTCGGTGTAGTAGACCTTGAAATGATACCGGGTATCCTTCTGGGACGCCGTTCCGACATTCCACGCGAAATCGACGATTTCCCAGACGCCGTTGCCCTTGTAGGTCATCGGCTGCTGGCTCTCGGCTCCGAAATAGGGACGGTTCCAGAGCACCACCTTTTCGATCTGCTTCATCGACCAGGTCATGGTGTTGAAATTGAGGTATACCCAATAGATACCCGCTGCCGGAGCTGTGTTGGCGGCTGCTTCGGTGTAAGTGCAGCGCATCGTACCGTTGTCTTCGAATGCGAAGTAACGGTCCTGGTCGTCTTTGACGGTGAACGTCCCTTCGGTGAACTCCGTGAAGCACTCCATGGCTCCCTGTGTCCGGTCTCCGATGTACTTCCCGGAGGTCGACGATACGGGAAGTGCGGCGTTGAGCTTAACGGCGGCCTGGTTCTCCGTTGCCGTGCCCTGGAATGCCAGCGTGACGGGAAGCGGGTTTACGGTGTTGGGCATCGTAACCACGATGGTGCGCGATCCTCCGTCCTGCACGCCCGTGACCTGATCGAGCCCTTTGAGCGTCCGGACGGTCCACTTTACGGTGACGGTCTGCCCGGGAAGCCCGCCGCACAGGGTGACGATAGTCGACATCGTCGCGGAAGAGACTTCCAGCGAAGGCATGAAGCCGTTGGCCGTGCTGGTGATTATATACGCAGGTTTGGAGAAGTCGCCGTCTTCCTTGTCGAAAAGGACCTGGTAGCAGGCGTTGTTGGTCTTGGAGTTCTCCCATTCGAACGTCACGGACTGGCCTGTGGTGATGTCCAGCGGATACTGATTCCGCGGAAGGTACAGTTTGCCGGGGGAGACGAGTTCGTTCTGACGATTGTCATCGTCGGAGTCGCATGCCGTTACGGCCATAACCGTGACGACAAGCAGAAGCATATTTAATATACGTTTCATGTTTCGGTCGGATTTCAAACGGACTATTTATATCTTTCAACGAACCACATGGATTCAAGCGCCTGGGCTGCACTGGTGTAGGCTCCGAGCGAACCGCCCGTTCCGGGTGTCCTCGCTTCGTAGCACTTGACCCCGAAATAGGAGTCGTCCCAGCCCAGCGGCGACTTGTCGATGCCGCGCGTCCAGTAGTAGGAGGCATGGCGCTGCAGGTAGCGGTTGAGCTCTTCGCGGATGCGCGAATCGACGGCGTCGATATGGGTGTCGACGGCCATTCGGGCGGCCCAGTGGAAGAATACGGCGTGGAAGATCGAGTTGTTCTCGTCGGCTCCCTCGTCGCGCATGATCCGTTCGGCTTCGTACGTTTCGTTCATCGAAGCCGCCGACATCTGTCCGCGCGCCGCGGAGATCGCCTTGCGGATGTAACCCACCTCGCCGGTCAGTTTCCAGATCAGCCGTCCGGCCTCCATGCAGGTTCCCTGGGTGTAGCTCAGGGGCGGGTTGCCCAGCGTACCGTCGGAGTTCATGGCATGGATGTTCTGGTCGAAGCATTTGAAGGCCTCGTTGAGGTACTGGTCGTACTCCTCGCCGTTCCCGGCATCTTTGGCATAGCCGGCCAGGATCGCTGCTGCGATCGCTCCGGGGCCGTTGGTACACTCGTTGGCGCCCAGACTGGTCATTTTCCACGGCAGCCAGCCGTACACGTTGAGGGCGAAACGGGGGCGTACGCATTCGTCCCAGGTCTGTTTCGCCGCGTTGTAGTAGGTCTCGTCCTTTGTGGCGTCGTACATCTGCAGCAGGGCGATGGTGATCCAGAGCGTGTCGTCGGTGAAGTCGTTGCCGAAGCCCGTGGAGCCCTTCCACGAAGCGTTGCCTTCGTAGTTGTTGCCCCGCTTGTCGTACCAGCGTTTGAAATAGCTCCGGATGAGCGCAGCCTGGTCGGGATCGGAATACTTGATCCGGTTGTAGTAATCGACCATTGCGCCCATGGCATGGGCCTGCTGCCAGTAGCAGTTACCGTTGTTCTTTTTGTTGTTGTATTCGCTGTATGAGAATACCCCATCGGCACCGTTGCGGTTCGAACTGCAGTAGAACCGTTCGATGAAGGCGGTTGAAACCGAGTCGGCAGCCTCCGCCCAATCGATCTCGTAGTCGGAGTAGATGTTGGCTTTCGGCTCCGTCGGAGGATTGGTGATCGACATATAGTCTTCCTCGCAGGCTACGGGAAGAACAGCGAACATCGAAAGTACAAATAGTGTTCCCATGGATTTATATAGTTTCATAACAGTCCGTTTTTATTTGAATTTATACTCGTGCCACCAGGTTCCGGCCGGATTATCACCGTTCATGTAGAGGTAGCAATCCAGTTTCTGCCCGAAGTTGCTGCTCAGGAATTTGTAGGTCATTTCCCAGTTCACCTTGTCGGAGTTGTTTACTGTTTCCGTGGTGTAAAGATTGACCTTGAGATAGTCGGTCGTATAGGTGGTTCCGAGCGAAGCCTGGGTTCCGAGATACAATTTGGTACCGTCTCCGAGCGTGGCGTTGAAGCGGTGGCGCGAATCGTCGGCGGAATTCTTGGAAATGCTGTTCTCGTAGTTGAGCAGCGCCCAGACACCCTTGCCGGCATAGTTCATCGCCAGGTTTACCGTCGTCATCTTGTTATCGGCCCATGACGCTGCATAGTATTCGATCTTCGAAACGGTGTTGTAGGACCAGGTCATCATATCGAAATCGATCTTGAGCCAGTAAATCGCCTCGGAAGGCATCCGGTTGGCGACGGCGGTTTCGGAGAAGGTCACGGTTTTGTTTTCGTTCAGCGTGTAGTAGCGGCCCAGATCGTCCACGATGGTGAAGTCTGTGCTGCCCTTGATCTTCGTGAAGCACTCGAAGGTTCCTTCCGAACCTGCTACCTTGTCGATACCGGCCGATGCCACCATTTTGATGCCCGTCGGATCCTCGACGCCGTCGCCCATGAGGGTTACGGTCTGAGGGAACGGGTTCATGGCGTTCGTCGTGGTCACCGTCAGGATGCGTGATTCGGTATATACGTTGCCGAAAAGGCCTTTCGATGCCCGCACCGTCCATTTGAGGTTACCGGTTTCAAGGGTTCCGAATCCGGCGGCCCTTGCCACGCCGTTCAGTTTCTTCGAGGTAACGCTCAGGTAGGCTTTGGAGCCGTTGAGCTGGCTTGTCATCACCGCCAGAGGAGCCGAGAAATTCCCGCTCTCCCGGTCGAACAGCAGTTCGTAGGATACGAAACCGTTGTCGTAGGCGATCGACGGAGCCCACTGGAATTCCACATCGGCACCCCGTGACAGGTCTACGGCCTTCCCGGAAAGGGGAAGGTAGAGTTCGTTCCCCGGTTGGATATTGTAGTTGATCTCGTTGCCGTCGTCCGTGCATCCCGAAACGAAGGGAGACACCGCTACGGCCAGAATCGCGATATTTCGAAATAGGGTTCTCATCTTGTTTTATGTCGTTTAGTTTGTGCTGCCGGTTTACCAGCCGGGATTCTGCGTGAGGTTGTGGTTGATGTCCCGTTCGCTCTGGGGAATGGGGAACCAGTATTTCAGGTTGTAGGACGCCGGGCACTGGATGTTGTTTCCGTCGTCGAGGAACGGGGCTCCGGTCGCCCTGGAGGTGAGGACGGATGCTCCGGTGGACTTGATCGAAGGGTTGTCGAGGACCGCCCAGCGGCGCAGGTCGAAGCATCTCCGGCCTTCGAGGGCGAGCTCGACGCGGCGTTCGTCGCGGATTATCTGGCGGAGGTCGTCGCTGGCGGGATAAGCGCAGTAGTCATCCGAGAATCCGGCCCTTTTGCGGAGCGGGAGGATCGTGGCGTTCCATACGTCGGCGGTCATGTTGCCGGTTTCGAACATCGACTCGGCGTACATGAGCAATACGTCGGCGTAACGGATCTCCATCAGCGGTTTATATGAACCGCCGCCGGAACCTACCGTGTTGGCCACGTAGTTCTTGATGTTGTAATAGCCCGTCAGCGTTCTGTCGTTCGTGCCGTTGTACGAATCGCTCAGGGCGGGGTCCTTTTTCTGGGCTGCCGCCTCGTCGGCAGGATTGGTCCAGCAGGTGTAGGTTCCCTTGCCGACTCCCTCCGATCCGATGATCTTGCAGGATTTGGCTTCGGGGATTTGCAGGGTGCATCCGTTGTAGGCGATCGTCGCGTAGAAACGCAGGTCGCGCTGTTCGTAGTCGGTGTCGTCGGCGACGGTGCCGTCGGTCTTGCGGAAGCAGTCTACCAATTCCTGCGTGGGCGAGAATGCGACTTCGGCGCCTGCACCGATCGACTGCGGGATTCTCGGACCCGTAGCCCAGCTTCGCTTGATGTTCTCCACGCCGCCTTCGTAGGCGAATTCGATGGTCATGATCGACTCGTGGCTGTAATGACCGTCGATGAAGAGGTCGGCATAACTTTTGGCCAGCGAATAGGTGCCGTATTCATCGCTGTTGATGAGTTTCGCGCACTCGCGGGCACAGTTCTCGAAGTCGTTGTCGAGCAAGTAGGCCCGGGCGTTGAGGGCAACGGCCGTTCCGCAGGTTACACGTCCGTTTTCCTTGGCGCTGAGCGCTGTGTTCTTCGGAAGGATATGCGAAACCTCTTCCAGTTCGGAATGGATGAACTGCTTGATATAATCGGCGCTGGTGCGCTTGATCGTCTTGGACTCCGGCAGCGTGGGGTTGCTCGTCAGGAAGGGAACGTCGCCGAACCACGCCGTAAGGCGCATGTAGGTAAAGGCCCTCAGCAGCCTCAGTTCGGCAATGAGCCGCGATTTGACGTTGCTCGCGATATTCATGCGGTCCTCGTTGTCCAGTGCGGTGTGGATGGTGCGCAGTTCCTGGTAGCACTCTTTCCATTCGTCCGAAAAGCGGCCGGTGTTCGTCGTTGCGAGTCCCGTCGCCGTTTCCGTGGAACTTGACGAGTGGCGGCTGCCGTAAACGTCGTCGGAAAGGACATTATTTCCGAAGTAGCGCTCTGCGCTCCAGTATTGGTTATAGCCCAGGTAGAGGGCGGCCATGCAGTTGTCCTCGTAGTTCCAGAACGTTGCGTCGGAGTAGGAGTTGGTAGGATACTGCTCGATACCTACGCAGCCGACCAGCCCGACCAGCAGAAGCGATAATATATTGTACTTTTTCATAAACTTAGCTTTTTAGAAAGTCAGATTGATTCCGCCGCCCCAGTAGCGCAGGGCCGGATAATTGCGGACCGAGTTGGCTCCCGAGCGACCCATGTTGCTGCCGAACTCCGAAGACTCGGGGTCTACGAACCCGTATTTCGTGAATGTCAGCGGGTTCTGGGCGTCGACATAGATGCGCAGGCTCTTGCAGCCGAATTTCTGGGTCCATTTTTTCGGCAGGGTGTAGCCGAGCTGGATGTTTTTCACACGCAGATAGGCTCCGGTGATCATGTTCAGTTCCGAACCGGGCTGGCCCCAGTTGTTGGTGGCGCTGACCGTTCCTTTGGTCGCCAGGCGGGGCCATTGGGCGTCCGTATTCTGAGGCGTCCAGTAGTCGAGCTGGTGTTCGTACATGGTCATACCGTAGTCGCTGTGGAAAGGCTCGACCAGTTCGCCGCGGATAGCGCTCGTGCGTTTCAGGACGCCCTGGAGCATTACGCCGAAGTCCAGCCCTTTCCAGTTGACATTGTAGCTGAATCCGAAGGTGTAGCGCGGGAAGCCGTAGCCGAGGTAGGTGCGGTCGTTGATGTCGATCACGCCGTCTTTGTTGACATCCACGTAGCGGACATCGCCCGGACGGAGTTGTGCCCGGTCGATCGTCGAGGGGATGGCGGCATCCTGGATTTCGTCGTAGCTGGAAAAATAGCCGGCTACCTTATATCCATAGTAGGAATTGAGCGGAAGTCCTTCCTGGATAAGGACCGTGACGCCGTCGTTGGAAGCGATCTTCGGCGTGCCGTAGGTCACGACTTCGTTTTTCGAATCGGCGATGTTGAGTGAGAATTTGTGGTCCCAGCTGCCGCGCACGAGGTTATAATTCAGCGTGACCTCCCAGCCCTGATTGTCCATGACGCCGCGGTTTTCCTTGGCGATGCTCGCGCCGAAGACGCCCGGAACGATGGCCGGAAGCAGGATGTCGGAGGTCCGTTTGTAGAAATAGTCGAAACTTACATTGAGGCGGTTGGCGAAGAACGTCGCGTCGAGGCCGATGTTGAAGGTTTTGGAGCGTTCCCACGTGAGGGCTTCGTTACCCATGGTGAACATCAGGCCCGGGACGGTCGAACCGTTGAAACCGTAGGCGTTCGACCAGATTCCGTAGGTGGTCATGAAGTCGTACAGGCCCACATCCTGCTGGTTGCCGTTGACGCCGTACGAGGCCCTGAACTTGAGGTCGCCGACGTTGTGGCGGTAGTCGCCCATGAAATTCTCCTGCGAGAGGCGCCAGCCCACGGAAACAGCCGGGAAGAAGCCGCCGTTGCGCACCTTGAGGAACTTGGACGACATGTCGTAGCGGGCCGTGAATTCGACGTAGTATTTTTCGTCGTAGGAGTAGCCGACGCGCCCGAAATAGGATTGCAGGGCGGAACGGGTGTTGTCCTGCGTCGACAGCTTGGTGTCGGCGTCGACAACGACGGTTCCGTCACTCGGCTGGTTCAGGTCGTTGAGGTATTTTTTCGATACGCTTAACGCGTAGTGCTTTTTCGACTCCTGGGACCAGCCGACCAGCGCGGTGATGTTATGCTTTTCGGCGAACGTGCGGTTGAAATCCAGGA
Source organism: Bacteroidota bacterium (assembly GCA_023443765.1). Classification (GTDB taxonomy): domain Bacteria; phylum Bacteroidota; class Bacteroidia; order Bacteroidales; family Rikenellaceae; genus Alistipes. Next base: position 6,842 of record JAEZTA010000173.1, on the reverse strand, counting down.
GCACCTGCCCGTTGAGGTAGGTATCCTTGCCCACCCAGTCGTCGGCGGGATCGGTCGTGCTGCCTGCCAGTGCGGCGGTCGAGGGATCCGACCAGTTGGCACCGTTGTCGGTGACTACATAGTAGGAAAAATGGTCGGAGAAGCGGTGTTCGTTGCGCGATTCGGCGCTGAGGACTCCGCGGAGCTTGAGACCTTTGAGAATCTCGAATTCGGCATTGAAAATGCCGCTAATGTAGTCATTATCATACTTGTTATACCCCCCCCCGACGAGTCCGGCGAGGACAGCCCCGCAACCGCCGTACTTGTAGTTATTAGCGTAGAAGATGCCGTTGTCGTCCTTCGTACGCATAAAATAATAGGTCGGGAACCGGGCGAGGTCGGCGAAGAGGAAGCCGGTCGTCGTCGGGGATTTGGTCTCGGCGCGCGTGTAGCTGACATTGGCGCCGACCTTGAGGCGGCCCCATTGCGTCGATATGTTCGAACGCACGTTGTAACGCTGCTTGCCGTAGTTGGGACCGATGTAGTTGGATTGCTGGTCGAAGTAACCTGCCGACAGCATGTAGGTCGTGTTCTTCGTGCCGCCTGAAACGCTCAGGTTGTAGTTCTGCTGCATGGCGGTTTTCATGGCCTGCTTCACGAAGGGCTCGCAATCGCCGTGTTCGTACATGTCCTGGATTTCGCTGGCCGAGAAGATCGGGTTGAGCCCCGAGTTGGTCAGCGCCTCGTTCCTCAGAATCGAGTTCTTGTACGAGGCGACCGGGGTCCAGAGGATGTGCGGGTCCTGGGCGCCGAGCTGGGCGCTGAAGGTGATGCTCGGCGTCGATTCCCGGTGACCCTGCTTGGTGGTGATCAGGATAACACCGTTCGAGGAGCGGGCGCCGTAGATTGCCGAGGAACCGGCATCTTTCAGGATGTTCACCGATTCGATGTCGTTGGGGTTGAGGTCGTTCATCCGGGAAGCCTCCGCCTGCGGGACGCCGTCGATCACGACCAGCGGCGAGTTGTTTCCGATCGTGTTGACGCCGCGGATCGAGAGGTTCATCTGGTCGCCGCCCGTCGGGTCGTAGTTGCGTGTCTGGATAATCAGGTTGGCCGCCGTTCCCTGCAGGGCCTGCTGGATGTTGGCGACCGGCCGGTCTGCGAGGTCCTCCCGGTTGACGGTGGAGATGGCCGACGTGATGTGGCGTCTCGTTGTCGTTCCGTAGCCGATGACGACTACTTCGTCCAGATAACTCGTGTCTTCGGCCATCGTCACCGAGATTTCGGTCTTCTTGCCGACCGGTTCCACGACGGTCTTGTAGCCGAGGTAGATGAACTTCAGGTTGTCGGTCTCTTTGACCCCCTTGATGAGATAGGTTCCGTCGGCGTTGGTAGCTGTACCGTTGACTGTGCCTTCAACGAGTACGGACACCCCGACTAACGGTTGGCCCTTCTCATCCACAATCCTGCCGCTTACTGATTTCGCACCGGATTGTCCGTAGACGCCCGAAATACCGGTTGCGATCAGACACCACAGCAATGCGAGCGAATAGCGCGCAAAAGTGCTAAAAGTAGATTTCTTGATCATAAGTGGTTATTAGAATAAAGGTTGCATGGTTTCCCTATACAAACTTATTTATTATTGAATAGTCATATGTACGATTTTATGCCATTTAAGTACAAATCCATACTTTTGCGATGATTAATGCGAAAAATGGTTTAAATTCGGGGCAAATAGTACGAACGTGGCCAACAGACGCATTTTTTTACTCATTTTCGCAAGTACGCTCCTCGCTTGCTGGTGCCAGGGGCTCTTTGCCGGGAATCTGAGGATGATTTCCAGCAGGGAGGGGATCAGCAACAACTCCATCCTGTGTCTGAACCAGGACGCGGACGGATATATCTGGCTCGGGACCTGCGAAGGACTCAATTTGTGGGACGGGCAGCGCATGGTCTGCTATCCGCAGGAGAGCAGCGGGATGAAACCCCTCTCGGGAAACCTGATTGAGAAGATTCACTCCACGCGCGACCAGTACTACTGGCTTCGTACGAATTACGGTCTCGACCTCATGCACCGGACGAGGGTTGTCGAACAGCATAAGGAGTTTCAGGGCTCCTATTTCCTGATCAGCCGGAACCGGTCCGAAACGATCGTACTCACCCAGGACGGTAGTTTTTACGGCTATTGCGCGGAGACAGCTTCTTTTGAGGGGATACCGGATTTGTTCCGGTTCGACTCTTACCTCACCTCCTGGACCGGGGAGAGCGATTCGGTCTTTATTTTCCGCAAGGACGGAATCTACCGGACGGCTTTTGTCCCCCGGGAACCCCGCAGGCCAAGCAATCTCGGGAAGATCGACCGGTTGCTGTCGATGGAACTCAGCTATGCCTTTGCGGATAAGGATACGGTGATACTGATCGACACCAAAGGCGTGTTGTACACCTTCGATCCGGCGACCGAAGTCCTCGAATACATCGCGAACATCCGTTCGGAGATCAATCGCTACGGGATGGTGTCCTACGCGATCCGCTATGGCAACGACTTTCTGGTCTCCTTCCTGTTCGACGGCGTGACGAAACTCCGCTTTACACCCGAAAGCGCCAGTAAATATGCCCTCGAACGGTTGGACATCAACTGCGGTGTGTTCTGCCTGCTCAGGGATGCGAAGCAGAACATCGTCTGGATCGGCAGCGACGGGCAGGGATTGTTCATGTATGGCAACAGCGAGGTTTCGTTCCATTCGTACAGCTACGACAAACTTCCGCACAACCTCTCCAAGCCGGTCCGGAGCCTGTTGCTCGACTCCCGGGGGACGCTTTGGTTTGCGACCAAGGGAGAAGGGATCATTCAGATTCCCCACTTCTCCACGGCTGAGAAGCCCACGGACATCGTCCAGATAAACGGTTCGGGATCGGGGCTTGCCGACCACGCCGTGTTTGCATTGGAGGAGAGTTCCCGGGGGCTTGTGTGGATCGGGTCCGAAGGGGCCGGGATCAATTACAAGTCGTTTTCCGGGGGTGGAATCCGGACGCTGGGCGGGGATGTTCCTCCGGACCTGCGCTATGTGCACGCCATTCGGGAAAGCGATAGAGATACGCTGTGGGTCGCCACGGTGGGCTGCGGCGTATTCCGGCTGGTTATCGGGGACAAGGGCGGCACGCCCTACATCCGGGAGTGGAAGAAGCTGGATTTCGGGAAGGCGATGGAGAACAAGAATTTTTTCTTCACCCTGTTCGAGGATGTGGACCATACGCTCTGGATCGGCAACCGCGGCGGGGGACTGATCCATTACTTTCCGGACAGCGACACCTTTACCGTCACCACCTTCGACGATTCGCGGGCGGAGATCGCCAACGATGTCTGGGCCATCTTCCGCGCGAAGGACGGAAAACTCTGGATCGGGACGAGTTGGGGACTGCTCCTGCTCGAAGACGACGGAACCGTTCGGGAAACGCCCATCCGCAATATCATTCACGGAATACTCGAAGACAGCGAAGGGAAACTGTTCCTTACCACGAACAGCGGGCTTGTGAGGTACGACCCCCAGACCTCCTACCAGGCGAGATACGGTTATTCGTACGGTATCAATACGATTGAATACAGCGACGGGGCAGCCTATAAGGATGCCGGAAGCAACACGTTGTTTTTCGGGGGAACCAACGGATTCGTCGTCATGGAGCAGACGCGGTACAAGACTGAACCGTTCTATCCCGAACTGCTTTTCCGCAGCGTGCGGATCGATGACCGGCTGATTCCTTTCGAGGATGCGATCCGTGACGACAGCACATTGGTCATCCGTCCCCACGAACGGTTATACGACGTGGGGGTGATCGCCCTCGACTACATCAACGGCAGCAATTATGTCTATCTCTACAACATCGAAGGGACCGGGAACCGTTGGATGGAGTCCCCTTCGGACATCCTGTTCGCGGAGAAGAATCCCGGGAAATACCGGCTGAACGTAAAATACAAGAATATCATCACGGGGGATACCAGTCCGGTCAAATCCCTGACGATCGTCATCAAGGCTCCGTGGTACGCCAGCCGTTTCGCCAAATGCGTCTATGTGGTCCTGTTCCTGCTCACCACCGCTTTGGCCGGGTGGTATTTGTATAAACGCCGTTGGCGCAAACGGGCTGCGGCGATGGAACGGATGGAGGCCCGGCGGAAAGAAGAAGCCCTCGATTCGCAGCTCCACCTGATGGAGAACCTTGCCCAGCAGATGGCTGCTCCGGTATTCATGGTGTCGGTGCCCTGCCAGCAGATTCTCGAATACTCCAAATCCGACGACTATATCCGGATGCGCATGAAACGGATTCTCCAGCAGAGTGCAAAGCTGGGGAATATTATCCACATGCTGCATAATTTCAGGGAGTCGAGCGAGTCCAACAAGGTAAACGTAAAGATATTCTCCGTCACGGAATATATGGCGGAGATCACGAAGAGTTACGTGTCGCTGGCGGAAGAGAAAGGGATTGCGCTCCGAGTCGACGTGCCGCAGGAACTGCTCTGGACGAGCGATCCGAAGCGGGTTGCGGCGGTGACGGATATGATGATGACCAATGCTTTCCTGCATGTGGCCCGGAAGGGGCGGATCGGGTTCGATATAACCTCTGGTCAGGACCGGCTCGTCATCCGGCTCGAAGTCGAAGGGAGATGGATCGGCGAAGCTGATTTCAGGCGGCTGACCGACCGGTACGACATCATGGAAGATTTCCAGAAGCGGAGCCGTCAGGGCGACTCCTTCCAGGACGAAATGCGCCTCGTGGTCTGCTCCAACTATGTGGCCGGACTCGGCGGTACGATGCGCTTCCGGGATAACGGCAGTTCGTTCTCGTTCGAAATCGAACTCCCGTCGCTCACCATTTCCGATTCCCTTGCGGAGACCAATCCGGATTCCATCGGGGAGTTCACGGAGGAGTATTTGCAGAACAGCCATATCCTGATGATCGAGAAGGAGGGCATCCGGCAGTTCGACACCGCCGCCAACCGGCCGAGCCTCTTCATCATCGGTTCCGACGCAGGGATCATCAACTCCATCGCGGATATGTTCTCCGAGGAGTACAATATCCGAACTTTCACAAAGCCGGCGAAATTCACCGCAGAGATGCAGGCCGGGCATCCCGACATCATCCTTTGTGAGAATATCTCGATGAACGGCGGGATCGAGGTGCTGATGGCTTCCATTAAAAAGGACCGGATGACGGTCAAGATTCCCATCGTGCTTATTACCAGTCTGCAACAGGTCGATTCGCTGACGGATGAATACGCCGATTCGGTCCTGTCCCTGCCCATAAACGTGAAGGCGCTGAAAGCCGCCGTGAAGCAGAATCTCAACCGGATCAGTTCGCTGCGGGAATATTACAATTCGGCCATCAGCGTCTATGAGTTCAGCGACGGCAAGATGCTGCACAGCGAGGACAAGATGTTCCTCGAAAAGTTGTTCAAAGTTATTCAGGACAATATTTCGGACAGCGGCATGACGACAGGGACGATCGCGCAGAAGATGGGCATAAGCCTGAGGAACCTGTATCACAGGCTCAGCGGGATCGTGACCGTTACCCCGAGCAACATCATCCGGGAATACCGGCTTACGTATGCCGAACACCTGCTGACGAAGACCAAATTGTCGGTCGACGAGATCATCTATAAAGCCGGATTTGCCAACCGGGGCACGTTCTTCAAGAACTTCCAGGCGAAATACGACTGTACGCCGAAGAACTACCGGAAGCAGAAAATGGAAGACATGGAGGAGCGCGGGTAATGCGGCTCCGCCGGCCTGACACAGTCGGGCCGGCAGGATGAAAACAGTCTATAAAACCGGAATTGTCAGAGCCACTTCTTGTACTTGAAAAACCAGATGGTCAGCACCGAACAGAAAATCATCAGTCCGATGGCGAACAGGTAACCGACGGGGATGACCCATCCGTTGCCGAGCGTCAGCGTCCATTCCAACTCGGGCATGGCTTTGAAGTTCATGCCGTAGATAGATGCGATGAGCGTCGCGGGCATGAAGATCACGGCTGCCACGGAGAAGATTTTGACGATTCCGTTCTGTTCGATATTGATCAGACCCAGTGCGGCATCCTGGATATAGTCCAGTCGCTGGAAACTGAAGTCGGCGTGGTTGATCAGCGAGTTTACGTCCTTGATCATCAGCTGCAAACGCGGATAGATGTCGTTCGGAAAGCGTTCCGAGCGCAGAATGCCCGAAAGCACGCGCTGGCGGTCGAAAATATTCTCGCGCAGCGACATCGTCGACTCCTGCAGGGCGCTGATGCGATGGAGCACCTCCTTGTCGATCGAGTCCTCGGAGTTGATGTCCTTCGAGAGTGCTGCGACCTGCTTGGCGATCAGCTCGACGAGGTCGGCGTCGAAGTCGATGCGCACTTCCAGCAGCGAAATAAAGAGGTGGTAGCCTGTCGAGTAGCTGCGGTAGTTCATCTGGAGGCGCTTTTCCGTCTCGCGGAAGGTCCGGAACTCGGCGTTGCGCACCGACACGAGCACGCCCTCGTTCGAAATGATGAACGACACCGGTTCGACGATGAACGAGTCGCCCGTGGGGACGAAGAAGTTGGAGTTGGAGATGATGGCGTTTTCGTTCTCCGAGTATTTCGAGGTCGACTCGATCTCCTCGACCTGTTGTTTGGTCTGGAGGCTGATCTCCATGAAGTTCTCGACGGCCTTCTGCTCCTTGATCGTGGGCAGCAACATGTCGATCCACAGGATGTCGTCGTAGCCCAGTTCATCGAAGAGCTTGGTGTCGGCATTGCGGATGATCTTGTTGTATTGCTTGAGGTAAATTGTAATCATAAGACGCTCTCTTAAAGTTCGTGAATCCGTTTACGTGCAGAGAGGCGGA
>JAEZTA010000150.1 GCA_023443765.1 Bacteroidota bacterium | reverse complement strand
GGGCGGCACCGCCGAAATCCAGCTTTACTCCAACGGCCGTGTCCGGGTCGAGTCGCTCAATGACACCGGCGACTGGGCCGCAGTCGAACCGGCGGAGTTCGACGGCGACCGGAAGGTTTCGGTCACTTTTACGGAGAATCCCTCGTTCCGCCGTATGGCCAAACTGCGCTTCGTGCTCGACGGCGGCGCCCGGGTCGACACAGTCTGCGTCAAGCAGTACGGCGTGGTCCCGTCGCTCGAATGCCCGGCTCCCTACAAATCCATCCGCGGCAGCGTCGAGACCTTCACCCAGTTCGAGATCGACACCAACATTCCGCTCGGGGACTTCACTGTCAAAACCTCCTATGTCGGGAAGACCGAGGGGTGGATCCGGAGCGTGCAGCCCGAACAGGGCATGCTGGTCGTCGACACGAAACCCAACCCGGGCGACGATGTCTGCAAGGCGGTCGTCAACCTGAGCTATGTCGACGGCTGGGAGCAGACCTTCTCGGCCAACCTCTACATCACGCAGGCCGACAAGGACGATGAGTTCGGCCGCGAGGTGTCGTTCGCCGAGGTGCGGGCGCTGGCGACTGGCGAAGGGGTTGCTGTCAGCGAGGACATCCTGATCGAGGGTATCGTCGTCAGCGATTTCCACAGCAAAAACATGGAGGTCAACCCCAGCGTGTCGTACGACAAGGTCGACGTGACGGTCAACGACTGCACGGCCTACCTCGAAAGTCCCGACGGCCGTTACGGTTTCCGCCTGCGCTTCGACACGCCCGAGGACAATGTGCTGGCCCGCGGTACGCGTCTCTCGCTCTCGCTCAACGGTACGGTCGTGACGCGCGAAGAGAATCCCGAACGCTATACGATCAGCAGCCTGGTCGGCGAAAACATGGTCGAGAGCGCCGCCGGGGAGACGATCCCCGCCAAGGTGCGCCGGATTTCGGAACTCACCGACGAAGACGTGTATACCTACGTCTCGCTGCAGAACACCGAATTCCTCTTCAAGGAGGGTTGTTACGCCAATGTTTACGAAAATTACAGCCTTTCGTCCGAGGTCAACGCCTCGCAGACAGGCAACAACAACCGCATGGACGGCTGGGCGTCGCTGCTGATGGACGACGCCGGAAATGCGATCTACGCCCCGATCAACATGCTCTGCCTCTGGCGCCGCTCGGGGCAGGGCGTTCCGCAGGGCGTCGGGCCGACCCACGGCATCGTGGTCCACAACTCCCTGCCGCGTTACGGCAATGTGGGCCGCTACCAGATTCGCGTGCTCGACGAGGAGGGTTTCGGCATGGAGTGGGCCGGGGCATCGGCCTACACCGAATTTGCCGAGTGGGACGGCAATCCCCACAAATATTCGTTCGGAACCTATGCCGGATTCAACAACCGCTACGCCTACAACCGCCTGCTGTCGATCACCCCGTCGGACGATATTTCGTCGAGCAAAACCACGCCGAATGCCGAATTGTTTTGCGAAAACCGTGTCGAAACCACGACCGCCGAGGCCTGGCCCATTGCAGGAACGGACAATTACAATAATCCCGAGGTCGGCAAGCTCGGAACCTCGACCACCTGCAAGGCCTATTTCGTCAAAGCCGGCGTGAAGGGCTGGTACCAGTGGGAGGGGAGCGAAGTCGTGGGTTACAACGGCCTGCGCATGGAGTTCTCGACCGCTTCGGTCAGCGGCTCGCACATGCTTCTCGGGTTCTCGTTCGCGGCGGGGACTATTTCGGCCAACACCTCGAAGACCTACCCGGCGCACTGGTGCGCGGAGTATTCCGTCGACGGGGGAGCGCATTACACCCTCTGCCCGAGCACGGCAACGGGCGCCGAATACGTCCATATGCGTTCGCTGCCGTGGTGGGACTCTTCGCTGGCGGGGAACCGCTACAATACCTGTTCGTCGGCGGGCTTCGGGCTGACCGACCACCTCTTCCGCCTCCCCGCGGAGGTCTTCGGCAAAGAGAAGGTGATGGTCCGCATCCGGCCCTACGACAAGGTGATGACGGTGCTGCCGCTGGTCTGGAACGGCGATACCGAGACCGCCGAGATCAGCGCCGCCACGACCTACGACAACCAGCTGCGGTGGGGTACCATCACCCTGCGTTACCGATAGCGTCATGCGTACGATTCGTCATTCGATATGCCTCCTGCTCGCCTTGTCGCTGCTCCTCGGGAGTTGCGGCAAGGACGGAGCGGGCAACGGGGAAGAACCCCTTCCGCCCGTGGGCGGCGAGGTGACCCTGCGGCTGAAGACTTCATCCGGGGAGTCGGGCCCCCGTTGGGACTGGGCCGGGGAACAGCGTGCGCTGGTCAACGGCGTAGCCTGCCCGGTGGCTTTCGATGCCGACGGCGTGCCGGTCGTGGGTGTCGACGCCTCTTCCGACGGCCTCTATACGGTTTACTTTCCCGCCGATGCGTACAGCCGCGTGAAGCAGGCTTTTGTGCTGCCGCCTGCGCAATTCCCGGCTTCGGACGGGAACCTGCAGGCCGCCGCGTGCCCGATGTACGGCACGGTCCGGACAACGGCCCGTGTGGGCGAGGTGACGCTTTCGCCGCTGTGCGGCGTGGTGCGGATTTCGCTTGCGGGCAGTGCCCGCATCGCCTCGGTCCGTATTGAGGATAAGGCCTCCGGAGCTGTTTCGGGAGTGTTTCCGTTCGACCCGGCATCACCGAAGATCAGCCGGGGCAGCGATCCCGGCGATGTTGCGTGGGTGGTGCTCGACTGCGCCGGGACGGGCGGCGGGGTTCCCCTCGCGGCTTCGGGCACGGAGTTCTGCATGGCGGTCCCCGAGGGCGATTACGCTGCGGGCCTCCGTATCCGCGTCACCGATTGCGACCACTGCTCGGCAACTTACGACATTCCGGGTCCGTGCACCGTCACGGCGGGCGGGGTGAAGGCCCTCGCTTTGCAGAACTACGCTCCCGATGCCGACCTGCTCTTCGCCGAGTATTTCGACAACTGTGTCTGGGGGTGCGACTACGTCGGTGAAACGAGCGGTTACGGCGTCGGGGCCGGCAGTTCCGTGCCGTCGCCCGCCACGTCGGCCGGGACCGAAGCGGCCTATGTCGCCAAAAGCGCCGGAACGCCCGGAAGCGTGCTTTTCGAGACCTCGGACTACAACGCCGCGCCCGCTGCGAGTTCGACGCTCGCCGTGCGGCGCGACTACCTGCGCAACCGCGGTCTCTACGACTGGCAGCGGCTCTTCTACGCCTCGGAATACCGGGGCTGCCTGTGCGGCGGCGATGTCGGCAACTACGGCAACCGGGGCATTCTCGTGACGCCCTGCATGGCCCATGCCGACGAGTCGTGCTGTGCCGAACTCGCTTTCCGCATCTGCCTCGAACGCGGCATGGCCAGCGACGTGGCCTGCATGGCCGAGTCGGGCGTGCTGCTGGGATGTACGATCGACGGCGTGCCGGTTGATGTCGATGTCGCGACGGGGGCGGACATTTCGCAGTCGGTGCAGGGCGTCACCCGTACGGCTGTTATGCTGCGTGCGGCGAAGCTGACGCACGGCGAGTGGCACGAGGTGCGGATGTCGTTCGGGGCTGTGGCTGCAGGAAGTTCGTTCCGTTTCATGCCCACGGTGATCCGCAACGCCCGAAACTGCTTCTGGATCGACGATGTGGAGGTTCGCCGTACAGCCCGTTACCCCCATTCGGGCGACTATGTTACGGTTGAACCCACGACCGAACGGGGTGCTGCGGGCGAGGATGTTTCGCGTCTGCGCCTGCGGCCGAGCGGCGTGTTGTCGATGGCCAACGAGACGACCTACACCACCACGCCGGGCTACGGCATGACGTGGATATGCCCCAGCCTTTCGTCCGACGAATCGGCCTGGGCGCAGGACATTCCTGCCGCAGAAAAGCTCCTCGCCGCCAACGGCTGCAAGGTGTGGTGCATCCACCTGCCCTATGGTTCGACGACCGCCGTACGCAACCGCGACCTCTGCGCCACGGGCGCCGACCGCACGGCCTCGGTGGCCTTCTTCACAAAGGCGATCCGCGCCGTCGCGCCTCTGAAGCCGAAGAACGTGTTGGTCCACTGCAACCAGACCCTGGCTTTCGGCGACGGCAGTTCGGCCGCGAGCCTCGCCCTGTCGCTGCACGAATTGCAGGTGGTTGCGGATGAGATCGGGGCGCATGTCTGCGTCGAAAACATGTCCTACGGCGTGGGCGCCGATGCCGCGGTGCTCGCCGCTGCCGTCGACGAGGCCAATGCGATGGGCAGCCACCGCTACGAGGTTCGCATCGCCTTCGATACGGGTCACGCCAACCTCTACCTCACGCGCGAACAGCCCGGTAAGACAGTCGTCGACTGGCTTCGTACCGCCGGCGCGCGTATCGGCCAACTGCACATCCACGGCAACCGCGGCTGGAACGGGCGGATCAACGACGACCACCTGATGCCGGGCTACGCCGGGCGGCTGGGTTACTCCGACGCCATCGGCAAAGCGGGGCTTTGGGGTGAGTTTTACCGCGTGCTGCTCGCCGAATGCCGCTACCGGGGACCCTTCACCTACGAAATTTCCAGCCGCTCGTTCGGCACGGTCGCCGGGGAGGAACGCTACGACAACGTCTCGGCCCCGTGGACCATCGCGCATAATTACGATACTTACATGTACCCCGCCTTCCGGGAGTACGGCAACTGAAAATGAACGCCATGAAAAAACTGATTTGTCTGCTGCTGACGCTCTGTGCGGGCACGGCGGCCTTCGCGTGGGGCGGTCGTGAGCACCGCCTGATCGCCTGCATCGCCGAGGCGCACCTCACGCCCCGCACCCGGCAGGTGCTCGACCGCTACCTCGACCAGTCGATCGTCGAGTATTCGACCTGGATGGACCGTTACCGTACGGCCCCGGGTTACGAAATTACGACCTACTGGCACATGGTCACCATCGACAAGGACGGCAACGTGCCGCCCGAACCCCTGCGCCCCAACGGCGACGGCGATGCCGTGCGCCAGCTCACGCGGGCCATCGAACGGCTGCGCAACTACCGCGAACTCTCCGATTCGACGGTCAACGTCAACCTCAAATACGTCATCCACCTCGTCGGGGAGATGCACTGCCCGGCGCACATCTATTTCGCCGACCTGCCGGGCGGCATGGACGCTCCGCGCCATTACGACTTCTTCCACCTCAATTACAAAGGGCAGGATGTCACCTACCACTGGTTCTGGGACGGCTCCGTGTCGCGTCTGTATCCCGATTGGACGGAGGAGGATTTCCGCCGCGAACTGGACAAGTGGCCTGCCGAAAAGCAGCGCGCCGTGAGCGAAGGCACGCCGACGGACTGGGCGCTGGAGTGCGCCCGCAGTTGTCGCGTGATTTACGACTGGGCCAAGCCCGGCGACAACATCGACGAGCAGTTCCTCCGGGAGCACGGCACTTTGCCCGTCGACCAGGCCCTGCGCGGAGCCTACCGGCTGGCGCGCGTACTTAACGATTTATTCGACAACTAAAACCTACCGACTATGAAACATCTGATCCCGGCGGTGGCTGCCGCGGTGCTGTGCCTTGCGACGCTTGCGGGCGCAAGGGCCGAAGGCTTCGGGGCGCTGCGGGCGCAGGCTGCGGGCCGCACGGTGCGGCTGGCTCCCGGTGTGCAGCTCGAAGCCCTCGTGGTGAGCGACTACCGTTCGCTGAATATGGAACTGAATCCCAACACCTCTTACGACAAAGTGGACCTCGGCGAGAACCTCCGTACGGCCTATGTCGAAAGTCCCGACGGCCGTTACGGCTTCCGGCTGCGTTTTGCGGGCATCTACGAAAACCGCCTCGAACGGGGCGACCGCGTGCGGCTCGACCTGGGCGGCTGTTCGCTGACCGGGGATGCGAATCCCGAACGCTATACCATCGACGGCCTTCGCGCCGCGAATGTCGAGGTGCTTGAACGGGGCGTTACGCTGCCCAAAAAGGAGAAACGTATCGCCGAACTGAAGGACGAAGACATTTATACCTATGTGACGCTTCCGGCGACGGAGTTCCTGAGTAAGCAGGGGTGCTATGCCAATGTCTTCGAATCGTGCGTCCAGCGGTCGCGGCTCAATGCCTTCGACCAGCCGTCGCGGCGCACCGACGGGTGGGCTTCGCTGCTCAGGGATGCCGACAACGGTTCGATCTACATGCTCGTCAACACCAAGTGCACGTGGCGGCGCGACGGCCGCGGCGTTCCGCACGGCGTCGGACCGGTGTCGGGCATTGTGGTCCATACCCCGATGCGGCGTTACGGGGGCGACATAGGGCGCTATGCGATCCGTCCGCTCGACGAGCGCGACATCGCCATCCCGCGCGATACGGCCTCATCCTACGCGGCAGTCGCCGAGTGGAACTGGGACCGCAACTACGCCGCTGCCATCCGTTTTGAGAAGAAGGGTTACACGCCCCGTGCTCCGAAGGAGGGCGTAGCGGGCGATCGTGTGCTGCCCGACGTGGGCGAGGGATTCCTTTCGACGACCTCCGGAGCCCGGATGCGGCTCGATACGGAGTACGACACGCGCTATGCGCAGGATGGCGACGGCAAGGCCATGCGCGTCAACGCCGCCCTGCGGCTCGACTCCGACACCCACGACTGGTATCAGTTCGATGCCCGGGGCCGCATGAGCGGTGCGGAAGCCATCGTCGTTGAAACCTCGACCGAGGGGGTGAAGGGGCGCGGCCTCTCGTTCGATTTCTCGTTCCTCGCGGGTAACCACGACATCAACCGTTCGTGGGGCTATCCCGTGGAGTGGAAAGTCGAGTATTCGGCCGACGGACTGCCGTTTGTCGACGCCGGGCGCATCTTCGTGCTGCGCCCGATCGTCTACAACGACGCCACGATCAAGGATCTCGGCCTGCGCCGCCTGTCGTACGACGCTGCGCTGGGATTCACCGAGTACAGCGTACCGCTTCCGGCCTCGCTGTTGGGACATAAGAAACTCACCGTGCGCCTCCTGCCCGCCTCGACAGTCATGGCTACGATCCCCGAAAACCCGGCTGATAATTCGGCCGGCGGGGTCGTCACGGCCGACTTCCGCCAGCCGTTCGTGCTGCGACTGGGCCGTGTGGCAGTTCGGGTGCTCAAATAACGAAAAGCCCGCTGCGAAAGCAGCGGGCTTTTTAGCTGTGACGTTCGTTTACAGTGCTTCGGCGACCACGTAGGTGCTGCCGCCGATGAAGATCATGTCGTCGGGCGAGGCCAGCTCTTTGGCGCGGGCGATGGCTGCTGCCACCTCTTCGACCGCTTCGCCGCGGAGTCCGTAGATCGCGGCTTTTGCAGTCAGCTCGGCGGCCGGAAGGGCGCGCTCGGAGTGGGCCTGCGTGAAGATGTAGTGGGCGTCGCGCGGCAGCAGGGGCAGGATGTGCGCCAGGTCCTTGTCGCGCACGAAGCCGATCACGCAGTAGAGTTCCTTGTGGGGTGTCGCCTTCAGTTGTTCGGCGACATAGGCGATGCCGTGGGCGTTGTGGCCCGTGTCGCAAACCGTCAGCGGCGCTTCGCCGATCCGCTGCCAGCGGCCTTGCAGGGCCGTGTTGGTCGCGGCGCAGCGCATGCCTTCGAGGAAGGCGCGGCGCGAGATAGTGAGCGGCGTCTCCTCGTGCAGGTAGTCGATCGCTGCCGAGGCGGTCACGATATTGCGGCACTGGTAACTGCCCTGCAGGTCGAGCGACACGTCGAACGTGCGTTCGTCGCGCATACGGCGCAGGTGGAAGCGCTGGCAGTCGCACTCGATGTGGTGCTCTTCGCACGCAAATTCCTGCTCGGCATAGATCACTCGCGACTTGTTCGACGCGGCGATCTGCTCGAAAACTCCGTTGTAGCGGGCGTCGGCCTCGCCGATGATCACCGGAATGCTCTTTTTGATAATCCCGGCCTTCTCGGTCGCGATCTTCGGCAGCGTGTCGCCCAGCAGGGAGGTGTGCTCCAGTCCGATGTTGGTGATGATGCTCAGGATCGGGACGATGATGTTCGTGGCGTCGAGCCGTCCCCCGAGGCCCGTTTCGATCACGGCCACCTCGACATCGCTCTGCGCGAAGTAGTCGAAGGCCATCGCGGCGGTCATTTCGAAGAACGACAGTTCCAGTTCGATCATCTTGTCGTGGTGCTTGTCCACGAAGTTCACCACCTTCTGCTTGGGGATCATCTCGCCGTCGACGCGGATGCGCTCGCGAAAGTCCTGCAGGTGGGGCGAGGTGAACAGCCCCGTGCGGTATCCGGCCTGCTCCAGCACCGAAGCGATGATGTGCGCCACGGAACCTTTTCCGTTGGTCCCGGCGACGTGGATCGTGAAGAAGTTGCGCTGGGGGTTGCCGATGTGGCGGCAGAATGCGGTGATACGCTCCAATCCCGGTTTGTAAGCCGTCGCGCCCTGGGTTTCGAAGACGGGAAGCGACTGAAAGAGGAATTCGAGTGTCTGGGTGTAATTCATATCAGCAAAGGGTTTATTTGACGAGGTGGTTCCTGCGTTTGTAGCGGTAGGCGACGAAGTAAAGCATGCACAACAGCAGGACATATTCCGAGATACGGGCCAGGTAGTCGCAGTATCGGGTGTAGAAAGTGAGTTGCGACGAGAGCGGAACCTGCGCCGTGATCACGCCGCGCTCCTCCCAGCCGAGCGTCTCGCCCACGTCGCCGCGGGCCGAGATGAAGCCCGAACGCCCCGTGTTGGCCGAGCGGGCGATGGCGCGGCGGTGCTCGATGGCCCTGAGGCGCGAGATGGTGAACAGGTGTTTGTAACCCGGCGTGTCGCCCCACCATCCGTCGTTCGAGATGATGGCCATGAACTGCGCGCCCCGGCGGACGAACCCACCGTAGAAGTCGCCGTAAAGCCCTTCGTAACAGATGGCCGGGCCGGTTTTTACGCCGTTATGTTCGAATGCCTCCCCATGCTGCCCCCTGCCGATCTGACCCAGCGTGCCGCCGAGATCGATCACGAGGAATTTCAGCACGTCGAAGACCCATGTCGGCGTGTTTTCGACGCCGATCACCAGCCGTCCTTTGTGGTAGATTTGGGTGCGGCCTGCCGAATCGAGGCCCACGCTCGTGTTGAAAATGTCGTAGTAATTCCCGAAGCGGTCCTGGCGGGCTGTTTCGGTCTGCGCCCCGGCCGGGTAACGGCGGATGGTGTTGGCTCCGGTGATGAGCAGCGCACCGGGATGGCGGCTGCGGAGCGTGTCGGTCAGTTCCTGCCAGAAAGCGCCCGGTTCACCTGCGGAATAGAAATCGCTCAGTTCGGGTTCCTGGTAGTGGCCCGGCACGGAGGTTTCGGGCAGCAGGATGAACTGTGCGTCAGCAGGAACCTCGGCCAGAAGGTCGATGATGTTGCGTTCCTGTCGCTCGGTGTCGCCGTGGAATTTGTCGTAGCAGTCGACATTGGGCTGGATGATGCTCACGGTGGCCGATCCCTCGTCAGGCTGTTGCCAGCTTCCCCAAATGATCAGCGATATGGCTGCCGGCAGTATGACCGCACAGGCCGCCGCGATCCATTTACGTAAGGACCGGGCCCGGAGGGCTTCGAAGATCAGGATATTGGCGAGCAGGACCCACAGCGTGCCGCCGAAGACGCCCGTATATTCGTACCACTGCACGGCCCAGACTTCGTGCGAAAAGCCGTTGCCCAGTACGAGCCACGGCCACGAGAAATCGCCGACGGTGTACCAGTATTCCGTGGCGATCCAAGCCGTGACGAGCGTGACGTAGGCCAGCGCTTTGGGGGCTTTTTTCGAAACGGTGTGGAAGAGCATGAAGGCGATCATGTTCATCGTCGTCGAGGCGAGCGTGGCAGCTACGGGGCCGACGGGCGTTGCGAACCAGATCCACCAGATGGTCATCAGGTTCCACAGCACGAACGCGAGCATCGCCCACCCGAACATGCGCCACCACGAGCGGCGTGTGTCGTCGTACGACGCGCTTATCCACAGCAACGGAACGAACCCGACAAAGAGCGTCAGGCCCGTCATGCTGAGCCAGCCCGGCGAAAGCAGGATGGCCGATAGGATTACCGCCGCGAGTCTACGAAACATGAAATGAGATTTTTACGACGGCAAAAGTAGTCAAATGAGCGCATATTTCAAAATATTTCATACTTTTGTAACGAAACCAACCAATCTGCTATACTAATGAAGAAATTCCTTTTTTTATTGTCTGCCCTTGGGGGTATTCTCCTGTTTTCCGGTTGCGAATCGAAAGGCTGGAAAACGGTCGACGGCGTGATCGTTTTCGATACTCCCGCGCGTGAGCCGGGCCAGAAATCGGTGCTGGGGCTCAAAACCGCGCCGATGGACGTTGTTCGCGTCGGCTTCATCGGGCTGGGTATGCGCGGTCCCGGGGCCGTGGAACGTTTCACGCACCTCGACGGTGTCGAGATCAAGGCCCTCTGCGATCTCTATCCCGAGCGGGTCGACAGCGCGCAGGCGATCCTCGTCCGCCGCGGATTTCCCGAAGCGGCTTCATACAGCGGTGAGGAGGGCTGGAAACAGCTTTGCGAGCGCGACGACATCGACCTGGTCTACATCGTGACCCCGTGGTTGCAACACGTTCCGATGGCCGTTTACGCCATGGAGCAGGGCAAGCACGTGGCCGTGGAGGTTCCTGCTGCCACGTCGCTCGAAGAGTGCTGGCAATTGGTGAACACCGCCGAGAAGACGCAGCGCCACTGCATGATGCTCGAAAACTGCGTCTATGACTTCTTCGAACTGACGACGCTCAACATGGCCCGTCAGGGGTTGTTCGGCGACATCCTCCATGTCGAGGGTTCGTACATCCACGACCTCGACGCCTTCTGGGACTACTATCAGGATAGCTGGCGTCTGAAATTCAACCAGAACCACCGCGGCGACGTTTACGCCACGCACGGCCTCGGCCCCGCCTGCCAGTTGCTGGACATCCACCGCGGCGACAAGATGAACTACCTGGTGTCGATGGATACCAAATCGGTCAACGGCCTGAAACTTGCCGAAGAGAAGCTGGGCGCCACCGAGTTCGCCAATGCCGACCAGACGCTGACGATGATCAAGACCGAGAAGGGCCGCACGATCCTGTTGGAGCACAACGTCTACACGCCGCGTCCTTACAGCCGCATGTACCAACTGACCGGCACGAAGGGTTTTGCCAACAAATATCCCATTCAGGGCTACGCTTTCAATCCCGAGCAACTTTCGGATTCGGGTGTGCCCGACCACGAAAACCTGAGCGCCCACCGCTTCGTGTCGAAGGAGGTGCGCGAGGCGCTGATGGAGCGGTACAAGGACCCGATCGTCATGCAGATCGAGGAGAAGGCCCGCGAGGTCGGCGGTCACGGCGGCATGGACTTCATCATGGATTACCGCCTGATCTACTGCCTGCAACACGGGCTGCCGCTGGATCAGGATGTGTACGACGCGGCTGAATGGTCGTGTATCGGAGCCCTTACGTCGATGTCGCTCGAAAATAACAGCGCTCCGGTGGCCGTTCCCGACTTCACGCGCGGCGACTGGAACAAGACCGACGGTTACCGTCACGCGATGCTTGTCAATTAGGACGAAATCGTTGCACGAAAAAGGCGGAATCCAGAAGGATTCCGCCTTTATAAATTGTGGCCGCGATTTTGCACGTACCGGTTCAGCCTCAGCGCCGAACCCCCCCCCTTGACAATACCTCCTCGAAGTAGGCAATCGTCTTAAGCAGACCGTCGCGCAACTGGATTTTCGGCTCCCAGCCGTCGAGCATGTTGCGGGCCAGCGAGATGTCGGGCTGCCGCTGCTGGGGGTCGTCGGCCGGCAGGGGCAGGTGGACGATCTTTGAGTTGGAACCGGTCAGTTCGATCACTTCGCGGGCCAGTTCGGCAATGGTGAATTCGTGCGGGTTGCCGATGTTCACCGGGCCGGTGAAGTCGTCGGGCGTGATGTTCATCATGCGGGTCATGCCCTCGATCATGTCGTCGATGTACTGGAACGAACGGGTTTGTTCGCCGTCGCCGTAGATCGTGATTTTATCGCCCCGAAGCGCCTGTACGATGAAATTCGACACCACACGTCCGTCGTTGATGTCCATTTTCGGGCCGTAGGTGTTGAATATGCGGATGATCTTCACGGGAATGCCGTGTTCGCGGTAGTAACTCATGAAGAGCGATTCGGCGCAGCGTTTGCCCTCGTCGTAGCACGAGCGGATGCCCAGCGGGTTGACGTGGCCCCAGTAGTCCTCGCGTTGGGGATGGATCAGCGGGTCGCCGTAAACTTCCGAGGTCGACGCCTGAAGGATTTTGGCCCGGTTGTATTTGGCCATGCCGAGCATATTGATTGCACCGATCACCGAGGTCTGGGTGGTTTTGATCGGGTCGTGCTGGTAGTAGATGGGCGAGGCGGGGCAGGCGAGGTTGTAAATCTCCTCGACTTCGGCCATGTAGGGATAGACGATGTCGTGGCGGATGACCTCGAAATTCGGGTGCGACAACAGGTGTCGGATGTTGCTCTTGTGTCCGGTGAAATAGTTGTCGATGCAGATGATGTCGTTACCTTCCGCAAGTAACTTTTCACACAAATGGGAGCCGATAAACCCGGCGCCGCCTGAAATTAATATTCGCTTCATTCTCAAATAGAAACGTTTGATTCTAGCGAGCAAAGATAGAATTATTATTTAAAATTATGTATCTTTGCAACCGAAATAAACAAATTAGGTCGAAATAATATACCTTATGGGCCGAAAAGCCGTATCCTATCTGTTCAAAAGTCTGGCCATCGCCTTTACCGCACTGTTGCTGGCCGCGGCTGTCGTGAGCTGGCGCTCGTCGTTCATCTCGCCCGAATCCGGGAATTTCTGGGCTTCGATCGCACTGCTGATGCCTGTTATCCTGGTACTTAACCTCGCAGCGCTCGTCTGGTGGCTTTTCCGTCGTAAATGGGGTGTTGCGCTGATGCCCGTTGCGGCGCTGGCGCTCAACCTGGGTTACATTTCGGCCATGGTTCAGTTACCCGATTTCGGCAGCAAAGAGCCGCGCGACATCCGTGTGGCGACGCTCAACGCCTTCGGCTTCCGCCGTCTCGGTCCCACGCCGATTACCGCCTATGGCATCGCTTCGGTGATGAAACGCGAGGAGGTCGACGTGCTCTGCCTGCAGGAATTTATCGAAGACGCCAAATTTCCGGCCGACAGCATCGCCCGCTTTTTCGCTTCGCGAATGCCTTACTGCGCCGCCCAGAGCGGCCAGGCCATCCTGAGCCGTTTCCCGATCCTCGACCACCGCTATGTCAAGTTCCCCGAATCGGGCAATGATTACCTGCAGGCCGACCTGAAGGTGGGCAACGATACGGTGCGCATCTTTTCGGTTCACCTCCAGACCTCAGGCATTTCGAGCCTGCGCCACCGTTTCCGCAAGGATTACGACCGCGATGCCCCGGTTGAAAAGGTGATCGGCGAACTGGAACGCAACAGCCGTATCCGGGCCCAGCAGGT
>JAEZTA010000170.1 GCA_023443765.1 Bacteroidota bacterium | reverse complement strand
AGATTTTCGACTGGATGAGTGTTGCGGGCCGTATCAGGATCGACAATTCGAACAACGACTTCACGGAAAAACTCTATGCCACGACCAACCTGGTGAACTCCGAGAACAGCGAGGATGCCCAGAACGGTCTTTATGGCATTACGATCACCAAGGACAAACAGACTTACGGCGATGCGATGCTCAACATCAACAAGATATGGGACGACTGGTCGCTGCAGGCCAACGTCGGCGGTTCGTTCTCGGACATGCGCCAGACTTCGAACCAGAACCGCGGACCGATCCGCGCCGACGGCCTCCCCAATGTCTTCAACATCTTCCAGCTCGACGATACGGAAACCAAGCGTATTCAGAGCGGCTGGCACGAACAGACGCAGTCCGTCTTCGCCAGTGTCGAAGTCGGCTTCAAGGGCGCTTATTACCTGACCCTTACGGGGCGTAACGACTGGCCTTCGCAGTTGGCCGGACCCCAATCGGTCAAGAGCTCCTTCTTCTATCCTTCGGTAGGTGCTGCCGTCGTGCTCTCGGAGATCATCCCCAGCATGCCCAAAAACCTCTCCTACCTGAAACTGCGCGGCTCGTTCGCCTCGGTGGGCCTTCCCTTTGCGCGTTTTCTGGCCAATCCCACCTATCAGTGGGACAATGCCAACAAGCAGTGGCAGCAGGAAACCTTCTACCCGATGTACAACCTCAAGCCCGAACGGACAAATTCGTGGGAGGTGGGGCTTACGATGCGCTTCCTGCGGCATTTCTCGCTCGACGTGAGCTATTACGACACCAAGACTTTCAACCAGACCTTCAACCCCGAAATCTCGGTGTCGAGCGGCTATTCGAAGCTCTATGTGCAGACGGGCAGCGTCCGCAACCAAGGCGTCGAGCTGAAACTCGACTACAAGAATACGTGGGGTAAATTTTCCTGGCGGTCGGGCTATACGCTCTCCTCCAACCGCAACCGCATCCTGGAACTGGTCGACGGTTATGTCCATCCCGAGACGGGAGCCGTCATCACCAAGGACCGGCTCGATATCGGCGGTCTGGGCGATGCGCGCTTCATCCTCAAACCGGGCGGCAGCCTCGGCGATCTCTATTCGATCATCGACCTCAAGCGCGATGCTGACGGATATATCTACGTCGATGCCGACGGCAAGGTGGCGACCAATTCCAAGGCCGGGGACATCAAACTCGGCAGCGTCTTTCCCAAGGCCAATATGGCGTGGCGCAACGATTTTGCGTGGGGGAATCTCAACTTCGGATTCATGGTGTCGGCCCGCCTGGGCGGCATCGTCTATTCGGCCACACAGGCCCAACTGGACCGTTACGGCGTGTCGGAAGCTTCGGCTGCGGCGCGCGATGCGGGAGGCGTTTCGGTCGAGGGCAACCTGATTCCCGCCTATAACTGGTATTCGGTGGTCGGCGGCAATACCGGTGTTCCGCAGTACTACAGTTACAGCGCTACGAACGTGCGCCTCTCGGAGGCTTCGATCGGCTATACGATCCCCCGCAAATGGCTTAAAGTATGTGATATTACCGTTTCGCTCGTAGGCCGCAACCTCTGGATGATCTACAACAAAGCGCCCTTCGATCCCGAGTCGGTAGCCACCACGGGCAACTACTATCAGGGCATCGACTACTACATGATGCCCAATACCCGGAACATCGGCTTCAACGTGCGACTGAAATTTTAATCTGTAACAGCTATGACACGCAATAAATCAATTATCAAGACGCTGCTGGCGCTGGGAACCCTCTGCGTTGCCGCCTGCACGGCCAACTACGAGGAGATCAACACCGATCCCAACGATGCCACGAAGGATCAGATGGGGGCCGACGCCTACATCGTAAGTGCGGCACTGACCGGTATGCAGGGGTGGGTTATTCCGCTTGAGGAGCATCAATACCAGTTTATCGAGAACCTGATGGGCTGTCCGTTCGGCGGCTACATGGCCGATTCCGGCTCGTGGGACACCCGCACCACGCTCTACAATCCGACCGACGACTGGACCCGTCCGGCGTTCAAGGTGGTCCTGCCCGAAATCTATAAGAACTATGTCAAGCTGCAGGCGAATACCGACGATCCCGTGATCCTGGCGGTCGCCGAGGTGATCCGTGCGGCGGCTATCCACCGCGTGACCGACATTTACGGCCCGATTCCCTATTCCCAGGTGGGGCGCGACGGTTCGCTTACGGCTCCCTACGATTCGGAGGAAAAAGTCTACGACACGCTGTTCGAACAGCTCGACAAAGCCATCGCCATCCTCATGGCGCACCGTACCGGCAGTTTCAACTCCAAGGCCGACAAAGTCTACGGCGGTAACATCTCGAAATGGATTCGCTTCGCCAATTCGCTCAAACTCCGCATGGCCCTGCGGCTGAGTTACGTCGATGAAAAAAAGGCCCGCGAAATGGCCGAAGCCGCCGCTCCGAACACAATGGTGGACAACGCTGACAATGCGCTGATGCCGGTGACGAAGAACCCCAATACGCTGACCGTCACTTCGTGGCGCGATTCGCGTATTTCGGCCGATCTTACGTCGTATATGAACGGATATGCCGATCCGCGCCGCGAGTCCTATTTCACCAAGGCCGGAACCGTCAACGGGGGATATAACGGTCTTCGTTCGGGAGTGCGTTACGATGACCGCAACCGTTCGGACTACTCGGGAATGCTGGTGGAGAACGCTACGCCTATTTTGTGGATGAATGCTGCCGAGGTCGCTTTCCTCAAAGCGGAGGCGGCCCTGCGCGGCTGGGAGGTCGGCGGCGAAGCCGAAGATTTCTACAAACAGGGGATCGAACTTTCGTTTCAGCAGTACGGCCTTGCCGGCGCCGATGTCTATGCGGGCAATGCCGTTGCAACACCTGCGGCCTACGAGGATCCTACGGGCCGTTACAGCGCACCGCGACAGAGCTCGATAACCATTGCCTGGGATCCGGCGGCGGACGACGAGGAGAATCTCGAACGCATCATCACCCAGAAGTGGATCGCCTGTTTCCCGCTGGGCAACGAAGCCTGGGCCGAGTATCGCCGGACTGGGTATCCCCGTCTGCTGCCGTCGCCCGATGCTTCGGGCATGGGTATCGAGCAGGGCGGCATGCCCGGCCGTGTGCCCTATCCGCAGAATGAGTTCACCGACAATGCCGTGAATTACGCCGAAGCGCTGAAACTGCTCGGAGGTCCCGACAACATGGCCACCCGCTTGTGGTGGGATTGCAAACCTAACAAATAATCGCTATGAACTACATGCTGAAATATAAGTTGACGGTACCTTTGCTCTGTCTTTTTGCCGTTGCAGCCGTGACTGCCTGCGACGACTGGACGGAGCCGGAATCGCTCTCCATCGAACGTCCCGACATCTCCGGGGATGCCCCCGGGCTCTATGCCCGCTACCTCGAAAACCTGAATGCGTACAAGACCTCGGATCACAAGGTCGTCTACGCGTGGTTCGACAACAGCGTCAAGGTTCCCGTCACCCGCGCCCACCGTATGGATGCCATTCCCGACAGCGTGGACATCGTGTCGCTGCTGCATCCCGACGGCCTTTGCGAACGGGAACTCGCGGAGATGAAGACCCTGCGCGAGAAGGGAACCAAGGTGATCTTTACCTTCGATTACGACCGGATCGAAGCGCTCTGGGAGGCTTCGCAGGTCCCGGAACCCGAACCTGAACCTGCATCCGCGGAGGGCGGCGGGGAGCCCGTGGCGGACAGTTTTCTGGCGTTCCTTGCTGAGCATACGGATGCTGCGCTGAAACTGGTGGATAAGTACGGGTACGACGGTGCAGCTGTGCACTACACGCCCCTCGATACGCATTACATGGAGGAGGCCGAGCGTGTGAAGCAGACGGCGCGCCAGGCGCTGTTCACCGCCCGGCTCAAGACATGGGTTGCCGCACACACCGACAAACTGTTCGTCTACGAAGGCGATCCGCAGTGGCTCATAGACAAGAGTCTGCTGGACCTCAGCCGCTACATCGTCCTGCGCAAGATGACTGCGACGACGCCTTACATGCTGAGCCAGAGTGTACTGATGGCCCTTCGCGAAGGTGTTCCTGCCGACCGGTTCATCGTGGCCGTAGCCCCTGTTTCGACCGATCCGAACGACCCGACGACGGGCCGCTTCGCCGGTGCGGACGGACAGCTCACGCTCCGCGCCCTGACCGAGGCCGCGGCCTGGGTGACGGCTCCCGAGGCGGGTTTCACCAAAGCCGGACTGGGTATCTACAACATCCAGGACGACTTCTACAATACGACATTGATCTATAAATACACCCGGGAGGCGATCGACATCATGAATCCCTCTCCCCAAAAATAGATGAACGATGAAACTTCGAATATATCTCATGGCGCTGCTGCTCTCGGGCGCGGCGTTTACGGGCTGCGGCGACGATGTGACGCGCAATGCCCCGTTCGACAACAAGGTCTATATCGACGCGGCTTCGAAGACCGAAACCATGCCGCTGAAAAACTCTTTCCGCGAAACGACGCGCACCATCCGGGCGGCTGTTCCCAAACCTGCCGGGCAGAATGTCAACCTGGAATTCCGTGCCGATCCTTCGCTGGCCGCCACCTACAATTCGGCTTATTACGATAATGCCGAACCGCTGGGAGAGGAGTTCTATGAGCTTCTCGACGGAAAGGCGCTGCTGAGCCAGGGTACGGTGCAGTCGTCCGAGGTGACGGTATCCTTCCGTGACCTGAACCTGCTCGACCGCGACAAGGTTTACGTGCTTCCGGTTACCATCGCCGCTGCCGACGGTATCTCCGTGCTGCAAAGCGCGAGCACGCATTACTATGTCTTCAAGGGCGTGCCCTCGATCAGTGTGGTTGCCGACATGGAGAAGAAAAACTACGTTTCGATTCCGACGTTCCTGGATGAAAAAACCTCGGCTGCGGTCTGCAACGACCTGGAGCAGTTCACGCTCGAAGCGCTGATCCGCGTTCACAGGTTCGATCCCGGCATCCAGACCGTGATGGGCATCGAAGGTAACTTCCTGCTGCGTATCAGCGATAACGGTCTTAAACCCAATCAGCTGCAGTACGTGACGCCGTATGGCAGTATTTCGAACGACGCCTGCCTGCTGCCCACCGACAAATGGATACATATTGCGGCGACCTATGACATGAATGCCAAAGAGGTGAAACTCTACATCAATGGAGAACTGGTCGGCGAACAGGGCGACCTGAATTACACCGAACCTGCGAGCTTCGGCAAGCCGGTCGGATGGCAGAAGCAGAAGTTCTACATCGGATTCTCCTACGAACCGGGCCGCGAGCTGGACGGTGAAATGAGTGAATTCCGCATCTGGAACGTCGTGCGCACCCCGGAGGAGATTGCCGGGAATCCCTATGAAGTGGAGCCCGATGCGCCGGGGCTGGTCGCCTACTGGAAGTTCAACGAAGGCAACGGCCTCACCATCACCGACCATACGGGCAACGGCAACGACGGTCTGGCGAAAAGTCCGGTCAAGTGGACGCCGGTTACGCTTCCCGAACCCAAATAGGTTTTTAACGGATTAAAATGAAAACGAACATGATTCCAATGAAATATATGTGTGCGGGGCTGTCCGCCGCGGCGCTTGCGCTGGCCGGGGTACTTGTTTCCTGCAACGACGACATCGAGGTGGGGAAGGCCGACGGCAACGGCCTGACGACCGTCGACGGCGTTTACTGCCGCATCGAAAACTGCGCCGGGGTGCGGGCTCAAAGTATCGAACTGCGCACGGAAGCCGTGGCTCCCGAATTTCGCATCGCGCTTTCGAAAGCCGCGACGCAGGCCGTCGATGTCGTCCTGAAAGTGGACGAAAGCCTGCTGGAGGCTTATAACGAAACCAATAAGACCGGATACGAAATCTTCCCGGCCAGCCTCGTTTCTGTCGAGGAACAGGGCTCCGTGCTGATTGCCCCGGGCGATCGGCTGTCGCACCCCGTGGCCGTGACGCTGCGGCCGGGCGAACTCCTCGTCGAAGGCTCCACTTATGTCCTTCCGCTGGCCGTCGAGTCCCGGAACGAAGGCATTAAGATTTCGGTCGATTCGAAAAACTACCTGCTTTTCGTCAAGGCGCTCGGCGAGCGGCCTTCGACGGACAAGGGAACCGGCATCGTGACGATCTGCTACGTCGAGTGCAACAGTAACAATCCCCTCAATACCGGGGAATGGACGGTTCGCAAGAGCGGGAAACCGCTTTTCGACATCGTAAATCTTTTTGCGGCGAACATCCGCTACATCGAGGAGACGGGGCGCATCGGCGTGAAGATCAATTCGAACATTCAGCACCTGCTGGACCACCGCGACAAGTACATCAAGCCGCTGCAGGACAAGGGTATCAAGGTCTGCCTGACGATTCTGGGCGATCACGACGGCACGGGCGTGGCCAATCTCTCGGATGAGGCGGCGCGCGAGTTCGCTGCCGAACTGCGGTCGATCGTTACGGCCTACGGGCTCGACGGCGTGGATTTCGACGACGAGTGGTCGGATTACGACAAGCATCCCATGCGTCCCGGATGTGTCGAGCGCGGCCCTTATCCCTATGCCCGCCTGCTGTACGAAACCAAGAAGGCGATGCCCGACAAACTCTGTACGATCTACTACATCGGAGCCGTCATGCCGTATCCCGACAAGGGCTTTTTCGGATTCGACATGCTGGTCGACGGTATGATGCCCGGCGATTTCGTCGACTATGCCTACGACGCGATGTACGGCAGCCTGAACCTGAACGGGTACAAGAACATCCTCGGTATGAATAAAAGCGGCTGGGGAGCTTCGTCGATCGAGATCGAGAGCGCCAACCTCTGGAACCTGGATTTGGTGCGCAAAGACGGCTACGGCGTGCAGGTTATTTACCACCTGCGTGCCGCCGACGGTGACGGAGGTGCTTCCTATGAATCTGTCTACCGCAATGTACTCGGAACGGTCGCCACGAAGCTCTACGACGATACGGTCGTTTTTTCGGGCAGGAGCTGGCATGCCGACTGGAAGTAACAAGATGCGTTTAACCTGAAATGAATCCTACAAAGATGAAAAAACTATTTTGGATATTGCTCCCGGCGGCCGTTTTGTGTGCCTGCGACGATGACGATACACAGAAATCCCCGCAACCGCAGGCCACGGTGGAGATCGGCATAGAGACGCTCGGATTTCTTCCTGGGGGCGACCCGGCCGACGGCACGAACGTCGTCCAGGTGACCAGTTCCGGCGCGTGGCGCCTGACGGGCCGCAAGACATGGTGCATCCCGTCCGCCGTTGAGGGGAAAAGCGGCGATGCCGTGACTTTCACCGCCGATGCGAACCCCTCGTCCGAACCGCGCAGCGAGGTCTTTACCTTTATCTGCGGCGGCAGTACGGCGCGTCTGCTCGTGACGCAGGCCAACGACATGGTCGTCGATTGTTCCGAAGACCGTTTCGATCTGGACAGCGAAGGCGGCCTGATCCGCCTGCGCATGGAGTCGAATGTCGAAGGGTTTACTGCTGAGATCGATCCCGCTGCAAGCGAATGGATTACGCCTTTCACGGGTGCGTCCGAAACCCGGGCGATGCAGATTTTTTACAAATATTACCAGGTCGCAGCCAACGATACGTATTATCCCCGTTCGGGTTCGATCGTCCTGAGCGGCGAGGGCCTTGCGCCGCGTTCGCTGCCCGTGAATCAGGCGCAGACCGACATGCTGCGCGTCGATGGCGAAACGGAGTATAAAGGCGACCTTAAGGCCGGGCAGATGCGCGTTACGGTGTGGAGCAACATCCCGTTCGAGGTGGTCGTTCCCGAGGATGCCCGCAGTTGGGTGACACTCGCTTCGGAAGTTGTGGCGCCGGAAACCTGGTCGTCGCAGGAGATTGTGCTCAATATCGCTGCCGTTGACGATTTTCGTATGACGCAGGTATCGCTGAAAACCGGTATCACGGCCCTGAACCAAACGCTTATCATACAGCAGGGCGAGGCCAAACTACTGCAATTCCCCGATGATGTTTTCCGGGAGTACCTGCTCGGCTTGGGGTATATCATGGCTTCGGGAGACGGATATCTGCTGACATCTGAAGGTGCCGCCGCCACTGCGCTCGACACCTACACCACGCTTTGGAGCAAAGGCGGCATCGCATCGGCCGAGGGCATCGAGGCGTTTACGAATCTGACGACGCTGAATTGTATGTACGGGCGCCTGCGTGCGCTGGATATCAGTACGACGATGGTTGCCGACCTCTCCAAATGTGTGCCTAATGCGCTCGAAACGCTGCATGTCGGCCCGAATGTAACCGCCGTCAATTTCGGATCGTCTTCGGCCTGGAGCGACGGAAAACTCTACGACTACACCACCAAGAGCGGCTCTTATCCCTATTCCTATTACTGGTCCCAGTCGCTGGAACTTTCGGGCGAAAACATTACGACGGTCAACCTCTGGCGCAATAAGCTGACGGCGCTCGACGTTTCGGGCTGTCCGAACCTTCGGACGCTCGACTGCCGGATGCAGAATTCCGAGCTTAGGACGCTTACCATGTCGACCTCCCAGATGGGTAAGGTGACGGTTACCAAGGACAATACTACCCAGATCGTTTATAAATAGCGGTCTTTTTGACAACGCGAAACGTGCAGACCCTTGTTTTCGGACATTGGTCTGCACGTTTTTTAGTGTCGGAGGATATTTCCGAGAGGCGGATAATCGTTGCGAATTAATGTGTAATAAGCTGATATTTATATTGTTGTGATTTGTTGCGCCGGGTGCATGACCGGAGGGTTAAGACCCTGTTATTTCGGTTGCGGACCGACCGCTGTTTATGGTGTAACGATGCAATTCCGGGACAAGCCTCCGCGATGTCCTGAACTGCCGGTCGTGCGGTTCGCAAAACCTTGATTATCTTGGCTCCGGAGGCTTTTAAATCCCGTAAAAAAGTCGTATATTTGTCTACTCAATAAAATCAATATCAATTAATTCGTAGAACTATGAACTCAAACTTGAAAATATGCGGTCAGGCCCTTCCTGACATGCCCTGGGAGGCTCGTCCCGCGGGCTCGAAAGAGGTTTTGTGGCGTTACACGCAGAACCCGATTATCGGGCGCGACGCTTTATCGACTTCGAACTCGGTTTTCAACTCGGCGGTGGTGCCGTTCCAAAAGGGCAAGTATAATTATGCGGGGGTCTTCCGCTGCGACGATACGAACCGTCGCATGCGCATCCATGTGGGCTTCTCGGAGGACGGTCTGAAATGGGACATCGCCGAGGAGGACTTCAGGTTGACGGGCGGCGATGGTGAAATAGGCCAGTGGGTTTATGGCTATGACCCGCGTGTGGCGAAGATCGAGGATAAATATTACGTGACGTGGTGCAACGGCTACCACGGTCCTACAATCGGCATTGCCTGGACGGATGATTTCGAGACCTTCCACCAGTTGGAGAACGCCTTTATCCCGTTCAACCGCAACGGGGTGCTGTTCCCGCGTAAGATTGGCGGGAAGTTCGCGATGCTCTCGCGTCCGAGCGACAACGGCCATACGGCTTTCGGGGATATATTTTACAGCGAAAGCCCCGATATGGAGTTCTGGGGGCGTCACCGCCATGTGATGTCGCCTGCGGTGTTCGAAGTCTCGGCGTGGCAGTGTATGAAGATTGGTGCGGGTCCCGTGCCCATCGAAACTTCAGAGGGCTGGCTGCTGTTCTACCACGGCGTACTGCGCTCGTGCAATGGCTATGTCTACGCTTTCGGTTCGGCGCTGCTCGACCTCGACGAGCCGTGGAAGGTCATTGCCCGCAGCGGTCCCTACCTGATCTCGCCGCGCGAGACCTACGAGTGTATGGGCGACGTTCCGAACGTGACGTTCCCCTGCGCCGCACTGCACGACCCCGCAACGGGGCGCGTGGCGGTCTACTATGGTTGTGCCGATACGGTCACGGGCCTTGCGTTCGGCTATATCGACGAGATCATCGAATTCACGAAGAAAAACAACATTTTATGAGACGCCTTGCGCTGCTGACGGCCCTTGCCTTTGCGCTGACCGCCCGTGCGCAGACGCCCGCAGACCGGGTCGATCCGTTTATCGGAACGACCAACTTCGGGACGACGAATCCCGGGGCCGTCACGCCGAACGGGATGATGTCGGTTGTTCCGTTCAACGTGATGGGCTCTGCGGAGAACGTCTACGACAAGGACGCCCGCTGGTGGTCGACGCCTTACGAGTACCATAACAAGTTTTTCACGGGCTTCGCGCACGGCTCCCTGAGCGGCGTGGGGTGCCCGGATATGGGGGCGCTGCTGACGATGGCCACGACGGGAGAGCTGACGGTGGACTACAAGGAGTACGGCACGGCCTACCGGGACGAAAAGGCCGCTCCGGGCTATTACTCGGTGACGCTCGACAAATACGACATCCTCGCCGAAGCGACAGCTACGCCGCGCACTTCGGCCGAACGCTACACGTTCCCCGGGGGCGATGGGCACCTGCTGCTGAACCTGGGCGAAGGGCTCACGAACGAAAGCGGTGCAATGGTGCGGCGCGTGAGTGCGACGGAGATCGAGGGCACGAAACTGCTGGGGACTTTCTGCTATAACCCGCAGAAGGTGTTCCCGGTTTATTTCGTGCTGCGGGTGTCGAAAACCCCGTCGGCTTCGGGCTACTGGAAGAAACAACGCCCGATGACGGGCGTGGAGGCGGAGTGGACTCCGGACAACGGCAAATACAAACTCTATACGGAATACGGCCGCGAACTGGCGGGCGACGACGTGGGCTACTGGTTCACGTTCGACGACCTGCGGGAGGGCGAACAGGTCGAGGTGCGGATGGGCATTTCCTATGTAAGTACGGAAAACGCCCGTCGGAACCTCGACGCGGAGCAGCCTGCGGGCGTGACGTTCGACGCTATCCGGGAGCAGGCCCGTGCTCGCTGGAACGAGGATCTGGGCCGTATCCGTGTCGAGGGCGGCACGGCGGCGCAGCAGACGGTGTTCTACACGGCGCTGTACCACGCGCTGATTCACCCCAATCTTTTGAGCGATGTCAACGGGGAATACCCGCTGATGGAGGGCAGCGGGGTAGGGGTCACCGACGGGGACCGCTATACGGTCTTCTCGCTGTGGGACACCTACCGCAACCTGCACCAGCTGCTGACGCTGGTCTACCCCGAACGTCAGGCCGAGATGCTGCGTTCGATGGTCGGCATGTACGAGGAGTGGGGTTGGCTGCCGAAATGGGAGCTTTACGGCCGCGAGACCTTCACGATGGAGGGTGACCCGTCGATTCCCGTCCTTGTCGATAGCTGGATGAAAGGGCTTCGGGATTTCGACATGGCGAAAGCCTATGCGGCGATGCGCAAGTCGGCCACGATGCCCGGAGCGCAGAACAAGATGCGTCCCGACATCGACCCCTACATCGAAAAGGGTTATGTGCCGCTGGGCTTCTATGCCGCCGATTTGTCGGGGGACAACTCCGTGTCGCATGCGTTGGAATACTATATCGCCGACCATGCCTTGTCGCTCATGGCCGATTCGCTGGGCCGGAAGGACGATGCAGCCTTGTTCCGGGAGCGTTCTCTCGGTTATAAGCACTACTACGACAAGGAGTTCGGCACGCTGCGGCCCATCACCAAAGAGGGTGCGTTCCTGACGCCCTTCGATCCGAAGGCGGGCGAGAACTTCACGGCGGCGCCGGGCTTCCACGAAGGCTCGGCCTGGAACTATACGTTCTATGTGCCGCACGACGTGGAGGGACTGACACGGCTGATGGGCGGCAAACGGAAGTTCGTGGAGAAGTTGCAAATGGTCTTCGACGAGGGCCTTTACGACCCTGCGAACGAACCCGACATCGCCTATGCCTACCTTTTCAGCCGCTTCCGGGGTGAGGAGTGGCGCACGCAGCGCGAAGTACGGCGTTTGCTGGATAAATACTTTACGACAGCGCCCGACGGCATCCCGGGCAACGACGACACGGGCACGATGTCGGCGTGGGCGGCCTTCTCGATGATGGGCTTCTATCCGGACTGCCCGGGGGAGCCTTACTATACGCTGACTGCCCCGACCTTCGACCGCGTCGAGATCGATACCGATGGCGGAACGCTGGTGATCGAAAAAAATGGCGGAGGATATATCCGGAAGATGACTTTGGGCGGAACACCGCTCGGCCGCTATCGCGTGGGCCACGATGAACTGCTCCGGGGCGGCAAACTGACATTCGAACTTAAAAACGAGAGATAGATGAAACATGCAAAACTACTGACCGCTGCTGCGTTGCTGCTGGGCGCCTGCTCGCAGCCGGTCGTTGACAACGATTTTACCCGCTTCGTCGACCCGAAGATCGGCACGGGCGGCCACGGCCACGTCTTCGTGGGCGCGAATGTTCCTTTCGGACTGGTGCAATTAGGCCCCACGAGCATCCCGCAGGCGTGGGACTGGACTTCGGGCTACCACGTTTCGGACTCGACGGTGATCGGCTTTTCGCATACGCACCTTTCCGGTACGGGCATCGGCGACCTGTTCGACATCACCGTCATGCCCGTTACGGGCGAGGTGACCTATGCCCGCGGGGAGGAGAAAGACCCTGCTTCGGGCCTCTGGTCCTATGCCGACCGGACAAAGGAGATCACCAAACCGGGCTATTACTCGGTTCCGCTGACCCGCTACGGCGTTACAGCCGAGCTGACCGCTACGGAGCGTGTGGGCTTCCACAAATACACCTTCCCTGCCTCGACGGAAGCAGCCGTGGTCTTCGACCTGGAGAACGGCGGATGCTGGGACAAGGCTACCGAAACCGCATTTGTCGTCGACGGCGACCGGATCAGCGGTTACCGCTATTCGACGGGTTGGGCCAACGACCAGCGCGTCTACTTCACGGCCGTCTTCTCCAAACCCGTCAGGAACATCTCTTATCCCGATGCGGAAGAGGCCGTGCCGGCGGGTGATGCCGTAACGGTCAGGGGGCGTTACCTGCGTGTGGAGTTCGAAACCGCAGCCGACGAACAGGTGCTGCTGAAAGTGGCCCTTTCGCCCGTGAGCATCGAGGGTGCGAAGGCGAACCTCGAAGCGGAACTTCCCGGCTGGGACTTCGGCGCCACGGTAAAAGCCGCCGATACGAAATGGAACGCCGAGTTGTCGAAGGTGAAGGTCACGACGACGGACGAGGCGGCGAAACGGATTTTCTATACGGCGCTTTATCACACGATGGTCGCTCCGTCGCTCTTCTGCGACGTAAACGGCGACCACTACGGTTCGGAACATGAAATCCACCGCAATGCCGGATTCACCAATTACACGACCTTCTCGCTGTGGGACACCTACCGGGCCGCGATGCCGCTGATGACGATCCTCCATCCGGAGAAGATGCCCGACATCATCCGGACGATGCTGCATATTGCCGACGAGCAGGGCCGCCTTCCGGTGTGGCATCTGTGGGGCAACGAGACCGACTGCATGGTGGGCAATCCGGGTATCCCGGTCGTTGCGGACGCCATCGTGAAGGGTATCGAAGGTTTCGATAAGGAGAAGGCTTTCGAAGCCATCAAAAAGACAGCTATGAACCCCGACCGGGGCAACGGCCTGAGGATGCAGTACGGCTATATCCCGTGCGACCTGTTCAACGAAGCGGTGGCCTACGACATGGAATATGCGCTGGCCGACGGCGCCGCAGCCCGGGCCGCCGAGGCGCTGGGCAAGACCGGGGACGCAAACTATTTCACGGATCGCAGCCACTCTTACCGCAATTACTTCGACCCCTCGACGCACTTTATGCGGGGCCGGGACTCGAAAAAGGGGTGGCGCACGCCGTTCAGTCCCTTCGCTTCGACCCACCGCGCCGACGACTACTGCGAGGGCAACGGCTGGCAGTATACATGGCTCGCGCCGCACGACGTTGCGGGATTGGAGGCCTGCTTCGGCAGCCGCGAAAAGATGATCGAAAAACTGGATTCGTTGTTTACGGTAAGTTCGGTGATTGAGGGCGGCGAGACTTCGCCCGACATCTCGGGCCTGATCGGCCAATATGCCCACGGCAACGAGCCGAGCCACCACATTCTCTACCTCTACACGATGCTGGGCCAGCCGTGGAAGACGGCGGATAAAGTAAGGGAGGTGCTGACGACGCTCTACCACGACCAGCCGGATGGCCTTTCGGGCAACGAGGATGTGGGCCAGATGTCGGCGTGGTACGTCCTCTCGGCGCTGGGCATGTACGAGGTCGAGCCTGCGGGCGGAAAATATTGGTTCGGATCGCCCCTGTTCGACCGGGTGGAGATTGCGGTTCCGGGCGGCACGTTCACCGTGACGGCTGAGAACAACTCTGCGGAGAATAAATACATCCAGCGCATCTGGCTGAACGGCCAGCCCTATACGAAACCCTGGATCGTCCATGCCGATGTGATGAAGGGCGGGGAACTGCGCTTCGAAATGGGTGCGGAGCCGAAGGTTTGGTACTGTCCGGACGAACCGGAAACGTATGCCGACCAACGTCCGGCTGCGGAGAAACGGCTTTTTAAGTCGGAAGCTGTGGAAGGGGAGATCGCCCGCGTGTGCGGTCTGCTGACTAACGAACGCCTGCGGTGGATGTTCGCCAACTGCTTTCCCAACACGCTCGATACCACGGTCCATTACCGCGAGGATGAAGCCGGAAATCCCGACACCTACGTCTACACGGGCGACATCCCGGCCATGTGGCTGCGCGATTCGGGGGCCCAGGTGTGGCCCTATGTGCAGTTGTGCGGTAAGGATGCGCAGTTGCAGCGGATGATCGCGGGGGTGATCCGCCGGCAGATGAAGCTGATCAACATCGACCCTTATGCCAACGCTTTCAACGACGGCCCGACGGGTGTCGGCGAGGATGTCGGCTACCCGGGCAATGACCAGAGCCCATGGGTGTTCGAACGTAAGTGGGAGATCGACTCGCACTGCTATCCCATCCGCCTTGCGCACCACTACTGGAAAACGACCGGCGATGCATCGGTCTTCGGTGCCGAGTGGATCTCGGCGATGCGCAACATCGTCCGGACGCTCAAAGAGCAGCAGCGTAAGGAGGGCCCCGGTCCGTATACGTTCCTGCGCATCACCGACCGCCAGTTGGATACGAAGTGCTGCGTGGGGCGCGGCAATCCGGTGAAGCCCGTGGGGCTGATCGCCTCGGCATTCCGTCCTTCGGACGACGCCACGACCTTCGAATTCCTCGTTCCGTCGAACTTTATGGCCGTCACGTCGCTGCGCAAAGCTGCTGAGATACTGACGACTGTAAACAACGAGACGGAACTCGCTGCGGAGTGTACGGCCCTGGCCGACGAAGTGGCGGCGGCGCTCCGGGAATACGCCGTCGTGGAGCATCCCGAATACGGTAAAATCTACGCCTTCGAGGTCGACGGCTTCGGCGGGCGGCAGTTGATGGACGATGCCAATGTGCCGTCGCTCTTGGCCATGCCCTACCTGGGCGACGTGGAGCGCACGGACCCGATCTATGAAAACACGCGCTGCTTTGTCTGGAGCGAAGATAATCCGTATTTCTGGCGTGGCGCGGCGGGCGAAGGCATCGGCGGTCCGCATATCGGAGTCGAGATGATCTGGCCCATGAGCATCATGATGCGGGCCTTTACCTCGACCGACGATGCCGAGATCCGCGACTGTCTGCTGCAACTGATCACCACCGACGCCGGAACGGGCTTTATGCACGAGTCGTTCTCGCGCCACGACGCCGCGGATTACACTCGCGCGTGGTTCGCCTGGCAGAACACCCTGTTCGGGGAGTTGATCCTCAAACTGGTGAACGAAAATAAGGTTGATTTGCTCAATTCCATAAACTGACGATGAAGAAACTCTCGATCCTCGCATTTGCGGCCCTCGCCGCGGCCTGCTGCGAAACTCCGAAATCCGGGACGCTGCTGCGCCCCTCGGAATATGTTACGACGCTTGTCGGAACCCAGTCGGACTATACGCTTTCGACGGGTAACACCTATCCGGCGGTTGCCCTGCCGTGGGGCATGAACTTCTGGACCCCGCAGACGGGTAAGATGGGCGACGGCTGGGCCTATACCTACGGGGCGCATACCATCCGGGGTCTGAAGCAGACCCACCAACCCTCGCCGTGGATCAACGACTACGGGCAGTTCTCGCTGATGCCCGTGCGCGGCAGGGACAAGATCGACGAACAGTCGCGCCTGAGCTGGTTCTCGCACCAGTCGGAGACGGCGAAACCCTATTATTACAGCGTCTACCTCGCCGACCACGACGTTATTGCCGAAATGGCCCCGACCGAACGCGCCGCCATTCTGCGTTTTACGTTTCCCGAGAGTGCGGAATCGGGCGTCGTGATCGACGCCTTCGACCGGGGTTCGCAGGTGAAGGTATTGGACCAACACACCGTCGTGGGCTATACGACGCGTAACAGCGGGGGAGTTCCGGCGAATTTCAGGAACTATTTTGTTATCCGCTTCGATAAGCCGATCGAAACCTACCGGGTTTTCGACGGGAAAAGCGAAGTGAAAGGCGCAGCAGCGACGGGCGACCATGCACTGGCGGCGGTCTACTTCACCACCCGCCGCGGCGAACGGGTCAACGCCCGCGTGGCCTCGTCGTTTATCTCCGAAGAGCAGGCCGTCCGCAACCTCGAAGAGCTGGGCGATGCCGATTTCGAAACGGTGAAAGCCAAGGCGCAGGCCCGCTGGGATGAGGTGCTGGGGAAAATCGAAGTGAGTGGCGGCACCGAGGAGCAGTTGCGTACGTTCTACTCGTGCCTCTACCGCTCGACGCTGTTCCCGCGCAAGTTCTACGAGATTGACGAAAAAGGTAATCCGGTCCATTACAGTCCCTACAACGGTGAGGTGCTGCCGGGTTATATGTATACCGACACGGGTTTCTGGGATACGTTCCGGAGCCTGTTTCCGCTGCTGAACCTCGTCTATCCTTCGGTCAATGCCGAAATCCAGGCGGGACTGGCGAACACCTACCGCGAGAGCGGTTTCCTGCCCGAATGGGCTTCGCCGGGTCATCGTGGCTGCATGGTGGGCAACAACTCGGCCTCGGTCGTGTCGGACGCCATCCTCAAAGGCATTACCCCGCAGGAGGACATCGCCACGCTTTACGAAGCGATGCTTTCGGGACGCGAAAAGGTACATCCTACGGTCAGTTCTACGGGACGTTGGGGACATGAATATTACAATACGCTGGGATATGTTCCCTACGATGTGAACATTCCGGAGAATGCAGCCCGGACGCTGGAATACGCCTACGACGACTGGTGCATTGCACAGGTGGCAAAGAAACTGGGCAATACCGAAGATGCGGAACGGTTGGAAAAGGCCTCGCAGAACTATAAAAATCTGTTCGACCCCGAAACCCGCCTGATGCGCGGGCGCAACGCCGACGGAACCTTCCAGTCGCCGTTCAGCCCCTACAAGTGGGGCGACGCTTTCACCGAGGGCAACTCGTGGCACTACACCTGGTCGGTGTTCCACGATCCGGAGGGGCTGACCGAGCTGATGGGCGGCAAAGCCGGATTTGTGGAGATGCTCGATTCGGTGTTTGTCGTGCCGCCGATCTATGACGACAGCTACTACGGATTCCGCATCCACGAGATCACGGAGATGCAGGTGGCCAACATGGGCAACTACGCCCACGGCAACCAGCCTGCGCAGCACATGATCTACCTCTACAACTATGTCGGCCAGCCGTGGAAGGCGCAGTGGTGGACCCGCGAGGTGATGGACCGCCTCTATTCCGCGAAACCCGACGGCTACTGCGGCGACGAGGACAACGGCCAGACCTCGGCCTGGTATGTCTTCTCGGCCCTCGGGTTCTATCCCGTCTGCCCCGGCTCGGACGAATACGCAGTCGGCTCGCCGCTGTTCCGCAAGGCCGTCATCCATCTCGAAAACGGCAAAACCGTAGAGATCGACGCCCCGGCGAACAGCCCCGCAAACCGCTATGTCGGTCGGATGAGCGTCGATGGAAAAGCCACCGACCGGACGTTCCTGAAATACGATGTGCTGACCAATGGTGCAACCATTCAGTTCGACATGCAGCCCGAACCGAATGACAAATAACCGCTGTTTCTGTATTTCGACGTAAAAACAAAGGGCCGGACTATTGCAGTCCGGCCCTTTGTTTTTACAGGTCTGGTTATTTGTTGAAGAGTTTGTCGAGCAGGGCGGCACGCTGCTGGGTCAGCGTGCGGATGCGTGCGATCTCTTCGGAGTAGGTCCTGGCCGGCATGTTGGCTTCGTCGCTGTACTGGTAATAGAATTTCCAGACCGAGAAGTTCGCTTCGATGGCCTTGCCCATGTCGACGGGGACTTCGTCTAAAATTCGATTGGTCACGGCGATCAGTTCGGCCTTCTTGTCCGCCCAGCGCTTTGCGACGAATGCCCGGAAGTTCTCGTCTTCCCACAACCGCCAGAACCAGTCGTTCTCGACGTAGGAAGGCATCCAGAATCCGGCATGGAGCATCAGACTCGACAGCGGCTGATAACTCGGATGGGGTATGCGCTTGTCGTTGTTCCAACCCTTGTCGCAATCCCAGATCGGACCGAAGAAAAGTTTGTCGACTCCGCGGCGTTTGTACATGTAGGTACTCGTATAACCGTCCAGATCGCCGGCCAGCTCCTTGATGATGATGAAGTCCGCGAGGGTCTTCTCATCGAAGTATTTGCGCCAGCCGTTCTCGCGGTCCTTGTAATTGTCGGCGTAAAGCGCCTGTTCGGCCCGGTTGATGAAATCGGTGATATACGCGTACTGCTCGGGCTTGCATTCGTCGTCCTTGGGGTATTTGTAACTCATCTTGACCCGCTTCAAGGCCGAATAATGGTTGCCTTCGTGGATGTCGGTTTCGATGATGTAACCACCTTCGATGTCTTCGGAGGGCGACGTTTCGTTGAGCTTGTCGACCTCAATGCGGCCTTTGGCGCGCTCCATCTGGTCGCTCATCTGGTAAACACCCAGGTAGTCGCCGTTCTTTTGCTCGCGCCGGCCCGTCGAACTGTCGTAATAAGTGCCCGTGAAATAGACGTTGACGTACTTCGAGCTGGCGGTGAACAGCACGGCGGCATCGTCATGGTAATTGTCCGCCTTGTTGTAGAGGATGCGCGAATAGGAGAACGCGATATGTGTGCGGATCAGCGATTTATCCATGTCCTGCGATAGCAGTACCCAGCTTTTTTCCTTGGCATGGTCGAGGCCGATCGGGCTGAACTTTTCGGGAAACTTCATGCGGAAAGGCTTTTTCGGAAGCCCCCACGTCGAATTGCCGCGTCCGCGCATCTGGATCGTCTTGCCGTTTTCGTCCGTATTCCACCACCCCTCTCCGGTCGCACCGGGCGTTTTGTCGAAAAGCTCGATCCGGGTGTCCACGTAGTTTTCCTTGCCGACGATCTCGGAGGAGGGCTGCATGTGGAGTACCGCCAGTTCGGTGTTGATCTGCGGGCAGTTCAGCGTCACGGTGTAGACTTTCCTGTCTCCGTTTTCAGCTACCACTTCCACCTCCACATCTTTGGCCAGGGAAATCTTCGTTTCGCCGGAGACGACCGGCTCGCCGTTGACGAGCACCTTTTCGCCATTGTGCGTGAACGTTGGAATCATCATCTCCGGGTTGGCGCCCTCGATCCATTTCAGGTACATGGCCTTGAGCGTGCGCGCGTTTTTGTCGAACGTGAACGCGAGGTCGCCCGTCAGTGCGGGATTCTTCGATTTCGTAATGCCGAAAGTCAGCAGGTCACAGCCGGTATTGAGCTTTTTGAGCTGTGTAACGATGATCTGCTTCGGTTCGCACGCCGGGACGCTTATCGTAACGGTTGCCGTACGCTGCGCTCCGGTGTTGGCGGCTACGGTCAGCGTGAGGTTGTTTTTGGCGACCGTGGGGTTGTAGGAGACCTCGCACCATTTTTCGCTGGACTCGGCCTGGACGCCCGACTGGTTGGTCGTTACCGTTGCCGCGAGTTTGTCGCCCGCACTGCCGACTTCGGGAAACTCTTTCACGGAGACCGTGAGGAACGGTTCAGGCGTACGGGCGGCCTGCGTTACGGTAATTGCCACCGATTCGCACTCCGGAGCGCTTATCGTAACGGTCGCCGTGCGTTCCTTTTCGTCAGGGTTGGCCATGACGGTCAGCCGGAGGTTGTCTTTCTCGGTGTCGGCGAGAAGTTCCGCCTCGCACCATTCGTCGGAAGACCGGACCGTTACGGTCCGGCTGGAAGTTACCGTCGTGTAAAGCGTTGCGTCGTCGACACCGACGTTGTCGAATTTCGTCTCGGAGACAGTGAGGTAGGGGGCTTCCGGCAGTTCGTCGATCTGCTTGTCGTTGTCGGAGCAGGCTCCGGACATCAGGCCTGCAAGCAGCGTACAGACTGGTATGAGAAAACGGGATGCAAATTTCATGTTTGAGGTTGGTTTGAGTTGAAGAATATTTTTTCCGGCCGGTCCGGATAAGGAGCGGCCGCCGGAAAAAAGGAACAGCTCCGAACCAGCTGATTCGGAGCTGTTCTGCTCGGTTAGTGTCGTGTGCGGTTTAAGGCAGGCTGACGGTTTCCCATTGCAGACCGTCGGATGCCAGGTCGTTGTGGTAGGTCGTGTGGTCCTTTACGACATCGCCCTGGCCTTCGTCGAACTTCCAGTAGGTGACCAGTCCGTCCGCTTTGGGATCCACGTCGTAGCGGCGGCCTTCCTCGGCAAGTTCGGTGGCGGTCAGCGCCCGGTTCCAGATGCGGAGTTCGGACATCATGCCCCGGAAGTCACGCGCGCTCTCATACGAGTAGCCCACCCAGAAGCAGCGGGTGATCGGCTGTCCCTGAGGAGCCTGTTCGTCGTTGTGTGCGACGCCGAAATTCACCGTCGCGGGAACATCCGTCGTCGTGGAACCTTTCTCTACGCCGTTGATGAACACCTTGACCATTCCGTCTCCGAACGTCACGGCGATATGCGTCCATTCATTGACATTGACAATCATGTCGCTGTTGCTCAATTTACCTTCGATATTGCCCCAAGTGCCCGGTTTGCCGGAATCCCATGCCACCTGAACCTGATTCCAGGGAATACCTACGTCGCCCAGGCGGACGAGGAACTTGCCCTCGATACCCATGATCGTCGACAGGCTGCCGCTGTATCTGTTGACCGTCGGGTTCACCAGCGCTTCGAGCGTAAACGCCGTCATGTTGGTCACCGGCGCGGGATCGGTCCATGCGGGCCATGCGCGGGTTCCCGTCATGTTGACGGCCGTGCTGATCATGCCTTTGGTTTTCTGCGAGAACATCAGAACGACGGTCAGCGGCTGCGTGCCCGCGGCGGGATTCTTCTCGGTGAGGGTCGCCGTGCAGGAACGGATGGTTCCTTCGGGCAGGTCCTGATACGTGAATTTCAGTTTGTTGTCCGTCATTCCGCCGTAGGTGAACCAGGTTCCCGCCGATTCGGAGAGCGTTACGTCAAATTCGACGTTGGCCGCTACGGGAATTTCGAGCGTCGCACCCGTAACCTCCAGGTAGTAGGAGAGTTCCTCCACGCTGATCTTGGACTGGGGCATCTGCTTGATCTTCAGTATGTCTTCGCCGCCCTGGGGGCCGGTGATCTTCACCGAGGCCTCGCGCGGGTCAAGTCCGTCGTTCTGCGTCATGTCGAAATACATGATAACTTCGGTCTCGGTCGTTCCCTGGACGGTCACGCCCTTTGTCAGCCAGCCCTCCTCGGTCGAGGTGATTTCGGCAGCCAGATCGCGGTACGGAACATTCGTGTTCAGCGTCACGGCGATTTTGTCCTGCTTCGTATAGGCGAACTTCAGTTCTTTCTCCCCGACGATCTCCAGGGTGTAGATGACGCCGCCCTTTACCGTGATCTGGAAAGATACGCTCTTGCTGCCCATCTTGAAGATGTAGTCGGCGACTTTGTCCTCCTCGGTTTCGTTGGGATCGACTGCGAAGGTCACTTCGGCGCCGTCGCCGCCGCTGGTGGCAGACGGGCGCACGAAACTGTGGGAGCCTTCAAGCGTCCATTCGTCCGAACTGGTTACCAGCACCGAGACGTTTCCGCCCTCGCGGGGCAGGATGTTCGATTCGGGAATGAAAGCGATTTCGAGCTGCTCCTCGGTCTGCGAGGCTTTTTTCTTGAGGGTGATCGCATAGGAAGCCGTCTCCTTGCCGCAGGTGAACGTATAGTTGAAGGTCTGGTCTTCCTCTTTGTCATTGGCTTTTACCGCAAACTTCACGATGTCGCCGTCCTTGCCTTTCAGGGCGGAAGGCGTCACGTAGTCGTTCGTGTTGTCGGAGAGCGTCCATTGGCCCGAGCTGGTGACCATTACGGACACCTCGCCGCCCTTGCTGCTGACGTTGGCCGTTTTCGGGGTGATGGCGATCTTGTCCGGAGCCGGAGTCGGCTCTTCATTGTCTTTATCGTCGCAGGCGCCGCAGACTACGAGCGCGGTTGCAGCGAGAAGAAACCATTTAGCGATTTTCATGGGATCGGTTGGTTTTGTTTTTTGTTGGGGAAAAAGGCGGCGGTATGCAAGCGCGTGCGTTTTTCATACCGCCGCCGTAGACTGATTGGATTGCAGATTAATTTTCGTAACGTTTCGGGTCGTAGCGGCCTGCGCCGGTCTTTTTGTAGTAACCCGTCCGCGGCATCAGCTCCTGGTCGTAGAGGCCTTTGGCTGCA
Source organism: Bacteroidota bacterium (assembly GCA_023443765.1). Taxonomy (GTDB): domain Bacteria; phylum Bacteroidota; class Bacteroidia; order Bacteroidales; family Rikenellaceae; genus Alistipes. Next base: position 3,412 of record JAEZTA010000170.1, on the reverse strand, counting down.
GCCGACAGTTTGCTCCAGGGTTCACGGTACAATACGGGGTCGAGCGCGAACCACATGCACCAGCCGTAACCGGCTTCTTTGGCCTGACGGGCCGACTCTTCGCTGATCCAGCCGCCTCCGAGGTTGCACTCGACGGACATGAACGAACACATCGACTTGTCGCCGCCGGCTACCGGACTGGCGGAGCCACCGTAGTTGGCATTGACCATATCGACGAACTCTGCCGGTTGGCGGCCGTTGATTGCCGGCATCCCCGAGCCGTAAACGCCCCAGTAGAATACTGCGGTCATCGTCTCCCAGGGTACGTCCTTCTTCATGTAATAGTTCGCACGCTCCAGGAAGTAGGTCGCCTGCTTAAGCGAGGTGCTGCTGCCTGAGAAATATTCGTTGTTGGGAGCTTTGTTGTACTCCGAATACTCGTCGTCCATGCAGATACCGTCGAGGCCGTATTCGACGCACATCTCGGCGATATGCTCGGCGAACACCTCGGCGCCCTTTTCCGTCAGGTTGGCCGGGCCGCTGCCGTCGTGGTCGCCCAGAACGCCCATCAGTACCTTGATGCCCCGGTCGCGCAGCGGCTGGATGTACAGATCCTTGTCCTTGAGCAGGGCCGTGACGTTGTCGTTATAGTGCATGTAGGGTTTGCCGCTCTGGGTATCCCAGTGGATGTTGCCCGAGAAGAGCACGACGGCGTCGAAGAACAACTGGCCGTCCGCCAGCACATATTCCAGCGCATTGAGCGGGTTGGTGTCGTTTACCTCGAAATAGAGGAAGTTCCGGACCGTTTTCGAACCCTGCTGCTTGACGATGAAGTTTACGCGGGCTGCATCCGTTTTCACGGTTACATTGGCCGATTCGGCTACGGCCTGCAGGGGAACCATGTAGGAGTCCTTGGTGCTGAGTTCTGCGCTCGGGGCGATCGTAACCTCGATCGTGGCGCTCTTCTCACCGGCGGCGATCGTTACGATGTTGTTATTGGGCATGGTAACGTTCGCTTTGGGGAAAGCGACGTGCTTGGTCCCGTTGAGATAGTTGAACTCCGCAACATAGGCCTCGTCGAAGTTGACCTTCACCTGGGTTTCGGCTTCGGCGGCCTTCTCCAGTTCGAACGTAAGGGTTTTCTTGACGGCTTGAGGCTCTTTGTAGGGGAACGTGTGGTTCAGTGCGTCGGCGGTCGTCAGCGAACCGACGATCTTTTCGCCCTCGGGCTCGGCCGAGGCGGCTTTCTGCGTCACGGCGATCTTCACCGTCTTCTGCTCGGCGGTGATGACGATCTGGCCCATGTGGGCGTCGCCCGTGTTGTCCTTGGCGTTGACGGTCAGTTTGTCGCCCTCTTTCGATGCGGTCATCCACTCCTCCGGGTAGGTGTATGTCCACCCGGAAGCGTTGGTCGTAACGGTCAGTTCGACGGCCTGGTTGTCCTTGGCCTCGAAAGCAATGGCCTCCGAAGGCGTTACGCTCAGGACGATTTCACCGACTTCGGCGGCTTCCTGCAGCACGTTGATTTTGACGGGCTGGGCGGTTCCTGCCGAAATCGTGATGCGTCCGGGACGCGCCGATTCCGTTGTGTTTGCTTCGGCATTGACGGTCAGTTTGTTGCCGTTCTGCTTGACCGTGATCCAGTCGGTTTTCTCGACGCTCCATTTGTCGGCATCGGTGACGACGGTCAGGACTACGTCTTCGTTTGCGCCGGCCTTGAACGAAATGTCGGTCGAGGGCGTAACTTCCAGTTTGTTCACACCGTCCGTGTCGTCCGAATCATTACAGGAGACGAATGCCCCGGAGAAGGCGAGTGCTCCTGCAAGAAACATCAATAATGATCTTTTTTTCATGTTCTGGTAATTAAAAGGTTAGTGAATAGTATTGTGTTGTCGTAATTGCCTAATCCTCTTCGGGAACCGATACGTTCTGCCAGTTGGCGTTGTTCTTCGTTTCCAGGTGGAAGCCGTTTCCCGAATAGTCCCTGATGACCTTGTCCTTGGTGTTGTTGTCGTTGAATTTCCAATATGAAACCAGACCCGGGGATGCCGGGTCGATCTTGTAGAAGTGATCTTTGGCATTGATCTCCTCTGCGGTGAGCACCTTGTTCCAGACGCGGATTTCGCCCATCATACCGTCGAAACTGCGTTTGTCGTCGTAGGAGTAGCCGATCCAGAAGCAGCGGGGCTGGTTGTTGCTCTCGTCGGAGTGGGGAACCGCAAAGTTGATCTTGTCGATCAGTACGGGATTGCCCTGCTCGTCCTTCTTATCCGTGACGGTCTGTCCCGATGCCTTCAGCTTGCCGTCGAGGTAGACACATATATTGCCCTTATCGAACGTGACGGCGATATGATACCAGCGATAAAGCTGTAACTTGAGCGAGGAGGAGGTTATGGCTCCGCGGTAGGTCGACCCCTCGTCCCTGGTGCAGAACGCGACCTGTACCTGATTCATGGGAATATCGGCGTCACCCACGCGCAGCAGGAAAAGATCCTCGATGCCCATGATCGTCGAAACCTCCTTTTTGAACGAATTGCCGTAAACGAGCGCTTCGAACGAGAATTGTTCCATGTCTTTTACCGCTTCGGTTTCGCTCGTCCAGTTGGGCCACGCGCAGTTTTCGTTCATGTCGACCACGACGTTGACCAAAGCAGCTTTCATGAAGACGAAATAGACCGTCCGGGCACTTGCGAGGACCTCCATGCCGTCGGCCGAAACGATCGTCATCGGAAGCACGTAACGCTCCTTGTTCCCGATAGGCAGTTCGTCGAGTTTTTTAAATGTAAAGGCGAGTGGTTCGCTCTCGACCAGTCCCGTTTTGATGACGGCCGAAATCTGCGAAAAGTCGTAATAGCCCTCGTTCGAAGGAAGCAGTTGCGCCGTCGGGTCGTCGTAGAACATCCGGTAGCGGTCGAGCAGCTCGGGAGCCTCGGCGAACGAAACGGTGATGTCTTTGGCGACGGGCTGCGCCATGGCGACGGTGATCTCGCAGGTCTGCTCTTTGGTTACGTCGAGCGCATCGCGCATGACACGTACCTCAGGGGTATAGCTCGCGGCCGAAATGAATACCTTGTTATCGAAATGGTGTTTGCCCTCATGGTCGCCCTGGCAGCCGGTAAACGCCAGCGCCAGAAGGATGCACCACACAAATCCTGATTTATTCATGATCGTTTTCATTGTCGTTGTCGTTTTCGGGGTTCAGAATGCCGATGGCCTCGCGGATGTTTTTGTAATTCGTCAGGTTGTTGAAGTAGTCGTTTGCGGCATCCAGGACGCAGAGGCCCACCTTGTCGTAGTCGACTTTCGTGTCTTTCGCCGGATCTGCGACCCATGCCGCCGCAACCTGAACCGACGCGCCGGTCTGTTCGCCGGTTTCGAGCGACGGAATAGAGGCTTCTATGACGAAACGGTCGGAGAATTCGTTGAACATCGC
>JAEZTA010000199.1 GCA_023443765.1 Bacteroidota bacterium | reverse complement strand
GATCCAGGTCGGCTGGGGACGCATCGCGCACCCGGGCATGCCCTTCAACGGGATGATGACGCTGCCGACGGAACTGACGCTGCGCACGACCAAGGAGGGCGTCCGGCTGGTGAGCACCCCGATCGCCGAACTCGACGGGCTGTTCCGCCCGGTCGGCAACTGGCAGGAGCTGACCGCAGAGGAGGCCAACCGGAAGTTGCAGGAGTTCGGGAAGGCCGACCGGCTCCGCATCCGGACGACGATCGAACTGTCCCACGCCACGGATGCCGGACTAAACCTCGACGGGCAGCCGATCATTGCGTACGACATGAACCACACAACCCTCAACGGTCGTTTCTACTCCCCGCAGGACCCGACCAGCATGCGCCTCAAGGCCGACATCTACCTCGACCGCACCTCGGTCGAGGTCTTCATCGACGGCGGGGTGTACTCCTATTCGATGGAGCGGCGGCCCCTGGCCGGCAACGACACGGGATTCCGCTTCCGGGGCAAACAAATCAGGATTTGCGGGTTGGAGGTCTTCTCCGTCGCGTCGATCTGGTAGCCGGAGGGAACCGGACCGACATTACGGACACAAATTCTGAAAAATCCGGGCCGCAGGCATGCCGGCTTCTCCGTTTTTTTTCATATCTTTGATAGAAATGGCCGGACTTTACTTCCACATACCCTTCTGCAGGCGCGTCTGCGCCTACTGCGACTTCTACAAGAGCGTCGACCTGCGCCGCATGGACGAACTCGTGGAGGCCATGCACCGCGAACTGGACGCACGGCGCGAATACCCGGGCGGCGAGGCCATCCGGACCCGTTATTTCGGCGGTGGCACGCCGTCGTTGTGCAGCGCCGAAACGATTGCGGGACTGCTCGATCATGCGGCAATGTTGTTCGATTGCTCCGCGACGGAGGAAACCACGCTCGAAGCCAACCCCGACGATCTCACGCCCGCCTACCTCGCGGCACTGCGCCGGGCGGGTATCGACCGCCTGTCGATCGGCATCCAGTCGTTCGACGACGCCTGCCTGAAACTGATGAACCGCCGCCACACCGCAGCCGAGGCCACGCGGGCCGTACGCGATGCACAACAGGCGGGTTTCGAAAATATCACCGTCGACCTGATCTTCGGCGTCCCGGGTTTCGGAGGCGACACCCTGCGCCGTTCGCTCGAAGAGGCGCTCGGACTGGGCGTGCAGCACATTTCGGCATACCATTTGACCGTCGAACCCGATACGGCTTTCGGACGGCGGGCCGCCCGCGGGCAGTTCGCCCCGGTGGACGAGGCGGTCAGCGAAGCGGAGTACGCCCTTGTGCACGAGACGCTCTCCGGAGCGGGATTCGAGCACTACGAGGTTTCGAATTACGCCCTGCCGGGCTTTCGCGCCCGTCACAACGCCGCCTACTGGCACGGCGTGAAGTACCTCGGCATCGGCCCCGCAGCCCACTCGTTCGACGGACGGGAACGCCACTGGAACGCCGGATCGGTGGCGGAATACATCGCCGGAGCTCCGGCCGAAGCGGAAATCCTCACCGACCGCGACCGTTTCAACGAGTATGTGATGACACGGCTGCGCACGGCAGAGGGCATCGACACCGGGGAAGCGGAAAAGCTGTTCGGAGCGGAACGCGCGGCACGAATCATGCGCGATGCGAAACCGTGGCTGGAGGCCGGAACGCTTGTCGCCGCGGGCCGGAGAATAGCCGTTCCGCCGGCGCGCATGCTGGTCTCCGACGCGGTGATCGAGACCTTTTTCGAAACGGAATAAAGCCCGCAACCAAGTGAAACTGAAATGTTAAGTTATTCTTAAATTTTTTTATAAATACCGGAGCATGATTGTTTAATATAAATATAAGTGTTACCTTTGCAACCGAAAACCATTCCGGTCCGTCACGAAAATTACAAACTATCACAAGTATATGAGCAATGCCAAACACTCCCCTGACCTGCTGTTCGAAGTAAGTTGGGAAGTATGCAACAAAGTCGGTGGTATACACACCGTCATTTCGACCAAAGCGCAAACCGTAACCCGCAAATTTGCAGACCGCTACGTGCTGCTGGGGCCCGACCTCTCGCACGAAGGCGTCAACCCGGAGTTCGAAGAGGACCCCAACCTGATGAAGGCCTGGCGCCAGAGCCTTTACAACGAAGGCATCCGTGTCCGCGTAGGCCGCTGGAAAATCAAGGGCGAACCGACGGTGGTGCTGATCGATTTCTCATCGCTGATCCCCCGCAAGGACGAAATACTCAAAAACCTCTGGGAATCGTACCACGTAGACTCGATTTCGGGCCAGTGGGACTACGTCGAGCCGGTACTCTTCGGCTGGGCCGCAGGCGTGGTGATCGCCTCCTACGTCGAGACCTTCGGGTCGCCGGCCGAGAAGGCCGCCGCGCATTTCCACGAGTGGATGACCGCCGCCGGAGGCCTCTACCTGCGTAACCGCGCGCCTTATATTGCCACGGTGTTCACCACCCATGCCACAGTCATGGGCCGCTGCATCGCCGGCAACCGCCTGCCGCTCTACAACGACCTCACGAAATTCAACGCCGACGAGCTGGCACGCCAGTTCAACGTCACGGCCAAGCACTCGATCGAGAAGGTGGCCGCCACATACCACGACGCCTTCCTGACGGTGAGCGACATCACGGCCAACGAATGCAAATACCTGCTGGGCCGCGAGCCGGACGGCGTGACGCCCAACGGATTCGAAAACGACTTCGTCTGGACCGGCGACGAGTATTACGCTAAGCGCGACGAAGCCCGCAAGGCGATGATCACGGTGGCTGAGGCCTGCCTGGGCGAGAAATTCACGGGCGACCCGCTGATCGTCGGAACCAGTGGACGTTACGAGTTCCGCAACAAGGGCATCGACGTTTTCATCGAATCGCTCAAACAACTGGCCGCTTCGGACAAGCTCCGGCGCGAAGTGCTGGCCTACATCACCGTACCGGCAGGCAACCGCGGTCCGCGCGTCGACCTGCAGGCGCACCTGGCCGACCCATCGAACCCCATCGACGCGAGCCAGTACAAATATTCGACCCACTACCTCGAAAGCCCGGCCTGGGACCCGATCGTGAATGCGCTGAAGGACAGCAACCTCACCGCTCCCGGATCGAAAGTGAAGGTGATCTTCGTCCCCACGTACCTCAACAAGGCCGACGGCATCTTCGACAAGGACTACTACGAGCTGCTCGTGGGCATGGACATCACGGTTTTCCCGTCGTACTACGAGCCGTGGGGTTACACCCCGCTGGAATCGGTGGCTTTCTCGATCCCGACCGTCACCACGACGCTGGCCGGATTCGGCATCTGGGTCGACAAGCAGCGCGAGCATGCGGGCGTGGAAGTCATCCGCCGCGACGACTACAACGACAAGGAGGTCGAGGAGAAGATCGCCGAAGCGCTGCTGCGCTTCAGCCTGCTGGACGAAAAGCACGTCAACGAGCAGTGCACCTCGGCCTATGAAATCTCGCTGACGGCGCTTTGGGAGCACCTTTTCGCCGCTTACGAGCAGGCTTATTCCGAGGCGGTCGAGAGTTCGATCGTCCGCACCAACCGCGCCGTGCTCGACGGCGGAGCCAAGACCGAGCAGATCAACTTCGTGCGCCAGCAGCTTTTCGTCGAAAAGCCCAACTGGAGCCGCATGATGGTCGACAAGACGCTGCCCAAACGACTGCATGCCCTCGAAGAGTTGTCGCGCAACCTCTGGTGGTGCTGGAACCCCGGCGCCCGCGACCTGTTCGAAGGGATCGACCCCGCGCTGTGGGCCGAATCGGGGCGCAACCCCATCGCCTTCCTCGACAACATGAGCGTCGAGCGGATGAAGGAGCTCGAAAAGGACACGAACTTCCTCGCACAGCTCGATGCCGTGCACACGCAGTTCCGCGACTACATGAACGAGAAGCCCGATCCGAAGGCGACGACGATCTCGTATTTCTCGATGGAATACGGCCTGCACTCGTCGCTGAAAATCTACTCGGGCGGCCTGGGCATCCTGGCCGGCGACTACCTGAAAGAGGCTTCGGACAAGAACGTCCCGATGGCCGCTGTGGGTCTGCTCTACCGCTACGGTTATTTCACCCAGAAACTCTCGGCGCAGGGTTCGCAGGAGGCTACCTACGAGGCCCAGAACTTCTATAAACTGCCGATCTCGCCCGTGCGCGACGAAGCCGGCAACTGGGTCACCATCACCATCGCCTTCCCGGGCCGTACGCTCTCGGCGCATGTCTGGAAGTGCCAGGTGGGCCGTACGGACCTCTACCTGCTCGACGCCGACATCGAGGACAACCTCGAAGAGGACCGCCAGATCACCCACTTCCTCTACGGAGGCGACTGGGAGAACCGCCTCAAGCAGGAGATCCTGCTGGGCATCGGCGGTATCCGCGCGCTGCGCAAGCTGGGCATCAAGCACGACGTGTTCCACTGCAACGAGGGCCACGCCGCATTTATCGGCGTCGAGCGCATCCGCGACCTGGTGAACCACCGCAAGCTCTCGTTCTCCGAGGCGCTGGAGGTCGTTCGCTGCTCGTCGCTCTTCACAACGCACACCCCCGTGCCCGCAGGCCACGACGCATTCCCCGAGTCGATGATCCGCCAGTACATGTCGCACTATCCCGACGTGCTGGGCATCACCTGGGAGCAGTATATCAACCTCGGCAAGACCAACCCCAACGACCCCAACGAGAAATTCTCGATGTCGGTGCTGGCCTGCAACCTCTCGCAGGAGGTCAACGGCGTATCGTGGCTCCACGGCGAGGTTTCGAAGGAGATTCTGGGCAACATGTGGCCGGGCTACTTCAAGAACGAGCTGCACATCGGCTACGTCACCAACGGCGTGCACTTCCCGACGTGGATCGCCACGTCGCTGCGCCGCCTCTACGCCCGCTACTTCGCCGACGGATTCGAAGGCCATGTCTACGACATCCCCGCCTGGCAGAAGGTGCACAACATTCCCGACGAAGAGTTGTGGGAGGAGCGCATGAAGCTCAAAAACAAGCTCATCAAGCATATCCGCCGGCGTTACAGCGACCCCAAGCAGGTGCGTCTCGACTCGCCGCGCCAGATGCTGCAGGTCATCGAGGGCATCAAGCCCGACGTGCTGACCATCGGTTTCGCACGCCGCTTCGCCACCTACAAGCGCGCCTACCTCCTGTTCACGAACCTCGACCGCCTGGCGTCGATCGTCAACAACAAGGAGCGTCCCGTGCAGTTCATCTTCGCCGGTAAGGCCCACCCCAACGACAAGCCGGGTCAGGACCTGATCAAGCGCATCGTCGAAGTAGCCGCCATGCCGCAGTTCGTAGGCAAGATCCTCTTCCTGCAGAACTACGACATGGAACTCGCCCGCCGCATGGTGCAGGGCGTCGATGTCTGGCTGAACACCCCCACGCGTCCGCTCGAAGCCTCGGGAACCTCGGGCGAAAAGTGCGTGATGAACGGCGTACTGCAATTCTCGGTACTCGACGGCTGGTGGGTCGAAGGCTACAAGGATGGCGCCGGCTGGATGCTTCCGCTGGAACGCACCTTCTCCGACCAGCACTACCAGGACGAACTCGACGCCGAGATGATCTACAACACCATCGAGGAGCAGATCGCTCCGAAATACTACGCCCGCAACACGGACAACATCCCCCACGAGTGGGTGTCGTCGGTCAAGAAGTGCGTGGCGGACATCGCCTCGAACTTCACGACCAACCGCATGCTGATCGACTACGAGGAGCGGTTCTACCACAAACTCGGGGCGCGCAAACGCGAACTGTGCGCCGACGCCTACCGCACGGCGCGTGAGATCGCCGCCTGGAAACGGAAGGTTTCGGCCGCCTGGGACCAGGTGCGCATCGTCGACGTGCAGCGCGTGAAGATCGACAAGGAGGCCGTCTGCGTGGGCGAGAAGTACCACTTCGCCGTGACGCTCGACATCGCCAACCTCCGTCCCGAGGACATCGGCGTGGAGATGGTCATCGCCCGCCAGATCGTCGGCGGGGAGTCGGTCAACGTCACCCGCACGATCCAGTTGGAACGCACGCAGGTCGACGGCAGCCAGGTGACCTACACGCTCAACTACATGCCCGACGAGGCCGGTATGTTCGACGTGGCGCTGCGCATCTACCCCTCGAACCCGCTCCTGCCCCACCGCATGGACTTCGCGCTGGTGAAGTGGGCCTAATATAAAAAGGTTAAAAAGGCATTAATTTCGGGTAATCGGACAATAACATGTTGTAATTATTCAGTATTTTTAATACCTTTAAAGGACGAACTGTATTTTAAAGCGATATGTCAGCACTTACTTTCGACAAAAGCGAATTGGGCAATCTGGAGTACTCGCTCCAGCGCGAAATGCTTGCAACGGACCGCATCGGCGGCTACATGAGCACGACCATCGTCTGCTGCAACACCCGCCGTTACCACGGCCTGATGGTAGCCCCGATCGACGACAGCGACCGGACCTACGTCCTGCTGTCGGCGCTCGACGAAACGATCATCCAGCACGACCAGACGTTCAACCTGGCGCTGCATCGTTACCAGGGGACCTACGAGCCGCGCGGCCACAAGTATATCACCGATTTCGAGTACACGCCAACCCCCACGATCACCTACCGCGTGGGCGGCGTGATCCTGAAGAAGGAGATGCTGTGGATTCACAAGCGCACGCAGCTGATGATTCGCTATACGCTCGTCGACGCGCACTCGGAAACGCGCCTGCGTCTGCGCCCGTACCTTGCCTTTCGCGACAAGCACGCGCTGACGCACGCCAACATGGAGGCCGACGGGCACTCCTACCCGGCGGTCAACGGCGTAAAGTGCCGCCTTTACAGGTCGTTCCCGTGGCTCTACATGCAGACCAGCAAGCCCGATGCGGAGTTCGTGCCGGCGCCCGACTGGTACTACAATTTCGAATACCTGCAGGACATCGCCCGCGGCTATGACGGCTACGAGGACCTGATGACCACGGGATACTTCGAAACCGAACTCAAGAAGGGCGAGAGCATCATTTTCTCGGCCTCGCTCGACGAAATGGGTTCGACGAAAACCATCGAGGAGGTCTTCAAAGGCTCCATCGCACGCCGTACGCACAAGGTCGACTTCATCAGTTGCCTCGAACACTCGGCGCGGCAGTTCCTGATCCGCCGTCCGGGCAACCGCACGGAGGTAGTTTCGGGTTACCCGTGGCACGGGGTTACGGGCCGCCAGACCTTCGTGGCGCTGCCGGGAATCACCCTGGAGCAGGACCACAAGGAGGACTGCATCGACGCCCTCGACACGATGGTGCGCGAGATGCAGGACGGCATGTTCGCCGGGAACGCTTCGGCGGCGGTGGCAGCCGACGCTCCGCTGTGGTTCTTCTGGACCTTGCAGCGGCTCGAAGCGCATCTCGGAGCGAAGAAAATCTGGGAACACTACGGCGAGGCCATGAAACAGGTGCTCGAAGCCTATAAGCGGGGCATCGCGGGCCGTGTCGTACTCAACGACAACGGGCTGGTGTGGGCCGCATCGGATGAGGTTCCGCTGACATGGATGAACTCGGTCATCGACGGATGCCCGGTCACTCCGCGCAACGGTTACCAGGTCGAAGTCAACGCCTTGTGGTACAACGCCGTCTGCTACGCGCTCCGGCTGGCCGGTGAGGCGGATGACAAAAAGTTCGTCAAGGCGTGGGAGAAACTTCCCGAACGCACCGCGGCGTCGTTCAACGCACTGTTCCCCCTGGCCGAAGGCTACCTGGCCGACTACGTGGGCTGCGGCGGAGCAGCGACGGAGATTCGCCCGAACATGATCATCGCCTGCGCGCTGCCTTACAAGATGCTCAACGAGGAGGTCCAGCTGGAGGTGATCCGCACCGTGCGGCAGCACCTCGTGACACCGAAGGGACTGCGCACGCTCTCGCCCCGCAACCCGCTCTACAAGGGTTCGCAGGAGGGTACGCCCGCCGAACGCGACTTCGCGGGCAAGAACGGTTCGGTATGGCCGTGGCTGCTGTCGTTCTACGTCAGGGCGTGCTTCGATGTCAACGGCGACGCCTTTCTGCAGCAGGCTGAAGAGGCGCTGGCCGGATTCGACGAGGACATCCAGACCTACGGCATCGGCTCGATCGGCGAACTGTTCGACGCCGATCCCCCGTTCGCACCGCGCGGCGCCATTTCGCAGGCGTGGAGCGTTGCGGCCCTGCTGGACATCTACGGCATGATCCTGGCGCGCAAGCCGGAAGAGAAGACCGGAAAGTCGGGGAAACTCTCGAAAACGGCGCATCCGAAGACTGCGAAGGCTGCAAAAAACGTTAATACAAAGATAGGAGCGAAAGAGCCTGCTGCAAAAGCGGCGAAGACTGCCCGGAGCGAAGAAAAAACAACGAAAAAGACGGTGAAGAAAGCTACGGCGAAGAAGGAGACAAAAAAGACGAAATAACAACGACAGCCCGGGCGCACAATGTGAAGAGAAATTGTGCCGGATGGAGAAACCCTTTCCAGGGAAGGGGTTCGGAGTGAAGTCAGCGCCGGATGCGCGGCCCATAGCCGCAGGCAACCGACCACCGACAGCGCAAAGGCCGCCGAAAATATAAATTTACAAAAAGGATTAAGGTATGAGAGTTTTAATGTTCGGATGGGAGTTTCCGCCCCACATTGCGGGCGGATTGGGAACGGCCTGCTATGGAATGACCCGCGGACTGGCGCGCAACGGTGTCGACGTAACCTTCATTGTCCCCCACGCCTATGGCGACGAGGACCAGCGTTTTACACATGTCGTGAATGCCAGTGACGTGGAGGCCATGTACGGCTCGACGGGCAGCGGTGCGGACGACATCCTGGAAAAGATGTCCTTCATCCACATCGACTCGAACATGGTCCCCTATATCTCCCCCGAGGAGTACGAAACCTACCACGAGCAATATGTCAAATCGGGACGCAAGACCTGGTCGACGACCGACGCCTGGAAACAGCGTTACACCTTCTCGGGCAAGTACGGCGCCAACCTCATGGAAGAGGTTGCCCGCTACGCCGTGGTCGCCGCACAGGTGGCCAAGGACCTCGAAGGGCAGTTCGACGTGATCCACGCCCACGACTGGTTGACCTATTATGCCGGCATTGCGGCCAAGCGCGTGTCGGGCAAACCGCTGGTGGTGCACATGCACGCCACGGAGTACGACCGCAGCGGCGAGAACGTCAATTCGCAGGTCTACGCCATCGAGCGGGCCGGCATGCACGCCGCCGACTGTGTGATCGCCGTTTCGAACCTCACGCGCAACATCGTCATCAACCGCTACGGCGTTCCGGCCGAGCGGGTCGTCACGGTGCACAACGCCGTGCGGTTCGCCCAGAACTGCGGCAAGACCCCCGAGCGGGGCGTCGACGACAAGATCGTGACCTTCCTCGGCCGCATCACCTACCAGAAAGGCCCCGACTATTTCGTCGAGGCTGCCGCCAAGGTCCTCAAGCGCGTTCCCAACGTACGGTTCGTGATGGCCGGTTCGGGCGATATGATGAACCACGTCATCCGCCGCGTGGCAAGACTCGGTATCGCCGACCGCTTCCACTTCACGGGATTCCTCCGCGGCGAGGACGTGCACAAAATGTTCCAGTTGTCGGATGTCTACGTGATGCCCTCCGTCTCGGAGCCCTTCGGCATCTCGCCGCTGGAAGCGATGCGCTCGAACGTGCCGGTGATCATCTCCAAGCAGAGCGGCGTGGCCGAGGTGCTGGACTACGCCGTGAAGGTTGACTACTGGGACGTGGACGCCCTGGCCGACGCCATTTACGGGCTGATCAAATACCCGGCCCTGTCGGACATGTTCGCCTCGAAGGGCCTCGAAGAGGTGACCAACCTCAAGTGGAACGACGCCGCGGCGAAGATCAAATCGGTTTACGAGACCGTGATCGAAGAGAATAAAAAACAATTAAAATAGCAACCCGCATGAAAACCGTCTGTCTTTATTTTCAGGTGCATCAGCCCTGGCGTCTGAAGAAATACCGCTTCTTCAACATGGGCAAGGACCACAATTACCTGGATGACCTGCTGAACCGTTCGATCATGCAGAAGGTCGCCCGCCAGTGCTACCTGCCGATGAACGCCCTGCTGCTCAAACTCATCAAGGAGAACAAAGGCAAGTTCCGCTGCTCGTTCTCGATCACCGGCATCGCCATCGAACAGTTCCGGGCCTTCGCCCCCGAGGTCCTCGACTCGTTCAAGGAGCTGGCCGCAACGGGTTGCGTGGAGTTCCTGGCCGAAACCTACTCCCATTCGCTGGCCTCGCTGGCTTCGAAGGAGGATTTCACGGAGCAGGTCAAGCTGCACACGAACCTCATCAAAAAGGAGTTCGGGCTGAAACCCACGGCCTTCCGCAACACGGAGCTGATCTACTCGGACGAGATCGGCGAGATGGTGGCCGGCATGGGCTTCCGCACGATGCTGGCCGAAGGGGCCAAGCACGTACTGGGCTGGAAATCGCCCAACTACGTCTATGCCAACGCCATCGACCAAAAACTGCGCCTGCTGCTGCGCAACTACAAACTCTCGGACGACATCGCCTTCCGCTTCTCGAACAAGAACTGGGACGAGTGGCCCCTGACGGCGGAGAAATACGTGCAGTGGCTCGCTTCGGACGAAACGCCGGGCGAAGTCATCAACCTGTTCATGGACTACGAGACCTTCGGTGAGCATCAGACCGCCGACACAGGCATCTTCGAATTCATGCGCGCACTGCCCAAGGCGATCCTCGCCAGGAAGAACGGCCTGGAGTTCGCCACGGTGACCGAGGCCGCGAAGAAGTACCAGCCCGTGGCCGTGCTCCACTGTCCGCACGTGATGTCGTGGGCCGACGAGGAGCGAGACGTAACGGCATGGCTGGGCAACGAGTTGCAGAACGAAGCCTTCTCGAAGCTCTACGCCCAGAAGGAGAAGGTCTCGACGCTGAAGAACCCCGACTTCGACTACGTATGGAGTTTCATGCAGAGCTCCGATCACTTCTACTACATGGCCACCAAATGGCTGTCGGACGGCGACGTGCACTCCTACTTCAACCCCTACGACTCGGCTTACGACGCCTTCATCAACTACATGAACGTCCTCTCGGACTTCATCATCGAACTGGACAAGGCCGTGGCGGAAAAGGCGGTTAAAAAGCGGGCCTGAGCGCCTTGAAAACGACTGAAAACGGGTTTCTGCGGAAGCCCGTTTTTTTATTTCGCAAAACGGCGGAAAGCGTGTACAGCATACGTTTTATTTGCTTACATTTGGCGCATCGAAACTACACATGCATGAATAGCGTCTTCATCCTGCTGAACAGCCTCAACGACTGGAAACCCTACTGCGAAACCGACTCGCTGATGACCGTCACCGACTACCTCGAACACCGTTACGGGGAGCGGACGCCCAAGCTGGTCATCAACCTGAGCGACGAATACGGCTACAACTCCGAAGGCTACTATTGTTCGCTGCTGGCCCAGGCCCGGGGACACCGGGTGCTGCCGGGCGTCGAGACGCTCAACAAGCTCGAATCGGGTGCCGGAATCCGCATGAACCGCAACCTGCAGCAGCTCTGCCACCAGTGGATCGAACGCAACCGCATCACGGATGAAATCTGGCAGCTGAACATCTACTTCGGGACCTGCCGCGAGAAGGGGCTGGAGAAGATCGCGCGTTTCATCTTCGACCACTACCCCTGCCCGATCCTGCGCGTGACGATGAACAACCACGCGCGCAACCAGATCGAATCGGTGCAGGCCCTTTCGCTGCGCCAGCTTTCGGAGAGCGAGCAGGACGACTTCGCCAATGCACTCGACTGTTTCAACAAGAAGGTGTGGCGCTCGCCCCGCTCGGCAAAGCCCGCACGCTACAACCTCGCCATCCTCTACGACCCCGACGAGAAATTCCCGCCCAGCGACAAGGACGCCCTCAACAAGTTCCTCGAAGTGGCCCGGAAAATGAACATCCACGCCGAGCTGATCACCGAAGAGGAGGCCACGCGGCTGATGGAGTTCGACGCACTGTTCATCCGCACCACCACGTCGCTCAACCACTACACCTACCGCCTCGCACAGCGGGCTGCAATGAACGACATCGCCGTGATCGACGATCCGGAGTCGATCATCCGCTGCACGAATAAGGTCTACCTGTCGGAGCTTTTCGAAAAGGCCCACATCCCGGCCCCGGCTTCGCAACTGCTGTTCCGCAGCAACGAATATACGTTTGAGGAGATCAGCGGATGGCTCGGCGCGCCCTTCATCCTCAAGATTCCCGACGGATCGTTCTCGGTCGGGATGCACAAGGTCGCCAACGCCGAAGAACTGCGCGCGGCGCTCGACGAGATGTTCGCCCACTCGGCCGTGCTGCTGGCCCAGGAGTTCATCCCCACGGAGTTCGACTGGCGGATCGGCCTGCTGGACGGCGAGCCGCTCTTCGCCTGCAAGTATTTCATGGCCAAAGGCCACTGGCAGATTTACAACCACGCCCACGACGACACGGGGCGCAACCTCTGCGGCGCATGGGAGACCGTACCGCTCTACAACGTTCCGCAGAAAGTGATCGACACGGCAGTCAAGGCCGCGGCGCTGATCGGCAAGGGACTTTACGGCGTGGACCTGAAACTGATCAACGGCAAGGCCATGGTGATCGAGATCAACGACAATCCGTCGATCGACCACGAGGTGGAGGACGCCGTACTGGGCGACGAGCTTTACTACCGCATCCTCAACCACTTCATCCACTGCCTCAACCGTCTGCACGCACAATGACGCCTGCAGTCGAAATACGTCGGGCGACCGTCGGGGACCTCGACGCGGTGGAGGCCGTCGAACGGCGTTGCTTCCCCGCAAAAGAAGCCTTTTCACGGCGGCAGTTGCACTACCTGCTCGCAGAAGCGCAGGGAGCCAGTTATGTCGCCTGCCGCGAGGGCGTCGTCATCGGCTACATCTCACTGCTGGCGCGGCGCACGGCGGGTAACCTCCGCATCTATTCCGTGGCGGTAGACCCTGCGGCGCGCGGCTGCGGCGCCGGGCAGGCGCTGGTGGATGCGGCGATTAAGCTCGGCCGGCAGCTCGAACTGCGTGAAGTGACGCTCGAAGTGCGCACCGACAACGACTCAGCCATACGGCTTTACTCCCGCAACGGATTCCGGCCGGGAAAACTGCTGCCGGGTTATTACCACGACGGCGTCGATGCCCGGCGCATGACGCTCAGCCTTTTGCCCGGGCGCTGAGGATCGCCTCCTTGTTGGTTTCGGCCCACTCCACCAGCCCGAAAATATGGGGCAGCAGGCTCTCGCCCCGCTCCGTCAGCCGGTATTCCACGCGCGGCGGGACCTCGGCATAGACCTCGCGGCGAACCATTCCGTCGGTTTCGAGCATCCGCAGCGTGACGGTCAGCATGCGGTGCGAAATGTCGCCCAGCGTACGGTGAATCTCACTGAAGCGCATCACGCCGTTGGCGTCGAGCGTCAGCAGCACCAGCATCGACCACTTGTCCCCCAGGCGGTTCAGGATGTCCCGGATCGGGCAGCAGCCCGTGGGCACAAAATTCTGTAAACTTTTTTCCGTTTCCATTCCTTTGATTTCCAGCAACGGTTACTTCCGCGTAACCTACTCATTTTTACGTGCGTACTTGTTTCGAAGCGCAGTTTGTCGTATATTTGTTCACAAACGTAACAAACTTACTTCAAATAACCGTTATTTCATTCAAAAAATTATGATTATGGCAAAGAGAGCAGCCGTCGTGGCCGTGAATCCCGTGAACGGGATGGGCCTGTTCCAGTATCTGGAAGCGTTTTTCGAGAACAAGATTCCCTACACCGTCTTCGCGGTGGCCGACAGCCGCGAAATCCGCACCAATTCGGGCATCGCGCTGACGGCCGACGATGTCATCGCCAACCTCAAAGGCCATGAGGACGAATACGACGCCCTCGTATTCGCCTGCGGCGACGCCGTGCCGGTCTTCGCACAGCACGCCGACGAGCCTTGGAACAAGGACCTGATGGAGGTGCTGAAAACGTTCGGCGAAAAGGGAAAACTGATGATCGGCCACTGCGCCGCAGGAATGATGTTCGGATTTGCTGGCGTTGGCGCGGGACGGCGCGTCGCCGTGCATCCGCTGGCCAAAGCCGCCGTGGCGGGTCCCGTCGCAACGGACGCCGCCTATGAAGCGGACGGCAACTTCTTCACGGCGCAGGAGGAACACGCCATTCCGGAACTGCTTCCGAAGGTGATCGAAGCGTTGAAATAGTCGCTGAAAAAGCCCCTCTCCGGAGGGGCTTTTCGTTATCGCCGGGTGGCGTAGTCGTAGACGAGCCGCGAGATGCGGGCGATGACGGCGGCATTGGTCCGGTCGTCCTCGCGGGAATCCATGACGAAGACGGCGATCGAATAGCTACGCCCGTCGGGCAGGCGGACGAAACCGATGTCGTTGTCGGCGACCATCACGCCCTGCGCATTGCGGAAGGCGCTGCCGGTCTTATGCGCCACGGCAGCATCGGCGGGCAGCAGTCCGCGGAGTTTATCGGGACCGGTCGTCGTGCCGAGCATCGTCCGTTCGAGGAAATCGCCGTATTCAGGAGAGAGCAGTTCCCCGCGGCGGAAGCGTTCGAGCAGCCGCACGGCGGCCAGCGGGGTCGTCCAGTTGAGATACTGATTGTCGGGATGGCGGTGCATCGTCTCCTCGTCGGCAACGATCACCGTCTCGCCGATACCCAGCCGGGCGATATAACGATTCACGGTCTCCGGGCCGCCCAGGAACCGGAACAACAGGTCGCAGACGTTGTTGTCGCTCTGCGAAACGCTGTAAGCCAGCAGTTCCGCTGCCGGGAGTTCATAGCCGCCTTCGGGGCGGGCGTCGCGCAGGGGCGACCACGTGCCGGGCAGCAGGTCGGAGCGCAGAACCGGGATGCGCGTCGTCAGGGGAAGGCCGGCGCGGTCGAGGCTGTCGAGCAGGGCCAGCGCCTGGTGGAATTTATAGACGCTCATCGTGGGATAGCGGTGGGCATTGTTCACCACGAGCGTATCGCCGACGCCGAAGACCACGGCAACGCCCACCGTGGCGCGGACGCTGTCGGTCACGGCGCGGATGTCGCGTTCGAGCGTTCCGGTATGGGCCGAAAGGGAGGTGGCCGCCACGAGGCAGCAGCAGAGGAGCGGGAAACGTTTCATCGTCGGTTATCCTTTCCGTTTGTAACGCGAGGGCGAGGTTCCGGTGTGCTGTTTGAAATACTTGCCGAAGAAGGACTGGGTCGAGAAATTGAGGTGGTAGGCGATCTCCTGGATGCTCATGCCCGAGTACTTCAGCAGGGCTTTGGCTTCGAGGATCACCGATTCGTCGATCCACCGGGCGGCGGTCTTGCCGCTCACCTCCTTCACGACGGACGAAAGGTATTTGGGCGTGATGTTGAGCTGCTTGGCATAGAAACTCACGTTGCGCTCCCTCTTGTTGTGCTCCTGCAGGAGCGACATGAATTCGTCGAAAAGCACCTCGCAGCGGCCCTGCTTCATTTCGCCGGGCTGCTCGCGCTGGTTGATCTCGGTGATGATGTAGAACGCCGTGGTGAAGAGCGTGCGGATGATCTCGTGGCGGTAGCGCTCCTTGTCGCTGCGGAGCATGGTTTTGATCAGCTGGAACAACTGGCGGATTTCGTCCACGTCCTGCGGCGTCACCTCCAGCACGGGGGCTTTGCCGAAGCGCATGTAGACCGGCAGCGAGGTCGAAAGGTCGATCTGGATCTCGTTGACGAACGACTTGGAGAAGGCGAGGAAATAGGCCGCGGCGTTGGGCGAGCACTTCACCGTGCGGATGATCGAATCGGGGTTGAAAAAGACGAGCGTGTTGGGCTTGACGTTGTAGTTCTCCATATCGATCGACACGGTGGCCTCGCCCGTCATCATGATAATAGCCGAAAAACCGTCGATAGTTGCGGGATAGTCGGCCGTAGTGTTGTTCTGCGCCGATAGCGCCGCGATCACCAGATCGTCCGAAAGGTAAAAGACATCGCTCATCTCCTTCTTGATGCGGGAGATGGAGACTTTGCGCAGATTTTCGCGTCCTTCGTTGCGCGTCGTTTTGCCGTTATCCGCCATATCGTCGTAGTTTTTCCGACAAAAGTAACAAAAGCAGACCGAAATCGCAATACCGTCCGAAAAAAAGAATCGGAAATAGTTCCGAGGACCGTCCGCCGTACCCGCCGCCCCAGGCGGCGTTTATAAATTGGTCCGCCCCGCCTTGGCGGGGACTTATCGCCCGCGACTTGAAATTCACCCAAAAGACGATCAACAGAAAGCCCAGACCGCAAATACGGCAGGGCTTTATAAATCGCAACCGGAGCACAGGCAAAAAATCCCTGTTTCCGAGAATTTTTAGTTCTTAACCGTTTCCTCCCGGTCCCGGGCGCACATTACGCGCAGGCCGCCGGCAAGGCACTCGATGTGCAGCGGGAATTCGGCGCCCTTCTGGCCGTCGACATCCGTCGGTTCGTTGACCGACGAGCGGATGTCGATCGTCCGCACCTGCAGGTGGCGCACGATCTTCGGGCTGCCGCCCGCCAGGTAGCGGCACATGGCCAGCGTCGAACGGAAGAAGTTTTTCTTCTCCAGCAGCAGACAGTCAAACAGCCCGTCGCGGATCGACGAGCGGCGCGCCAGACGGAAGCCGCCGGCCGTCTCGCCGTTGAAAATCAACACCATCAGCGACCGCAGATCGAATCGTTCGCCGTCGGCGACGATCTCCAGCGGCACGGCGTGCATCGAGCGGAACTCCTTGATACCCTCGATGATATAGGCCAGCTTCCCGATCCGGTGCTTGCGTTTGTCAGGGGTATGCTGCGAGGTGGTGGTGAAGACGCCGAATGAAAAGATATTGACGAAATAGAGCCCGTTGACCCGGCCGACATCGACCCGGTCGACCGCACCGGAAGCGATCTGCCGCGCCGCTTCGAGCGTTTCGCACGACATGCCGATCGCCCGGGCGAAATCGTTGGCCGTACCGGCGGGGATCACCCCGATCGGGATATCCAGCCCCTTGCGCTTCATGGCGTTGACCACATAGTTCACCGTGCCGTCGCCGCCCGCGACGACCATCAGGCTGATCGTCTCGTTGCCGTCGAACGGGTTGGCCGTGAAGTCGATCGGCTGCGGAGTGATTTCGTATCCGTAAGCCTGGAAAATCGTACTGATGCACCCGACGTTGCGGGCGATCTTTCCTTTACCCGACCCTGGGTTGTAGAGAAATACCGCTGTTTTCATAATTCCGTTATTTCATGACCAGCGATTTCATCGCCGGCGAAACATACTCTTCGTACTCGTCCTCCCCGGCCCCGGCCAGGATGAAATAAACCTTCACGTCGGGCATCCGTCCGACTGCCGCCAGCGCGTCGTCGGCGCCCATGGCCAGGAACATGGTTCCCAGAGCGTCGGCCTCGGCGCAGGTCGGGGCCACGACCGTCACCGACAGCAGGCGCGAAAGAGCGCTGCGGCCCGTGCGCGGGTCGATGGTATGGGCGACTTTATTCCCGTCCTTATCGAGGTAGAAACGGCGGTAGTTGCCCGAAGTGGCCAGTCCGCCGTCGGTCATCTGAATCCGTTTCTGGAGGTATTCGCCATTCGACATATTGCCGTCGAAAGGCGTTTCGACACCGATGCGCCACGCCTGTCCCTGGCGGTTGAAGCCCCGGCAGCGGACCTCGCCGCCGATGTCGACGATGTAGTTTTCGGCGCCGTATTTCTCAACCAGCTCAGCCAGCAGGTCGACCGTATAGCCTTTGGCCACGGAGTTGAAGTCGAGTTGCACGCGCGGATCGTCCTTGACCAGCCGCCCGCCCTCAACGCGGACCTTTTCGCGGCCCACGAATTCGAGGATCGAGTCGATATTCGGATTTTCGGCGCGCTCCTTCCCGGCGAAGCCCCACGCCTCGACCAGCGGCTTGACGGTCACGTCGTAGCGTCCGTCGCTCAGGGCCCCGATGCTGTCGGCGAGGCGGAGATTGAAGGCAACATGCCGGTCAACGGAGTCGGTCTCGTTGCGGTTCAGGCGGCTGAGGAGCGAAGTCGAATCGTAGATCGACATCGACGCCTTGGCCTCGCGGTCCAGCTCCATGACGGCCGCATAGAGTTCCTGCGACGAAATGCCCTTCACATCGGCCACCACATGCAGCGTCGTGCCGAGCATCATCCCGTCCA
>JAEZTA010000110.1 GCA_023443765.1 Bacteroidota bacterium | reverse complement strand
CTCGAATTCAAGTAAGTATGCAACCAAAGCTCAAAACTGACTGAAATGAAACGATTTATCTATATGCTGGCCGCCTTCGCCCTCCTGGGGGCGACCTCCTGCCAACCGGACGAGGAAGTTGCGGTCCATGCCAGCTTCACCACCGACAAAGAGTCCTACGACGTGGGCGATCCGGTCGTGATCACCAATACGTCGACGGCCGAGAACGCCCTGATCGCCATCTGTAAATGGGAACTGGGCAAAGGCGTCGTCTCCTATGAAACCACCCCGGAGAACATCTCCTACGACCAGGCCGGGGAGTACGTCATCAAGCTGACGGTCACCTCCGACCGCGGGGCGAAAAAGTCGTCGTTCGAGAAGACGATCGTCGTTGTGGACAACAACATCCGGCCTGTGGCCGACTTCAGCTGGTCGCCCGAGAAGGTCGTAGCCGGCGAACCCGTGCAGTTCACCGACCTCTCGACCGATGAGGACGGCGAAGTGGTGGCCTGGGAGTGGAAATTCGGAACCACGACCTCCGACAAGCAGAATCCCGAGTTCACCTTTGCGGCACAGGGTTCCACGGAGGTTTCGCTCACCGTGACCGACAACAAGAAGGGGCGCAACACCAAGACCGTGACTATCGAGGTGGGCCGCGGCGCCATCAACCTCGACCTGATCTGGTCCTATCCCTACGACGATACGAAGGATGCCTACATCTTCGGCACGTCGCCTGCGGTCAGCCCCGACGGCGAGTACGTCTATGTGACCTCGACGGGTTATTCGCTGGTATGTTTTACGAAGGCAGGCGAGCGCCTCTGGGCTTTCGACATCGGCAAGGACGGCGCTTCGGCCGTGAATAACAGCGGTTCGATCAAAGTCCAGTCGCCGACCCCGTCGGTCGATGCCGACGGTACGGTCTATGCGCTGGCGGGTTTCAACGAACCCAACAAGAGCCAGGGCGGCAGTGCATTCTACGCCATCAGCGGCGGAGCCGGAGGTGGTTCGCAGGTCTGGTACACGAATACGGGCGTGAACACCAGCTTCCGTTTCCTCTCGCCGGCCATCACCGAGAAATACCTGTTCGTCGTGATGCGTAACGCTCCGTCGGGCCGCCAGAATTTCCAGGTTTACGAAAAATCGTCGGGCAGCCGCATTGCCGAAGCGCACGTCAACTCGGGTTCCTACGGCGGCGTGTTGCCGCTGAAGAACGGCATGGTGATCGCCGGTACGGGCGGTAACCACGGCATGCGCGTCTTCTTCCCCAATGGCGAAGGCAAATGGCGCTTCTCCAGTATCGCATCGAACGGTCGTGAGCACAACTACGGCGGTATGGGTAAGGACGCTACCGAGGAGGGACCGAATGGAACCCAGCCCGCATCGGGTCCCGGCGGCAAGGTCTATATTCTCTTCCAGAACCAGGGCGTGCGTGTCGACAAAAGCATGGGCGGTGCGATCGTCTACTGCTACGATTCGGAAAAGACTGTCTACGGGCAGACGCCCGAACCGGAGTGGTACTGCCCCGTCAAGGGCGACTGTGCGCAGTCGGGCATGGGCCTCGTGCTGGGCGAGGACGGTACGGTTTACGCCGCATCGCAGAAGACGGGCAGCGTCGCCGCCCACGTTACGGCGATCTCCGCAACGGGTTCCGTGATCTGGGAGCATGCTGCCGACGGCGACATCAACGGCGTTCCGGCCGTCGACAATCAGGGCTATGTTTACTATAACGATAAGACCACGGGCAAGCTGGTGAAGCTCCGTCCGACGGACGGTTCGCGCGTGGCGGAGATCAAACTGGCCGACGAACTGCGCTCGTCGCCGGCGATCTCCTCCGACGGAACGATCTACGTCAACGGCATGAAGGACGACAAACCCACCGTCTTTGCGGTGAAGGGCTCGGCCGACGGCTGTGCCGCGTCGTGGTCGCAGCTGGGAGGCAACCCATCCAAAACCGAATATATGTACTGATCCGCTGAGAATCAGGGATGAGCGGGCCGTGTCGTGAGACACGGCCCATTTTTTTCGGGCGTCGTGTATGTCGTTTCCGGGGAAATTCCCTCTTTATTATAGGTCGGTCGTAGGACCGGGCCGCAGGAACCTCGAACACAATTCTAAATTTCAGCAGATGATCCGAAAACTATTGGTGCTGTTGCTCTGTTTCACGGCGGTGACGGCAACGGCTAAAAAGCCCAAATCCTCCGCTTCGAAGAAGACGGAGAGTTCGGCCGGGAAACCGAAGGAGAGCGATTACGACAAACTTTTCAAGGAAAAACATCCCGTGGCCGACGGCATGTTCCGCCTGCACGATGTCAAAGGGAAGCTCTATTTCGAAATCCCCGATTCGCTTTTCGGCCGTGAGATGCTGCTGGGATCGACCATTTCGGAGGTCTCGGACAATGCCGCGGCGACGACGGGTTCCAAGTCGGATTACCCGCTGCACGTGGTCTTCACACGCAACGACCGCTCGGTCCAGTTGCGGACGGTCAACTGCGAGAACATCACCGACGAAGTGGGGGCCTCCCGCGCATTGGTCGAGGCCGTGAAACGCAATACGGCTGACCCCATTCTTCGGAACTACAAGATTGAAGCCTGGAATAAGGACAGTACGGCCGTGGTGGTCAACGCTACGGACCTGTTCGTGGCCGACGTGGAGGAGATGTCTCCGTTCTCGGCATACGGACTTTATACGGCTTTCGAACTCAAGAAAACCTTTCAGAAGGAGCGTTCGATGCTGGGTGAAATCAAGGCATTCAGCGACAATGTGGTGATCCGCAGTACGCTGAGCTACATTTTTACGCTCACGCGCGGCCGTACGACGCTGATTAAGGACCAGCCGCTGACGGCCGTGATGACCCGCTCGCTGGTGTTGCTGCCGCGCGAAGCCTACCGCCCGCGCATTACCGACAGCCGTATGTCGGTTTTCCCGACGGGCAAGGTGCTTTTCAGCGAACGTGAGCAGCGCGCTAAGGTGATCTACTACGCCCACCGCTGGCGGCTCGAACCGTCCGACATGGAGGCTTACCGGCGCGGCGAATTGGTCGAGCCGAAGAAACAGATCGTTTTCTACGTTGACAACGGGTTCCCGGAGATGTGGAAAAAGCATATCTTCGAGGCTGTCAACCAGTGGAACGAGCCTTTCGAACGCATCGGGTTCAGGAATGCCATCACGGCGAAACCCTATCCGACGGACGATCCCGAATTCGATCCCGACAACATCAAATACTCCTGTATTCGCTATGCGCCCATCGCCATTGCCAACGCTATGGGGCCCTCGTGGGTCGATCCGCGCAGCGGCGAGATACTCAACGCCTCGGTTTATGTCTATCACGACATTATGAAGCTGCTGAACAACTGGCTCTTCGTCCAGACTGCTCAGGCCGACGAGCGGGTGCGCGCGGTGACCATCCCCGAGGAGGTGATCGGTGACGGACTGCGCTACGTGCTGGCCCATGAGGTCGGCCACTGCCTGGGTTACATGCATAACATGAGTGCTTCGGCTGTGATTCCGGTCGATTCGCTGCGTTCGCCCTCGTTTACACAGCAGCATGGTACGACCACTTCGATCATGGACTATGCCCGTTTCAACTACGTAGCCCAGCCCGGAGACAAGGAACGCGGCGTGAAACTCACTCCGCCGCGCTTCGGCCTCTACGACTACTATGCCGTGAAATGGCTTTACACACCTGTCCCTGACGCAGCGTCGGCGGCCGATGAATATGCCGTCACTTCGAAATGGATGACCGTGGCGGCTGCCGACTCGGTCTACCGTTTCGGCAAGCAGCAGTTCAGCCGCTCGATCGACCCCCGTTCGCAGTCGGAGGACCTGGGCGATAACGCCGTGAAGGCTTCTACCTACGGCATTGCCAACCTGAAATACATCCTCGGCAACATGAATGCCTGGATCGGCGCACAGGACCCTGATTTCTCCCAGCGGCGAACCCTCTATGAGGAGGTGCTCTCGCAGTATATCCGCTACCTGAACCATGTGTTGGCCAACGTCGGCGGCATTTATTTCGCCGAGAAGATGGAGGGCGATCCCGTGGAGGCTTACCGAAGCGTGCCGCGCGAACGCCAGCGTGAGTCCCTGCTGTTCTGCCTCGCACAACTCAAGGAAATGAAATGGCTGGACAATGCCGACCTGATCCGCAACCTGCCGTTGATGGCGTCGCCTGCCGAGTCGATCGCCGCCTCGCTGGTGGCTGTGGCCGTAGCTGCTCCGGCGCGCGTGGCCCTGAGCGCCGCACTGGCCGAAAAGGACGCCTATACGC
The DNA here is from genome assembly GCA_023443765.1 of Bacteroidota bacterium. GTDB lineage: Bacteria > Bacteroidota > Bacteroidia > Bacteroidales > Rikenellaceae > Alistipes. The sequence goes on along the minus strand of JAEZTA010000110.1, from coordinate 1,691 downwards.
CCGAAGAGTGCCGCCGGGATGTTTACGATTTCGTCTGGGCCCCGACGCTGAAAGGCCGCACGCCCGATGCGGTCGAGATGATGCTCCAGCGCGAATATGTCCGCAGTCTGAGCCTCTCGGCCGGGCTGAAATACACCGGAACGGGAGCCCGCGAGGAGAAAAAGATCGTCTCCGGCGAAGGTTTGATTCCCGTTCCCGAGTTCCTGGAGGAGCATGCCGCTCGTACTGCAGCACTTACCGCCTGCGGGGGATGTTGCTGTCACGATCCTTTCGACGCGTTCTCCGCTGCGCACCGGGTCGATACCGCGCCGCTGCTGGGTTACGGCTCTCCGCGCCTGAACTACTACGATCCGCGCAACACCGAGGCAGCGGATTATGCCGCCTTGCTGAAACTGCGTACGATGCTCCGCGCGAAGAGCGCTTCGGCGACCGGCGAAGCCCGCCTGCACTACGAACTGTTGCTGCGCAACATCGGGAAAGCTTTGAAAAAATAACTCCTCCGGACTATGATGAAACTGTTTAAAATAGCTTTTCTTTCGCTGCTGGCGGGAATGTTGCTGTCTTCTGCGGCCTTACCCGTCCGTGCAGCCGGTGTGGCTGTCGCGGAAGCCAATGCGAAGGACAAGAAACGCGACAAGAAAAAGAAGCAGGAAGCGGATACGGTTAAAAAGATCACTCCCTACGAAAAACTGTTCAAGGACAAACCCGTCCGGACTGTGCGCGGTGGAGGGTTGACCCTCCATCTGATCGAGGATAAACTCTACCTCGAACTGCCCGATTCGCTGCTCGACAGGGGATTGATGATCACGACGACGATCGAGCGCACGGGTGATCCCGGCGACGGACTGGCGCACCAGCAGCCTGTGCCGCCTTATATGGTCGAGTTCAGCCGCGGCACAAGCGATACGCTTCTCTACATGCGGGAGTTTGCTCCCGTGGTCATCGTCGACGGCAGCGCTGCGATGCGCGAGGCTGTCGACCGGAGCAACATTGGTCCCATCGTGGCTTCGTATGCCGTGAAGGCCCGTACACCCGACAAGCGGGCGGCTGTCGTCGACCTTACAGCGCTGTTCGTCGGGGACGCCAAACGTCTGCGTCCGATCGACGCTGACGGCGGCAATACCTATGGCGGCTGGATGACAGCCAAGGCCGAGTACAAGAAGGATCGTTCCATGTTGACCGACGTGATGAGCGGGAAGGAGTGTGTATCGGTGGTGGGAGAGCTTTCCTACGGTACGACGGTCAGTTTTCTCGGGTTACTCGACCTGTGGACCGATAAACCCCAGTCGATCGTCGCCCGCCGTACGCTCCGCCTGCTGGGCGCTCCCGAACGCCGTATGCGCCTTTGCGACCAGCGGCTCGGCCTTGCGGCCAAGGCGTTCAAACGCTTCTCCGACAAGGAGCAGGAGGCCAAGACCGACTATTATGCCTGCCGTCGTTCGATCCTCGACAGCGCCGGAAATGTGCGCCCCGTGGTTTTCTACGTCGATACGACCTTCGACGCGGTTGCCTATGCCGCCGTCGAGCGGGGCATCCTGCTATGGAACGACGCATTCGCAAAGATTGGTTACAAGGACGTTATCCGTGTCGAGCCATTCCCGGCCGATCCGGCTTTCAACGACAACAGCCTCTACAACAACTGCGTCCGCCGTACGGGAACCTCCAATTCGGAACTCTACACCTCTTCATGG
>JAEZTA010000080.1 GCA_023443765.1 Bacteroidota bacterium | reverse complement strand
GATAACCAAATCCGCAGAGGCACGGCCCTGAGAAACAACGCATAGCAAGGAGGCGGAAACAAGGCATAATTTGAGGATTCTTTCAGTTCTCATTCTGTTTAGCATGTTTTATTGGGGATAATTTAATGTAAAAATTACGCGACTCGCAGGCCAACGAGTCGACGGCATTCGGAGAACGGATACGGAGGCCCTGCGAAGGGTGACGGAGTGACGGAAGTGCAGGTCGCCGGATTTCGTTCGGAGACAAAGGTAGAAATTTCCGGGATTTCCTGCAATGGCAGATGCAAAAAACACGGGTTGAAAATCACTTTCCCGCAAAAAAGTTCCCGTTCCGCCACCAGGAAACAACTTCACAGACGCACCGGGAGCGCGCGCGGAGGATATTCGGCCGCACGACCGCAGCCGGAAGAAAGTCGAGTTATCGGACCGGGTTCGCGATATTTAAATGCAATTTGTTATATTTGCATCTGAATAACTCCACAGTAAATGACTCCACTCAGAAAATTAACCGCCACGGAAACCGCCTCCCTCGAAGCACTCGGCAATTCGGCCGAAGATTGGTCGAAGGTGCTGGTTTCGGAGGACTTCCAACCCTTCCAGTTGCTTCAGAGCCACCTGGAGGGGAATATCGCAATCGACGCGGGGGCCCGTATCATCCGCTCGCGCGTCGCGAATTACCACATCGGACCCGATTCGCTCGTCGAAGGCGTCACGGCCCTCGAATGCCGCCGCCGCTCCTCCTTCGGCAACGGCGTCGGCGTGGCTACGATGAACGAATGCGGCGGCCGCACGGTGAAGATTTTCGACCGGCTGTCGGCGCAGACGGCCTACATCATGGCCGTATACCGCCACCGCCCGCAAACCATCGCCGCACTCGAAAGGATGGTCGACGCATATGCCGAAGAACGTTCGTCGGAGATGGGCGAAGTAGGCGCACGCTGCCGCATCGTCGGGGCGCGCTTCATCCGCGAGGTTCGCATCGGCGACGATGTCGGGATCGACGGCGCCTCGATTCTCGAAAACGCCACCCTCTGCGACGGCGCGCACATCGGCGTGGATGTCAAGGCTTACGACTTCATCGCCGCCGAAAGTTCGGTCATCAGCAACGGCTCGATCGTCGAGCGTTGTTTCATCGGCGAGAGCTGCCGTCTGGACAAGGGCTTCACGGCCGCCGAGTCGCTCTTCTTCGCCAACTCGCACTGCGAGAACGGCGAGGCCGCGGCGATTTTCGCCGGGCCCTACACCGTTTCGCACCACAAATCGTCGCTGCTGATCGCCGGAATGTTCTCGTTCTTCAACGCCGGCAGCGGTTCGAACCAGAGCAACCACCTCTTCAAGAGCGGCGCCGTGCACCAGTCGGTACACCTGCGCGGCTGCAAGTTCGCCAGCAGCGCCTACATCATGTCGCCGGCGCTCGAAGGGGCCTTCACGATGGTCATGGGACACCACTCCTACCACCACGACACATCGGCTTTCCCCTACTCGTACCTGATCGAGAAGGAGGGCCGCACGCACCTGATGCCGGGCGCCAACCTCACCAGTTTCGGCGCCGTGCGCGACATCGAGAAGTGGCCCGCCCGCGACCGCCGCTCGGTAAGGCGCGACGTGATCAGTTTCGAAGAGTACAACCCCTACATCACGGGCGCCATGCTTCAGGCCGTGGACATCCTCCACTCGCTCCAGGAGCAGGACCCCGACGCCCCGGTGTTCACCTACAACAAGACCCTGATTCGCTCGGCAGCCCTGCAACGGGGGCTCAAGCTCTACAACAAGGCCATCGTGGCGGCGTTGGGCGCGATGCTGGCCAAAGGGACTTCGAATCCGCGCTACGACGGCGACGGGCAATGGCTCGACCTGGCCGGACAGTATATCGCGCGCAGTGAGGTCGAGGCGATCCTAGAAGCCGTGGACCGCGGGGAACTGACGACGACCGACGCCGTAGACAACCGTTTCCGGGTCTTCGCCGTTCATTACGACGACTATGCCCACAGTTGGGCCAAGCAGGTTTACGCCTCGATACTGGGCCACACGCCGACCGTCGACGAGATCGAACAGGCCGTCTCGGCGGGCCGCAACGCCCACACCTCGATGCGCCGCACGACCGATGCCGACCGCGACCGCGACTGCTCGCTCGACATGGCCGTGAGCTACGGCCTCGACTGCACGAGCGAAGAGGAGCGCCGCGAAGACTACTATTCGGTCCGCGGCCTGAAATAGAAGAACAAACGACGCAACATGTATACACAGAGCATCACACGCACACACCGCACGGCCTTCATCCTTGTCATCGACGGCTCGGGTTCGATGGCCGAACAAATCCGGTTCCGGGGCCGGCAGATGACCAAAGCCGAGGCTGTGGCCTCGGTCACCAACGGCATGCTGTTCGAACTGATCGAACGGGCCCGCCGCAGCGACGGCGTCCGGGACTACTACGACATCGCCGTCGTCGGCTACTCGGGCGACGACGAGGTTTACTCCCTGCTGCCGGGCGGCAAGGAGCTGATCTCCGTAGCGGAACTGGCGGCGGGAGAGCCTCCCATAAAGAAAGAGGTCGTCGAATACCGGCTGCCCGACGGGAGCACCGCCCTGCGCGAGATCCCCTCCCCGGCATGGGTGGAGCCGGAAGCCGCGGGACAGACCCCGATGTGCGAGGCGCTGCGCCGCGTACGCGACATCGCCGCGGAGTGGTGCGCCGACCCGGCCCATGCCGAGAGTTTCCCGCCGATGGTCTTCAACATCACCGACGGCGAGGCCACCGACTGCGACGACGCGGAACTGCGCGCCGTGGCCGGGCAGATCAAATCGCTCCGCACGGCCGACGGCAACGTGCTGCTGGTAAACATCCACATCGCCGCGGGCGACACCCCGCAGATGGTCTTCTTCCCCTCGGCCGAAGAGGCCGGCTACCCCAACCGCTATGCAGAGGTGCTCTACGACTGTTCGAGCCCCATGCCCGAAGTTTTCAACGAGGCGATCCGCGAAGCCAAAGGCCCCGGCGCCCTGCCGCCGTTCCGCGGCATGAGTTTCAACGCCTCGGCCGAAGAACTGATCACCATGCTCAACATCGGGTCCATCAGCGTAAAAACCGAATAGCCATGACACCGACGCTGCAAATTTTCACCCGGGCGCTGCTGACGCCCGACCTCTCGTTCGAAACGCTCTCCGACGCCCGTGCGGCGACCGGCACGGACGGACTGCCGCGGCTGATGCGCACGACGCGTTTCGCCGAGACTGAAATCACCTGGGGCGGCCGCCAATGGCTGCTCTCGATGCCGCTTTCGCCCATCGCGCTGACCTCCGTCGAACGCACGGCGTCGCAACTCGGACGCCTCAACACCGAATGGCTCGCGGAATACCGCATCCTGCGGGACGAACTGCGGTGGACCGACCCGGCGGGCTGCGAACGGCATTTCGACCTGGTGCTCCAACTCCTGCCCGCGGGCAAATCGTTCGCCGAAGCGCTGCACACGGAACCCGCCGAGCGGCTGCTCGGGGCGCTCAACACCTTGCAGCAGGCCCTGCGGGAGCTGAACTTTTCGCACAACAACCTCCGGGCCGACAATCTGCGCTGGGCGGGCGGACGGTTCGTCCCGCTGCGTTACCACGACGCCCATTTCGGCCCTTCGGGGGACGACGCGGCTTTCGAAACCCTGCGCGAGCAGGTCCGGCAGAACGCCGACCCGATGCAGGTCAGCGACGTAGAATCCACATACACCCCGCAACACCGCCTGACAGGCCACCGCTGGACGAGCCACGTCTTCGAAGGGCTGGTCTGCGTCGAGGACGAAGCCGGATTCGGGTTCGTCGACACGAACAACAACCCCGTCATCCCGGCGCAATACCTCTGGGCGGGCGATTTCCGCGAGGGGCGTGCCGAGGTCGAAACCCCGTCGGGCATGGGTCTGATCGATCGCAAGGGCGGCTACGTCATTCCGCCCGAATACGAGATCGTCGACTACCTGCCCGCCGAAAGCGTCGTACGCGTACGCAAAGGCGGCCGTTGGGCGGAATTCGATTACCTGGGACGCCGCCTGACGGAATTTGGAACGAATAATGAATAAGCTACAATAATTCCGGGCAAAACCCCGGGCGCATGCGATAAGTCCCCGCCAAGGCGGGGAGGGGCCTGCAAACGCGACCTGCGGTCGCAACAACGGCAGGCGACAGCAACTGAAACGAATAAACAAAAATATAACATTATGGAAGTCACTATGGAAGAACATGTAAAAGTCCTGATCATCGGCAGCGGCCCCGCAGGGTACACTGCCGCAATCTATACCTCGCGCGCCAACCTCAAGCCGGTGCTTTACGAAGGCATCGAGCCGGGCGGACAGCTGACGACGACCACCGATGTGGAGAACTTCCCGGGACACCCCGACGGCGTGGGCGGCACCGACCTGATGGGGCTGATGCGCAGGCAGGCCGAGCGTTTCGGCGCCGATATCCGCACGGGCAACGTCACGCGCGTAGACCTCTCGTCGCGCCCCTTCCACGTCGTGATCGACGGGCAGAAGGAGATCAAGGCCGAGACGCTGATCATCGCCACGGGAGCCACGGCCAAATACCTCGGCCTCCCCTCGGAGACCAAATTCCGCGGACAGGGCGTGAGCGCCTGCGCCACGTGCGACGGATTTTTCTACCGTAAGAAGGACGTGGCCGTAGTGGGCGGCGGCGACACGGCCTGCGAGGAGGCCACCTACCTCGCTTCGCTCTGCCGCAAGGTCTACATGATCGTGCGCAAACCCCACCTGCGCGCCTCGAAAGCGATGCAGCAGCGGGTGTTCAACACGCCGAACATCGAAATCCTCTTCGAGCACAACACCGCCGAGGTGCTGGGCGACGAATCGGGCGTGACGGGCGCACTGCTGCGCAAGAACGACGGCACGGAGAAGACGATCGACATCGCGGGATTCTTCCTGGCGATCGGACACCACCCCAAAACGGAACTCTTTGTCGACCAGCTCAAACTCGACGCCGAGGGTTACATCAAGGTCGAGGGGACGAGTTCGCACACGAGCGTCGAAGGCGTCTTTGCCGCGGGCGACGTGAAGGACCCCCACTACCGCCAGGCCATCACGGCTGCCGGCTCGGGCTGCGTCGCGGCATTGGACTGCGAACGTTTTTTGCTACAGCAACAATAAAAAACACCCCATGAAGAGATCTCTTTTACTGCTGGCGGCAGCACTCATGCTTACATCGTGCGCCAAAATCTACACCACCTATATCGGCAAAGCCTATCCGGTAACCGGAACCGCGCCGGAACTCTATTTCGACTGGAAAGACGTTCCCTGCGATTACGAAACGATGGGTAGTATCAAGGCGACGCCATATGGCAAGACGCTCGAAGAGGCACAGGCCCTCATCGAACAAACAGGCCGGGAAAAAGGCGCCGACGCCATCGTCTTCGAAGGGATCGTCAGTGAAACCTCTCTTCCGACCTACACGACAACCGAAAAAATCGAAAAAAACGACGACGGCAGCAAGACCCGGACTGCTACCACATCGCAGAGAGCTTTGACCACCAACCAGCTTCTGGCGACGTTCATAAAATACAAAAAATAACAGTTTGAGTTTCAGCGTCACCATATTAGGCTCGTCCTCGGCAAAACCCACGCTGAGCCGGCACCCGTCGGCGCAGGTGGTGAACATCCACGAACAATATTACCTCGTGGATGCGGGCGAGGGCGTGCAGCAACAGTTGGTCCGCTACGGCGTCAACCCGCTGAAAATCCGCGCCGTGTTCATTTCGCACCTCCACGGCGACCACGTTTTCGGGTTGTTCCCGCTTATCTCGACGCTGGCGCTCTACGGACGCAAGACCCCGCTGAAGGTCTTCGCCCCGGCGCCCTTCGGCGAGATACTGGCCTGCCACCTCAAATATTTCGACACGGAGTTGCCCTACACCGTGTCGTGGACCGAGGTCGACACCACCAAACACACGCTGCTGCTGGAAAACCGCACGCTCGAAGTGTGGAGCATCCCGCTGCGCCACCGTGTGCCGTGCGCCGGATTCCTGTTCCGCGAGAAGGAACCGCCGCTGAACGTCGAAAAATTCAAAATTACGAAATACGGGCTTTCGATCGCACAGATCACCGCGGCCAAACGCGGCGAAGACCTCCGGCTGGCCTCAGGCGAGATGATTCCCAACGCCGAACTGACCTACCGGCCCTATGCGCCGCGCTCGTATGCCTATCTCTCGGACACGAATTTCTCGGCCAAAGCCGCGGGATTGTGCAAGGGGGTCGACCTGATGTACCACGAAGCCACTTACGCCGCCGCCGAACAGCGGAGCGCCAAAGACCGCGGACATTCGACCACCACGGACGCCGCGAAAGCGGCCCTGAAAGCGGGCGCCAAACGCCTTGTGATCGGACACTACTCGTCGCGTTACAAGGACGATGCGCCGCTGGTCGAGGAGGCACGGGCGCTCTTCCCGGAGAGCTACCCCGCAACCGAAGGAACCACCTACACCATCGAAAAACAACGATGACAAAAGCCGAAATACAACTCGTCCGCGCGCTGGCCTACAAACGCGGCCGCACGGAGCACGGACTGTTCGTCGCCGAAGGAGAGAAACTCATCGGCGAACTGCGCACCTCGCACCTGCGCGTACGCAAGATATTTGCATTGGAAGGGATTTTCGAAGGCCCGGAAGTGGAGGTCGTCGCCCCGCGCGACATGGAGCGCCTTTCGTTGCTGAAGACCGCCAACAACTCGCTGGCGCTGGTGGAAATACCGCACTACGACCTGCATCCGGCGCAACTCAAAGGGCGGCTGACGCTGGCGCTCGACGATGTGCAGAACCCCGGCAACCTGGGCACGATCATCCGGTTGGCCGACTGGTTCGGAATTACGGACATCGTCTGCTCCGAGGCCTCGGCCGACTGTTTCAACCCCAAGGTCGTGCAGGCCACGATGGGCGCCGTCGTGCGCGTACGGGTGCATTACACCGACCTGGCAAAACTGCTTGCGGAAGCTGCCGCACAGGGGCTTCCGGTCTACGGAACGTTCCTCGAAGGGAAAAATATCTACGGCACGGAACTTACCCCGGCAGGGATCGTCGTGATGGGCAACGAGGGCCGCGGAATCACGGACGCCGTGGCGCGCACCATCACCCAAAAGCTGTTCATCCCGCCCTACCCGGTCGACCGCCGGGGTTCGGAATCGCTCAACGTCGCCATGGCTACGGGCGTCGTCTGTGCTGAATTCCGCCGACAGGCGAGTGCAAAAGCCGGGAAATAAGCCGAAGGCTGTAAAAACGGACCCAGTGCCGGCGGGAAACTTGTTTTCAGCCCGGCACTGGGTTCGTTTTAGCATTTATGTTTTCCCGGCTTTTGCCGAGCCGCCCGAGGAATCACGGAGCACGGTTATCCTGAGCAGAGAGCGAAGGATGCGACGTAATTCCGCGAAATACAAAAAACAAGATATAAAAACAGACCTTCTCCCGGACGGAAACTCGTTCCCTACCCGGTAGCAAAGTCCGTTTTACTGTTTATAGCATTCCCCTGCAACGGCAAATCAGCCGGAGGTTTTCCCCGGTCCGATCCGAACCCGCAGGATTCGGTTATTGCGGATCGTGCGGAACGGCCGGCGCAACTCCGGCAGCACATTCCACAGGCAGTGCATTCTGTATCCGCCCGACCAATTCCAGCGCTTCGGCACATTCCACGGGTGAAAACAGATGCGATTCGGTGATTTGCCGGACAGCCTGACCGAGTGCGGAAACCGTTCGCCTCAATTCGTACAACTGCGCCTCAGAGGCCGCAGCAAGGTCGATTTTACCCAGCAGCACCGACGTCCGGCGGGCATAACGTTCGAAATTAACCAGCGCCGGATAATCCCGCCGTTGGTCATACGGGGCCACCCAAAACGTCTCGAACATCAGGCGAAACAGGACATCTACAAACTCAGCATTGCACTTCAGCATTCTACGCTCACTTCTTCTCATCGTTCCAAACTTGTTGGTCCGGAAAAAAGCGCGGGCAGACTTGCTGCTCCACCGCCGAGGTATTGGACGACCTGTAACGTAGAATGCGGCAAATGCCCACGCTGAAAAACAGCGAGAGCATCAACCTTTATTCCTTACGTTACCCGAAAGTGTCCAATTTCCGACGGTAAGAGAAAAGCCGATGCGCTTTTTATCCGTAAAATGTTGACAATCCTCACAGACTGCCATAACAAAGATAATAAAAAATTGCACTCATATCCCCAAGCCATACAAAAATTCATTTTAATCGAATGGAAGGCATTGTGTATTCTGAATATTTTATAACTTTGTAAGTTGAAATAAAATTGATTATGCCGGAAAACAAATTCAAAATAGGCATCACGCAGGGCGACACGAACGGCATCGGCTGGGAGGTCATCCTCAAGGCGCTCGCCGACCCGCGCATGACGGAGCTTTTTACGCCCGTCGTCTACGGTTCGCCCAAAGCCGCAGCCTATTACCGAGATACCATTGCGGAGATCGAGCAGTTCTCCTTCACCCCCGTGACATCGGCCGCCGAGGCCCGCCGCGGAAAGGTCAACCTCGTGGCATGCGGGGAAGTGGCCGACATCGTGCCGGGCAAACCGACCCCCGAAGCGGGCCGTGCTGCCGTAGAGGCGCTGTGCGCCGCCATGCGCGACCTGAAGGCCGGGCAGCTCGACGCACTCGTAACCGCCCCCTTCGACAAAGAGACCGTGCAGGCGGACGATTTCCACTACACGGGACACACCGAATACCTGAGCGCCGAACTGCAGGGCGAGTCGATGATGATCATGTGCAGCGAAGTGCTGCGCGTCGGACTGGTCACCAAGCACATCCCCGTGTCGGAGATCGCCGGGAATATCAAACGGGAAAAGATCGTCAAAGACCTCCACACGCTGCGCCGCGCGCTCATCGAGGACTTCGGCATCGTCGAACCGCGCATCGCCGTCATGGCCCTCAATCCCCACGCCGGCGACGGCGGGCTGCTGGGCCGCGAAGAGCAGGAGATCATCAAACCGGCCATCGTCGAGGCGTTCGAACAGGGCGTGCTGGCCTTCGGGCCTTTTGCTGCCGACGGACTTTTCGCCGGGGGCGGGTATGCCAAATACGACGGCATCCTGGCCATGTACCACGACCAGGGACTGGCGCCGTTCAAGACGCTGTCGCCCGACGGGGTGAACTTCACGGCAGGACTTTCGGCCGTGCGGACCTCGCCCGACCACGGCACGGCGTTCGACATCGCCGGGAAGGACCGGGCCGACGAGCAGTCGATGCGCAATGCGATCTACATGGCCATCGACATCGTGGAGCACCGCATCGCCTGGGCCGAATGGACGCGCAACCCGCTGCAACGCGCCGAGCGCGAACGCGGAGGCCGCGACGTTTCGATGAAGGACCTGCCCGATAACGACAAAGACTAAAAGACCAATAGAGGAGATGACCGGATTCCTATCGAAGTGGAAAGAGCAGTCGGTGGTACTCGCCGAAGCCCGGCAGGCAGGTTTCAAACCGTCGCCATGGGTGCTTATTCCCATCTTCCTGCTGGTGTTCCTGATCGCGCAGCTGGCTTCGCTGATCGTCGCAGTACCCTTCGTCGTGCCGGATATGCTGCAACACGGGCCGGAAGGAATCGACATGGCGCTCAACGGACCGAAGTTGTGGGTTTCGCTCTTCGCGACGATCCCCGTAACGGCGGTATTCATCTTCTACATGAAGCGGATCGAACGCCGCTCCTATGGGTCGATGGGTTTCATGCGCGGCGGGATCGCAAAGCGTTATTTACAGGGACTGGGCTGGGGCTTCGCGATGTGCATCGCAGCGCTGGGTATCGCCTGGGCGCTGGGCGGACTGCGGTTCGAAGGCTTCGCCGAACAAATCCAGTGGGGGATGCTGGCCCTGTTCTTCGTCGGATTCCTCTTTCAGGGAATGTCCGAAGAGGTGATCTGCCGCAGTTTTATGATGGTCTCGGCCGCCAACAGGGCGCCGCTGTGGGTCGCCGTAGCGCTCAACTCGCTGGTTTTCGCCGCCCTGCACCTTGCGAACAGCGGCGTGACGTTCTTTTCATTCGCCAACCTGGTTCTCTACGGCGTCTTTGCCTCGTTCTTCTTCCTGCGCACGGACAACGTATGGGGCATCGGGGCGCTGCACGCAGCGTGGAACTTCACTCAGGGAAGCGTGCTGGGCATTGAGGTGAGCGGACGCGCAATTCAGGACCAGCTGATGCATTTCGGTACAACGGATGCTCCCGACATGCTGAGCGGCGGAAAATTCGGACTCGAAGGCGGCATCGCTACGACGATCGTCTACCTGGCCGGAATCCTGATCCTGGTATGCTGGCCGCGCAGACCGAAAAAGACCGAAAAGAAGGATTCGTAAAACGATATACCATGCAGGCAAGGACACACCGGATTCTGGGATACATCCTGCTCGTGGCAGCCGTCGCGAGTCTCGCGCCAGCCGTGTGCAGGATATACCGGTCCGGATTCGACAGCGGAATGATCCCCCTGCTGTCGGGCTCGCTGGTGATTTGGGCGGGTTGCGCAAGCCAGTTTGCAACTGCCCGTCGCAAACGCCGCCAGGAAACCGATTAAACGAAACACCGGGCAACCCGGAAGCGTATTCCGTCTCGTAATTGTGGAAGCGCCGAAGGCCCCGAAAACTTAATTTATAAACAACAAATGATTAAAATCACTTTTCCCGACGGCTCCGTAAGGGAGTATGCCAAAGGGACTACTGCGTATCAGATCGCAGAGAGCATCAGCCCTCGTTTAGCTGCTGACTCGCTCGCGGCCGCGGTAAACGGCGCGACGGTCGACATGACGCGCCCGATCGAAGAGGACGCTTCGGTCAAATTCTACAAATGGGAAGATGACGAGGGCAAACACGCCTTCTGGCACACCTCGTCGCACCTGCTGGCCGAGGCCCTCGAAGCGCTCTACCCGGGCATCAAATTCGGCATCGGCCCGGCCATCGAAAGCGGCTTCTACTACGATGTCGACTCTCCGACGCCCATCACCGAGGCTGACCTCGCAACGATCGAAAACAAGATGGTGGAACTTTCCCGCAACAAGGAAACGCTTCTCCGCCGCGAGGTTCCCAAGGCCGAAGCACTGAAGACCTTCACCGAGAAGGGCGACCAGTACAAGGTAGAACTGATCACGGACCTCCAGGACGGAACCATCTCCTTTTATAGCAACGGCGCCTTCACGGACCTTTGCCGCGGACCGCACATCCCCAACACGGGATATATCAAGGCCCTGAAACTTACGTCCGTAGCCGGAGCTTACTGGCGCGGCAACGAGAAGAACAAGATGCTGACGCGTATCTACGGCATCTCGTTCCCCAAGAAGTCGATGCTCGACGAGTACCTCGTGATGATGGAGGAGGCCAAGAAGCGCGACCACCGCAAGCTGGGCAAGGACCTCGAACTGTTCTGCTTCTCGCAGCGCGTGGGCCAGGGCCTGCCGTTGTGGCTGCCGAAGGGCGCCGCCCTGCGCGACCGTCTGGAACAGTTCCTGCGCAACGTGCAGAAGGAGTACGGCTACCAGCAGGTGATCACCCCGCACATCGGCAACAAGGAACTTTACGTCACCTCGGGCCACTACGCCAAATACGGCAAGGACTCGTTCCAGCCGATCCACACCCCGATCGAGGGCGAGGAGTACCTCCTCAAACCGATGAACTGCCCGCACCACTGCGAGATTTACCGTTCGAAGCCCCGTTCGTACAAGGAACTGCCCGTACGCCTGGCCGAATTCGGAACCGTGTACCGCTACGAACAGTCGGGCGAGCTGCACGGACTGACGCGTGTCCGCGGATTTACGCAGGACGACGCCCACCTGTTCGTACGCCCCGACCAGCTTCTGGAAGAGTTCGAACGCGTGATCGACATCGTGCTCTATATCTTCAAGACGCTGAAGTTCGACAACTACACCGCTCAGATTTCGCTGCGCGACCCCAATAACAAGGAGAAGTACATCGGTTCGGACGAGAACTGGGAGAAAGCCGAGTCGGCCATCATGCAGGCTGCCGAGGAGAAGGGCCTCACGACGGTTGTGGAAACAGGCGAAGCCGCCTTCTACGGCCCGAAGCTCGACTTCATGGTCAAGGACGCCATCGGCCGCAAGTGGCAGTTGGGAACCATCCAGGTGGACTACAACCTGCCGGAGCGTTTCGACCTGACGTACAAGGGCGCCGACGACCGGCTTCACCGCCCGATCATGATCCACCGCGCGCCGTTCGGCTCGATGGAACGCTTCGTGGCAGTATTGTTGGAGCATACGGGCGGTAAATTCCCGTTGTGGCTCTCGCCCCAGCAGGTCGTGGTGCTTCCCATCTCGGAGAAGTTCAACGACTATGCCCTGAAGGTGTCGGAATACCTCAACCGCAGCGATGTCCGCACTGAGGTCGACGACCGTAACGAGAAGATCGGCCGCAAGATTCGCGACAACGAACTCAAGCGCATCCCCTACCTCCTGATCGTCGGCGAGAAGGAGGAAGCCGAAGAGTTGGTTTCCGTTCGCGCACAGGGCGAAGGCGACAAGGGACAAATGTCGCTGGAAGCATTCCGCAACTTCATCACCGGACTGGTCAAAGAGGAGATCGAGGCCAATAAACTGGAGAAGAAGTAAAACCGAAGACCTGCCTTCCCTCGGGAAAGGCGGAAAAACAGACGACCAAACCCGCAAAATTCCCTCTGGAGAGGGAATTCCGGGAAAGGTCAGAATAAGAAACGCGGCCCGGCCGCGAAGGTCACCCGCAGAGAGGGCGACCAGACAAAGAACAAAATTTTATTTAACCATTTTAATACTTAACGATTATCGCAGCACCGAAACCATTCCCGCCGAGGCCGTTTACCCCCGGGAATAACAGACCAAGACCGGCAACAGGCAACAATCCCCGCTTCGGACGCAGGCCGCCC
>JAEZTA010000057.1 GCA_023443765.1 Bacteroidota bacterium | reverse complement strand
AGGATCAGTTCGAAGTTTTCATATTCTTTGTGTGAAGCTATTGTACCGGCGTTTGCGGCACCTGTGAGTATGCCGTTGTTTTCGGTCCAGTTCTTTGTCATTGCGGCGTCAGCCTCCTGCTGCGCCTTTGCCAGCGCCTTGGGCTTCATGGCCTTGCGGGTTTCGGGGTCTCCGACGACGGCCTTCCAGTCGGCCGGGGCAAGCGACAGGGGCTCGAATCCCGTTTCGGGGAGTTTTGCCAGGAGGCCTTTTATCTCGTCGACGGCATAGCCTGCATCGGCATCCGACCTGGCCAGCGCGGTGTAGACCTCAAGGGCCTTCTTCAGGGCTGCGGCTACCGTCTGGCCTCCCATTTCGGGATTCTTCGCCGCCACGGTCTTCACCACCAGCGCCGCCGCTTCAGCCGTCGCAGGAGCGTCCATGTACTTCGCGGCGAGGACCAATGCCGGGAATACCGGGGTCTTGGAGAGGGCCTTGAGCAGTTTGTTCTGCGTTGCGGCCGAAGGGTTCGCCTCCAGTCCGTTCCGGTAGAGCTGGTACTTGCGCATCGGGGTATTGGCCGATGCCATTGCAAAATCGGTGTAGCGCGAGATGGCGGCATCGGTCCAGGCGGGGTTCTTCCCGGCGAGGGTGTAGAGCACGTCGATCATCGAGGGGTTCTTCACCGTGAGCAGGGCTGCGAATGCGGCCTCCTGGTCGTCGGCCTTCAGCAGCGCCTCCACGGCGTCGTTGGTGGCGGCCTGCGCCAGCAGCGGGTAGTAGCGTGCCTTCCCGGGGGCTGCGGCCATCTGTCCTGCGACCATCTTGTACTGCATGTCGGGAGCTTCCTGCGCCAGGGCGTTCCTCAGTCCTGCCTGCAGGGCCTTCACGTCACCCTCCTGCGCCTTGTTCAGCAGGTCGCACAGCCGGTTGAAATCCTTCGGGGTCGTGACTCCGGCCAGTGCGGCATAGGCCGCCGTGCGGACCGCTTTGTCACCGGAGCCGAGCAGGCCGAATACCTTGTCGGCTGCCGTGGTGATGCGCCGCTTGGCAACGAGCTTCAGGGCGTTGGCCTGCGTCGCGGGGTCGCCGTCGAGGGCCGCGACGAATGCCGCGTTGGGTTTTCCGTTGAATCCCGCGAGAGCTGCGGAAGCCGCTTTGGCGTGCGCCCCTCCGAGCTGGGCCACCAGGGCGTTCAATGCCTCCTGACCGCCGATCTTACCCGCAGCGCGGATCGCCGCCAAAGCCAGTTCATTGTCCGGGGAGGTTATGGCCTCTACCACGACGGCAACCTGCGATGCGGCGTGGCGCGTTCCCAGCCAGCTGATGACATCGGTCTTCGCAACGTCGGACAGCGACGGCAGCTTTTTGGCGATGGCGGCATAGAGCGCGTCGTCGGCAAAGGCGTTGGCGCAGTCGAGCGCCGCACAGCGGTAGGCCCGGTCGGCGTCCTTCAGGGCGGCGAGCACCTCCTGCGTCCGCTTCTTTTTATCCGTGCTGAGGACGATTCCCAGTCCCGCAGCGCGGACATGCTCCGGCAGGGCGGGTTTCTGCAGGGCTTTGGCAGCCGAGAGGGCTTTCGAATCGCCTGCAGCGGCGAGTCGTGCGACGAGGGTCACGTAAGCCCCTGTGGCGTCCGTCTTCGTGAAGGCGTAGCCGTCGGCTTTGGCCGCTGCGGCGAGCGTGGCGAGCGAAGCGCCGGTGCCGCATTTGGCCAGTGCGTTGCAGACCGACTCCTTCGTCGGGACATCGGCCGTGGGGTCGGCGGCCCATTTCAGCAGCGCGGGTTCCGCTGCCGCGAGGCCCTTTTCAGCCGCGGCGTAAGCCAGCAGGGCGTTCGGGGCGGGGCTCTCTGCAATCAGGGCGAGGATCGCCTCGTCGCTCCCCGGCGTGGAGATAAGTCCCCGCACGGCGTAGTCCGCCAGGTACTTGTCCCCGGTGTATTTCAGGAATACGGGGATCTCCCGGGGCGTTGCGCACAACTGGAGCAGCGAGAGCAGGAAGGCCTGGTTGGGTTTGTCCGTGCACGCGGCCACGGCATCCGCAAGGCCGGCGCGGACCCCGTCGGCGAGCTGTTCGCGGCCTTCGGCCGAGACGTAGTTCACAACGCCGCTGAGGGCGTATTCGAGCGTGGCGTTCTTCCCTTCGGAGGCCGGGACGAGCATCCCCGCCATCATCCGGATTCCGTCGGCGCCCGTCGCTGCGAGTTCCTGCATCAGAGCGTCGAACGCCTTGGGCGTCTGGGACGGGAGTTGGGCCAGTCCGTCCGCCACGATCGTTTCGGCGGTGCGCTGGCGTGCATCCTGCGCCCCGGCGACAAACGGCACGAGGGCGGCGAGGAGTATGGTGATAAAGATCTTCTTCATGACTTTTCAGGTTTGGGCGTTATCAGATTTTCCACGGCATGCGCGTCGGCTGGTCGACGAGGCGGTTGGCGGCCTCGTCGCCGACGAAGAGCTGCTTGTCGGGGTCGAAGTGCAGCGTGCGGTTCAGCCGCAGGGCGCAGGCCCCCAGGTTGACCAGCGTGGAGCTGCGGTGCCCCTTCATCTCGTCCAGGGCGAAACGTTCGCGGTTGCGCACGCACGCCAGGAAGTCGGTGTTCTGGGGCTCCGGGTCGGGCATCTCGGAGATCTTCTCCATGACATCGGGGATCGTACACTCGAAGCCCTGGTAGACCTTGCCCAGCGGTCCTTCGATGTAGGGGACCTTGCCCTTGCTCTCGTAGCCTTCGCCTTCGAGCACGATCTGGCATCCGTCGTCGTAGGTGTAGACGATCTTACGCCAGATGCCCACGGCGTCGGGGTGCTGCTGCGGGGCGTCGACCTCGATCTTCACGGGCGAGGTATCGTCCTTGCCCAGCAGGTACTGCACCGGGTCCATGTAGTGCTGGCCCATGTCCGTAAGTCCGCCGCCGTCGTAGTCCCAGTAGCCGCGGAAGGTCTGGTGCACGCGGTGTTTATTATAGGGCTTGTAGGGTGCCGGGCCGAGCCACATGTCGTAGTCCAGTTCTTCGGGAACCGACTGCGGCTGGAGGTTTTCCTGCCCCACCCAGAAGAATTTCCACGTGAAGCCCGTGGCGCCCGAGATGGTCACCTTCAGGGGCCATCCCAGAAGGCCGCTGTCGACGAGCTTCTTCAGCGGCTCGACGGTCGTACCCAGTCCGTAGAAGGTATCCTTGAAGCGGAACCACGTGTTCAGGCGGAAGATCCGCCCGTTCTGCTTCACGGCCTCCACGACGCGTTTACCCTCCCCGATGGTTCGGGTCATGGGTTTCTCGCACCAGATGTCCTTGCCCGCCTTAGCCGCTTCGACGGCCATGATGGCGTGCCAGTGCGGAGGAGTGGCGATATGTACGATGTCGACATTGGCGTCGGTGATCAGGTCCCGGTAGTCGTGGTAGCCTTCGAGGGTCTTGTCGAATTTCTTCTGACCCAGGGCTATGGCGCTTTCGAGGTGTTTGCGGTCCACGTCGCAGACGGCGACAAGGCGGCATGCATCGTTGGAGGTGAAGTGGTAGCTGCTCTTGCCGATGCCGCCCACGCCGATGATGCCCTTGGTCAGCTGGTCGCTCGGGGCCACGAATTTCGGCCCTCCGAGTACGCTCCGCGGCACCACCGTCAGCAGCGCAAGGCCGCCGACTTTTTTCAGAAAATCTCTGCGGTTACTCATAGTGTTCAGGTTGTATGGATTAAATACTGTTGGTCTAAGTGGTAAAACAGCGGCTCCCCTGTCCCGGGAACCGCCGTGTGATTAAAGGGTCGTCAGACGCAGGTTGCGCCACAGGACCTTGATCCCGCCTCCGTCGTGGATCTGAAGCGCGATGCGGCCCTGTGCGGCGCCGATCTTCGCGTCGGTGAGGTCCACCATCGGTTCGCCGTTGAGCCACGTCTGCACGTGGTCCCCCTGGACCTTCAGGCGCAGCGTGTTCCATTCGCCCTCCTTGAGGATCGACTCCTTCTCATCGGGAATCTGAGCCAGCCATCCACGGCCGTAGGATTCGTAGATGCCCGCCGTGTCGTGGTTCTTCGGAGCCACTTCGCACTGCCACCCGTGGACCTTTACAGGAGGCTCGATGAACGAGCGGAAGAAGACGCCCGAGTTGCCGTTGGCGAGCTGCTTGAACTCTACCGTCAGGTCGAAATCGTCGTAGTATTCACGCGTAGCGAGGTAGCCGTACTGCTTGTCCGGGCCGCTCTCGCAGACCAGGTGGCCATCCTTGTCGACATACCACTTCTCCGTGCCGTAGGCTTCCCAGCCCGTGAGGTCTTTGCCGTTGAAAAGATTAACCTCGCGACCCGCCTTGCGCGGCAGCTCCTTGACCTTCAGGTTGCGGAACGATGCCGGGTAGCCGTGGTCCTGGAGGCACAGCACGCCCCGGTGTGCAAGGCCGTATTCGGGGGCCGTCTCCCACTTCCCGCTGTTCTTGCGCGCGAACCAGTCGTCCGTGTAGGCCTCGAATTCCAGGATCTTATGCCCGTTGAGCCAGTGCTCCACATGCCCGTTGTCGCACACGATACGCGAGTTGTTCCACTCCCCCTGCGGGTTCACGAACAGAGAGTCCGCATTCGGAAGGTGCATGGCATAGTCCACGCCCAGCTTCTGCCATTCTTCGAGTTTCGTCGGGGCGTTCGTAGCCTCCCAGCCCGCGTTGTCGATCAACTGGTACTCCGGACCCGTCACATAGGGAACGGCAAAGTAGGGGTTTTCCACAACGTGGTACAGCATACCGCTGTTGCCCCCGTAGGAGAGCTTCCAGTCCCAGTCCACGATGAAGTTTTCGTATTGCTTCTTAGTGACGATGTAGCCCGAAAGGTCGCTACCGTCTCCGTTGGCCTGGATGCAGCCGTCGACGATGTGCCACGGCTGGGTCAGAGAGTCCCCGTTGAAGTCTTTCCATTGATCAAGGCTCTTGCCGTCAAATAATAATTCCCACCCGTCGGAAATTTCGGACTCGCTGAGGGTGTTGTGATGGGGACCGCAGGCGCAGAGGCTGACTGCGATAAGTCCCGTCCCGAGCAGGGTACGGAACAGGTTTCGGTGTGATTGGGCTTTCATAGGGTTCAATAGTTAGTAGTTTTCCGTTCGATTGTTCTGCCTCACGAAAATTCATCCGGTCCATTCGCTTTGCAATCCGAGGTATTTCGTTTTGCAAAGCGAAGGGATTCCGAATGCTTTCGTGAATTGTTACAAAAATAGTTATTTTAACAGAGCAACCTAACGCAAAAGGGATAAAAAAATGTCACAGGAGTATAAATTTGTGCCATTTTTTCAGGTTATGGGTCCTGCCGGACGGTTACAGGCCGATCCCGGCGGCCGCAGGTTCCGTGACGGTAGTTTCCTGTTCTACGGTGATCGTGCGCGTTTCGGCCCCGCAAGTGATCGTCAGTATGGCTTTGCGGGACCCGCCCGTGTCGTTGGTCGTGTAGGTCATCGTGATCTCCCGGGGACCGGCCGCCTCCGCGGGCGTTACGGTCAGCCAGTCGGGAGTGCCGGTCAGCGTCCATGCGCCGGGGGCCGAAACGATCATGCGTTGCAGTCCTTTTGGCTGAGTAAAGGTCCATTCGGACGTGGATACGGTAAAATCGGGCTTCTTGGCATCGCCGTCGTCGCATCCGGTTACGACCAGCGTGGCAAGACCGAGGAATATCGAACAGAGTAGTTTTTTCATCTTTTTGTGGTATTTGGCGTGTGACAAATCGGTTAATAACCCGGGTTCTGCACCAGGTTGGGGTTCTTGTTGATCTGGCTCATGGGAATCGCCAGCCAGTAGCTTTTCGGCGCTTCGAAGACGCGGACGCGGCCTCCCTGGTTGGCCGGAATCACCTGGTAGAACTCCTCCTGGGTCTTCCCGTCGCGGTTCCATGAACGAGGTTCCTTGTTCATCACCTCGGGAGCCTCCTTCCAGCGGCGCAGGTCGTGAAAACGGCGGCCTTCGAACAGGAACTCGATCGAACGCTCCTGATGCAGCACCTTGCGCAGTTCCTTGCCCGTGGGGATGCCGCCTACCAAAGCCCACGAATCCTGGAAGCGGGGCAGCCCGCAGCGCGTACGCACCCGATTGAGGTATTCGAGGCTCAGGTTGCTCAGCGATCCGTTGTACTCGAAATCGGCCTCGGCGTAGTTGTAGAACAGTTCCGGAAGGCGCAGGTAGGGATAGGCGTATTTGCGGTAGTTATAGGAGTTTTTCGACTGATTGTAGGAACTCGATTTGTGAATCCATTTCTGGCAGAGGTAACCTGTACAGCTTTGGTATTCGTCGGTCTCCTTGAGCGTCGAGCCGTGCAGTTCGCCGCCGCGGAGCTGGAGGTTGACGATCTTGTCGTCGATTTCGAACGTGCCGCGGTCGAACCCGATCGAGGCGTAGAAACGCGGTTCGCGGTTGCGGTGCAGACGGGCGGTATTGTCGCCCGGGGCGACGCTGTACAGGTCTTCGTCCTTGGTCAGCGGGTCAACGTCGAGCGGAAGTCCGTTTTTGGTGTAATACATCTCGACGGCCTCCATCGTCGGCACGAGGGTCGTTTTCCAGCCTTTCGACATGTTGCCCTTGATCGAACGCGGTCCGCCGTAGCGCTGCAAAGCCTCGATGCCGCTCTGCGCACCTTTGGCCAAAATGAATTCGGTTCCGTTCCAAGGCTCTTCAACGAAGGCGTCGTGGTAGTTCTTGCGGCCGCGTTCGGCGTCGGGCAGGCTCGAATCGGCTGAGGTGTAGAGGTCGTATTTTTTGGCCTTTGTCCCCGAGCCTTCGCCGTCTTCCCTGGGTTCGTCGGCCAGGGCGATCGCGGCGGCTGCGGCGTCCAGCGCGCGCTTCCACTTTTCCTTGTCGTAGGTCGTGTTCATCAGGGGCGTGCCGTCCGGGTTGTTGAACCCCACGTAGTCGGGGTTTCCGTTGACCAGCGGCGATGCGGCGTAGAGCAGCAGGCGGGCCTTGTAGCTGAGCGCGGCCATTTTCGTGGGAAGACCCAGTTCGGACTCTCCGACCACGTCGGGCAGCAGTCCGGCGGCCTTGTCGTAACATTCGGCGATGTAGTTCACGCACTCGTCGTAAGGCGTGCGCGGAGTGAGTATCTCCGATTCGGGCGCGTCGATGGGGATGAACTTCTTGACCAGCACGATCGGCCCGTAGTATTCGAGCAGGCACTGGTGGTAGTAGCCTATGAGGAACCATGCCTCGCCGGCATAGCGTCGGGCGTTCTCCGGCTGGACGGCCGGCACGTCGTAGATATTGTCCAGCAGGTAGAAACAGTAGCGGATGCCGCGGTAGATGTCGTAGTTCGTGCCGCCGCTGGTGCAGTTCGGGGCCCAGCGCCCGAAATAGGTCAGGTTGGCGTTCTCTTCGCCGTAGAGCAGGCTCTTGCTCGAAAAGTAGTAGGTCGTGCCGCGGGCTCCGGTGATGAAGTCGTCGCCGGCGAACTGGTCGGGCGACCAGTCGTATCCGATCAGGTTGGGCATGTAGGTCTGCATGTAGTAGCGGTAGTTCTCGGCCTGCTCCTCGGTTTTCCAGATGTCCTCTTCGGTGGCCTTGCCTTCGGGCACGACGTCGAGGTAAGAGCACGAGCCGAGCAGCAGCAGTGAAAGTGCGGAGATTATCTTTTTCATGGTTTTGTGCTGTTTGGGGTTAGAAATTGAACTGGAATCCGAGGTTGTACGTCCGCTGGAGCGGGTATCCCAGGCCATTGCCTGAACCCTTTTCGGGGTCCCAGTATTTGAACGGGGCGAAGGTCAGCAGGTTGGTTCCCGAGACGTAGACGCGCATTTTCTTGTAGGTGTAACCGATCTCGGCGGTCTTCAGGCGCAGCATCTTGCCGTTGCGTACGTAGAGCGTGCTGGCCTTGGTGTTATTGTTGTTCCACAGCGGCGACAGACGCGGGTAGAGGGCTTTGGGATTGGGAGCATCCTCGCTCCAGTGGTCGTCGGCGATCCATTGCATCAGTCCCGATCCGGGCGTCGCGGCCGTCGCGAAGGGGTGGTAGTTGTACATGATGATCGACACTTTGCCTTGTCCCTGGAAGAAGGCCGAACAGTCGAAGCCCTTGTATTTGAGTGAGAATCCGAATCCGTAGATGATTTCCGGAACGGTCGGGTTGCCCGTCCAGCACATGTCGTTGTCGTCGATGATCTTGTCGCCGTTCAGGTCGCGGTATTTCACGTCACCCGGCCGAATGGGGTAGGTCGTTGCGTAGATGTCCTGCGAGGGCGAGGAGGCGATGTCTTCCTCGTCCTTGAAAAGCCCTTCGGCGATCAGGCAGTTGATCGAATTGATCGGGTGTCCGGCTTTGTACTGGTAGGCCCATTTGTATTTGGGCTCGTCCATTTCGACGATCTCGTTGTGGGCGTAGGTGAACGTGCCGCGCAGCGAGAGAATCAGGTCCTTTGAGAAGGCCTTGTTGTAGTCGACCGAGATGTCGACACCGCGGTTGTCGACCTTGCCGATGTTGGCCCACGGGGTGATGCCCGACATGCCGAAGGTCGAAGGCAGCGACGTACGCTGCATGAAGATTCCCGAGCGCTTCTCCTTGAACCAGTCGAAAATGATGTTCAGGCTGTCGAACAGTCCGATTTCCACGCCTATATCGAGTTTGCGGCTCTCCTCCCACGTGGCGTTGGGGTTGCCGTAGACGGAGAGGATCGGGCCTTTCTTACGCTCGAAGTTGTTGCCGATGTAAACATCGTAACCCTGTCCCATGTCGACGGTCGTGAGGTAGGGGAAGCGGTCTGCATACTCCTTCGAAATTACGTCGTTGCCGACCAGTCCGTACGAAGCGCGGAGTTTGAACAGGTTGACCCGCTCCTTGATCCCTTTCCAGAACGGCTCGTTCGAAATCACCCAGCCCACGGCCACCGACGGGAAGAATCCGAAACGTTTGCCCGCGGCGAAGTTTTCCGAACCGTTGTAGCCGAAGTTGGCTTCGAACAGGTAGCGTTTGTCGAATCCGTAGGTGACGCGGCCGGCAAGACCCTGCTGGCGGTAGGGCAGCGCGGCGTATTCCTGCTCATCCGAGATGTTCATGTTACGCTCCTTCTGCAGGTAGACGATCGTCGCCCCGACGTCGTGTTTGCCGAACGTGCGGGCGTAGTCGATTTTGGCCTGAAACGCCAGTTCGCGGTAACCGTCCTTGCCGCGCGTCGTGCCCAGGTAGGTGGTTCCGGTGTTGGTCGAGTTGCTGGTGTAGCTGTAATTACCCGCTTCGTCGACATCGTAGTCAGTCAACTGGTACATGAACGGCGTGAACGAACGGTAGACGGCCGAGTAGACGCGGTTGTAGAAGGTCGCCATACCTGTTGCGCTCAGGCCCTTGGTGATGAAGTCGAGGTTCTGGTTGACGGTCAGCGCCGAGGTGAAGTGGCCGCGGAACTGGTCGCCGTAGCCGCGGCACAGTTGGGCGTAGGGGTTGGTGAAGAAGCCGCTGTTCCAGGCGTTGTTCGTGCCGAAGCGTACGAACGTGTCCGAGTCCTCGCCGGGCAGCGTCGCCGGAAATTCGCAGGGCATGCCGGTCATGGCGTATGCGAACAGGTCGGAAACGCTCTGGATCGGGGCGTGGCGGTAGTGCAGTTGAGTGTTCATCTTCAGTGACACGCGGGTGGTTTTGGTGGCATCGGCCGAGACGTTGGCCTGGAACAGGTATTTCTGCGCGTTGATGTTGGTGTCGAATTTCGATGCCGCGGGTTTGCGCATGATGCCGTTTTCGTTGTAGACCGAGGCGTTTAGAAAGTAGTCGATCTTCTTGGCGCCGCCCGTCATGTTGAAGTTGAAGTTCTGGTTGAACGTGCAATCCTTGAACAGCATGTCGTACCAGTCGACGTTGGGATAGACGTAGGGATCGAGGCCCAGTTTGGTTCCCAGGATCTTCTCGTTGCTGTAATAGGGCTTTTCGCCGCGTGTGGTGCGGGCTTCATTGAAGGTTTCCATGTAGGTGATGCCGTCGGCGACCTTCGGAACACGTGTCGGGGCCGATGCGCCGAACTCGGCGCGCAGGTTGATGGTCATTTTCTCCGAGTCGCGGCCGCTCTTAGTTGTGATGATCATCACGCCGTTGGCACCGCGAGAACCGTAGAGTGCCGTGGCCGTGGCATCCTTAAGTACCGAGAATGACTCGATGGTTTCGGGCGGGATGTTGTTGAGCATCTGGTCGGTGATCTCCACGCCGTCGAGGATCAACAGCGGCGACTGCCCCGATCCGAAGGTCGAGATGCCGCGAATCCAGAAACTTGCGCCGTCGGCGCCCGGTTCACCCGATTTCTGTACGGCGATCACGCCGGCGATCTTGCCGCTGAACGAGGTCGAGAGATTGCTCGACGAGGTTTGCAGATCGCTCGGCTTGACCGACTGCACGGCGCCCACGAGCGACTCCTTTTTCTGCACGCCGAAGCCGACCACCACCACGTCTTCGAGTTTGTTCGAAGCGTCGGCCAGCGTGATGAGTTTAAAGAGATGGACATCGCGGACGGGAATCTTCTTGGTGTCGTAGCCCAGGAACGAAATGGTGACCGTTTTGGCCGAAGCGGGTACGGTCAGTTTGTAGTTGCCGCCGACATCGGTGGTCGTACCGACGTTCGTACCTTCAACGTAGATGTTGGCTCCGACGATGGGCTGGTTGTCGGCCGAGGAGATGACCGTTCCGGAGAAGGTCCGTTCTCCGTTCGGAGCTGCCGGAGCGGAGGCCGGTGTTCGCCGGGAAATAGTGACCAATTTCCCCCCCCCCTTGACGGTATAGCGCAACGATTTGTCGAGCACCGTGTCGAGGACGGTCTGAAG
>JAEZTA010000034.1 GCA_023443765.1 Bacteroidota bacterium | reverse complement strand
AAATAGCATAACAAACTATTTATCAGCAATAAAACGAGAGACATTCATAATGAATGCCTCTCGTTTTTAGATTTGTCAGGTAAATAAATATCTTCCGGTCCGGATGCTTGGCTGATGTTCAAACCCTCGATGTATTCCAGAAGCCTCTGAGCCCCCGATTGTCATTAAAAGTGCGAGATTTCCCACGATGTTGACACCGAATTGCTTGCTTATTACGGGAATTATTGCGAATATTGTAAGCAGGTTGTACGCGAAATATGGAAAAATAGTACCGGAATATGATCCGGAAAGCTTCGCAGCGCATAAAAAATGGACATAAAGAGAGACAAAGACGACGCGTCTTTATGGAACAGATTTCTCGGCGGAGACCGGGAGGCCTATGCGCATATTTTCGAAAGATATGTCCGTGTCCTGTTTATGTATGGTTCCCAGTTCACAGGCGACCGGGAGTTGGTGAAGGACTGCATCCAGGATGTCTTTGTCAAGATATACTCCAACCGGCGTAACCTGCACCCTACCGACAACATCAAATATTACCTTTTTGCGACGCTCCGAAACAGCCTAATCAACAGTCTGAAACGGGACAAGAGCCGGTTCGCGGCGAGCAATGGCGCCAAAGCGAAGGAACCAACCTGCGAAGACGTATCCAGCAAAATCGAGATCCAGGAAGAGGAGGTGATGATGCAGGGCAAAGTCACTGAAATCATGTCAACCCTCACCCCGCGACAAAAGCAGGCGATGCATTACAGGTATATCGACAATCTCAGCATCAGCGAGATTTCCGATGTCATGAACATGAGTTACCAGGCAGTCCTGAACACCATTCAGCGGGCCCTAAAGCGCATCCGTACAAATTATTTGAATTAATTTCGGAAAAAGTGAGTATAAAATCCGGATGGTGGTGTTTACTGTATAAAACTGCCGTCTCGGATGAATGCCAAAGACTATAGACTCTTTACCCTCGAAGATTTCCTTTCGGACGATTTTTTTGTCGCGTCTGTGAAAAGTCCTGTCCGCGAAAGCGTCGCTTTCTGGCAGGACTTCGTGGCTTCCGACCCTCCCAATATCAGCGAATACTTCGTCGCCCGGAGATATATCGAATCTTCCAACGAAATTCTGCCGTTCATCACCGACCAGGAAATTTCCCGGCTTTGGGACAATATTGCCGCCGAAACGGGCCTGAACAAACCGAAGCAGTTCCCCCGCTGGAAATACGTACTCTACCCGGCAGCCGTCGCTGCGTCGGTGCTGTTGCTGTTCGCATTATGGCCTGGTGACCAATCGCTGCACGGCGAAATCTACGAATACGCCTGCGCAAAAACCGATTCCATTGCGGGCAAAGAGGCCAAGCTGATTCTGTCGGACGCCCGGACTGTGGTCATCACCGACAAAGAGGCCGAGATCTGTTACGACGAATCGAAAATCACCGTAAGCCAGTCGGAGATTCCCAGGGAGGAGTCGGCCAAATACAACCAGCTCATCATCCCACGAGGGAAAATGTCGCGGCTGACCCTGTCCGACGGCACTAAAGTATGGGTCAATGCGAATACGCGCATCGTCTATCCGGCGGAATTTACGGGTAAGCAGCGTGAAATTTATGTCGACGGCGAGATTTTCCTCGATGTCGTGCACGACAACCGACCGTTCATCGTGCGGACCAAAGGACTGAACGTCGAGGTCATGGGAACCCGGTTCAATGTATGCGCGTACGACAACCGGGAGATGGAACGCATCGTACTGGTGGAAGGCTCGGTAAGGGTCGTGGACAATGCGAGCCGGAACAAAACCGTACTCGAACCGGAGCAGATGTACGAAGCAGCGGGAGGCGAGGCACGCGTGGAGGAAGTCGATGTCCGCAAATACGCCTCGTGGATCGACGGGCTGTACTATTTCGACAAGGAAAAACTGGAAACCGTCACCCGGCGCCTGTCGGATTACTACGGGGTTTCGATCGTTTGCAGCGAACGGGCGGGCGGCTTCGTCTGCTCGGGCAAACTGGACCTGAAAAACGATCTCGGCGACGTATTGCAGGGCTTGAGCCTGAGTATGCCGGTCAACTGCGAACACGTGGGGGACGACATGTACATAATCGTACTCAAAGACAACTGAATACTAACCCTAACCTGAAAAACCGAAAAGCCTATGAGATAAAAAAATGAGCCTGAAAAAAGACGACCGAGCGATACTGGTACTATCGCCCGGCCTGTGATCTAACCGTTAAAATGCTAAAAATTAACTATTAAATCCTTACAAAGGTATGAATAATAACAATAAATCATGCTGTAAGAAATCATTATTTCGTCTGGAATTGTGTGTGGCACAGCTGGCGTTTCTGTTTTTAGTGCCCGGGATGTGGACGGCGAGTGCCGCCGAAGCCGCTCCGAAAGCCATTCTTCTCTCGATCAATGCGAAAAACAAGCCCGTAAAGGAGATTTTCGCGGAGATCGAGAAAAAAACCGAATTCATCTTCTTTTATTCCAACGACATCGTCGATGTCGATCGTAAAGTCTCGGTCGAGGTGAACAACGGCTCGGTCGAAACGGTCCTCAACCAGATTTTCAGATCGACCGACAATTCCTTTGAGATCAAGGACCGCCAGATCTTCATCATCAAAAAGCAGAAGCCAGCTGCAGCAAAGGACGACCCGTCCCGGCAAAAATCCGGGACCAAGCGGATCACCGGCACGATCACCGATGCCAAAGGAACCCCGCTGACGGGCGTGAACGTGATCGTTAAAGGGACGACGACCGGCGTGTCGACCAACATCGACGGCACGTATGTGATCGACGTTCCACTCAATGCCACGCTTGTTTACAGCTACATCGGCTACCTCAACCAGGAGATCACCCCGGGAGCCGAGAGCATCTGCAACATCATTCTCAACGAAGACAACCGGATTATGGAAGAGGTGGTCGTGGTCGGTTTCGGACAACAGAAAAAGGAGAGCGTCATCGGGGCCATCCAGTCGTTCAAAACCTCCGACATGAAGATGCCCGCCGCCAACCTGACAAACAGTTTTGCAGGCCGTATCGCCGGCGTGATTTCGGTCCAGCAGTCCGGAGAGCCGGGTGCTGACGGGGCCAATTTCTGGATTCGCGGCGTAAGCACCTTCGCCGAGGCTGCCCAGAACCCGCTGATCCTGATCGACGGCGTGGAGTGCTCGTCGTACGACCTGAATGCGCTCGCCCCCGAGGTGATCGAGAATTTTTCGATCCTCAAGGACGCTACGGCGACAGCGCTTTACGGATCGCGCGGCGCAAACGGCGTGATGATCGTGACGACGAAAACCGGCCAGGGCGGCAAGCCGAAGATCAACCTGCGCGTCGAAGGGCGTATGTCGATGCCCACGCAGATTCCCGAACTCGCCGACGGCGTACAGTATATGCGGATGTTCAACGAGGCCATCGAAGCGCGTACCCCCGGAGCGGAACCGAAATTCTCAGACGAAGCGATCCAGGGAACCATCAACAAACTGGACCCGTATGTCTACCCCAACGTCAACTGGTACAAAGAGCTTTTCAAACGGCAGACCTACACACAAGCGGTCAACCTGAACGTCTCGGGCGGCATCGCGAAGCGCGTGACCTACTTCATGAGCGCCTCTATCACCAACGAATCGGGCCTGTTGAAACAAGCGCCGGAGAATCCATTCAAGAACAACATCCACAACCTGCGCTATTCGTTCCAGTCGAACGTCAGCAGCCAGCTCACCAAAACTACCAAGGTCGGTGTGAAACTGAATATCCAGGTACAGGACTACACCGGGCCTCTCAATGATGTGAATTACCTCTTCGGCCGGGTGATGTGGGCTTCGCCTTCGCAGTTCCCCGTGAAGTTCCCCAAGACCGAAGAGATGAACTACATCCCCTTCGGCAACAAATCGGGCGGTCCCCAGTCCAACATGTACGCCAACCCGTACGCCTCGCTGGCGCAAGGCGTCAACGAGATGTTCAGAACCACCTCGATGGGAACGCTCGATTTCGACCAGAAACTGGATTTCATCACCAAAGGCCTCTCCATCACGGGGCAATTCTCGCTCAAGGTGTTCAACAGCACCTCGACCGGCAAATACATCACACCGTTCTACTTCGAAATCGACCCCAATACACTGAATAAGAACGACGACGGCAGCTACACCTACGACCTGCGCTCGATCAACACCAACGGCAGCAACGCCGCCGTGGCGCGGAACTCGAACTCCAGCGACCGTCTCACCAATGCCAACATCATGCTCAACTATCAGCGCGAGTTTGGCAAACACGACGTGAACGCCCAGTTCATCTACCTGCAACGGGGCTACTTCCGCAACAATCCCGCGAGCAACAACTACAATGCCGCACTGGGAGAGAGAAACCAGGGTATCGCGGGCCGTCTGACCTACAATTTCGACAGGCGCTACTATACCGAGTTCAATTTCGCCTACAACGGCAGCGACAACTTCGTCAAAGGCAAAAAGTTCGGGTTCTTCCCGTCGATCGCCCTGGGTTACATACTCTCGAACGAGAAATTCTTCGAGCCGCTGACCAAAGTCGTTAGCCTACTGAAAGTGCGCGGCTCCTATGGTTTGGTGGGCAATTCGCTTACGAGCGAACGTTTCCAGGGCTACACGCACCTGACCATGGACGGCAAGAGCTACTCGTTCGGCCCGGCGTTCAACAGTTCGATGAAGGGCGCGGTGATAACCCGCTACGGCAATCCCTATGCAACGTGGGAAACCTCGCTGAAAAAGAATATCGGACTGGAACTCGGGTTGTTCGACAACCGGTTCCTGCTGATTGCAGATTTCTTCCGCGAAAACCGCGAACGCATCCTGCTGACCCGCCAAACGGTCCCCGCAACGGTCGGCATGGGCAGCGCCACGCCGTTCGCCAATATGGGCAAGACGCGGAACGAAGGCGTCGACCTCTCGCTCGAATACAACCATGTCTTCAATCCCGATTTCCTGCTGACGTTCAAGGGTACATTCACCTATGCGAAGAATACCCTGCTGTTCCGGGACGAGCCTGATTACGAATGGGACTACCAGTACGAGCGCGGCGGTCCGATGAACCGGATCGGTCCGGCATACGTCGCTCTGGGGCTTTTCAAGGACCAGAAAGACATCGACAGCAGCCCCGACCAGTCGGCCGTGATGGCCAACGTCAAGCCCGGCGACATCAAATACAAGGACCTGAACGGCGACAAGAAGATCGACCAGTACGACCGGACCTACATCGGCGACCCGTACATTCCTCAGGTCGTATATGGTTTCGGGCTCTCGGCAAAGTATAAGCGGTGGGACTTCTCGGTTTACTTTCAGGGTATCGCGAAGGTTTCGATCTACATGAACGACATCCACCCGTTCGGCGTCTACCACAAGAACGTGCTCGGATTCGTCGCCAAGGACTACTGGTCGGAAAGCAATCCCAACCCCGACGCCGCCTACCCACGCCTCTCGCACACCGACGGCCGCGACAACACGGAGGTACTCTCCTCCTACTGGCTGCGCGACGGCGCTTTCCTGCGCCTGAAAAACCTCGAAATCGGCTACTCGTTCAAGTGGATGCGCGTCTACCTTTCAGGAGCCAATCTTCTGACATTCTCTCCGTTCAAGCACTGGGACCCGGAGTTGGGCGGTTACGACAACAAGCCCGAATCGTCCAGCGACAACCGGGGTAACGGACTGAGGTATCCGCTTCAGAAAATCGTGAATATCGGAGCGCAATTTAACTTTTAATGATCGACGACTATGAAACCGCAATATTTACTTTTATCGCTTTGCATCGCGCTGGCCGGATGCAGTTACCTGGACCTGGAACCGGAAAAGAAAGGGACGCTTCAGGAGGTTTTCGAGGACAGAACCTCCGCCGAGAAGTTCCTGTACGGATGTTACGGCTACCTGCCCGCTTCGAACGACTTCAACGGCGAACCGCAGATATGGGGTGCCGGGGACGAGGTGGCCCTCACCTCGCAGTGGGGAACCGACTGGCACTGGGCCAAAGCTCCCCACACGGGACAAATATCGGCTGCCGAACCATTGTATAACTACTGGTCGCACCACAAGAGCAAAAAACAGCCTGCGCGCTGCGCGGCATACGATCTCTATGGAGGCATCCGCCAGTGCTACACCTTCATCGACATGGTAGACGGCGTCCCCAACGCCAGCGACAACGAAAAAGCGCGGTGGAAAGCCGAGGCGAGATTCCTGATCGCCTATTTCCACTATTCGCTCCTGCGGCTTTACGGCCCCATCTGCCTCGTGAGCGGCATTGTTCCGAACGATGCCCCGGAAGAGGTCTACTATCCGACCCGGAGGCCCTACGACGAATGCGTAAGCTGGATTGCAAAACGGTTCGACGAAGCCGCCAACGAACTGAAGGCCACACGAGCTTATTCGGCGCTGGATATGGGCCGCGCCAACTACGTCGCCGCCCTGGCGATCAAGTCGCGGATGCTGCTCTACGCGGCCAGTCCGCTTTTCAACGGCAATTCGGAATACTACGCCGATTTCAAGAACAAGAACGGCGAGCAGCTCATCAGCCAGACCTACGACAAAGAGAAATGGAAAGCAGCCCTCGACGCAACGGCCGAAGCTATCGCAGCGGCCGAGCAGGAGGGATACAAACTGTTCAAATTCAAATCAGACGGATCGTTTACGCCAGCCGAAGCTGCCTACCAGACAGCCCGGAACATGATCACGACACTGCCCCGCGAAATCTCGGACAATCCGGACATGATCTGGGTCGACTCGCGTTCGCCGGTCAACAGCCAGCAGATGTATGCCATCCGCGGACTCACGAACAACTCCGTGAGCGTCCCCTACGGCGGCGTTTCGCCCTCGTTCCTCATGGTCGAAACCTTCCTGACCAAAAACGGGCTTCCGATCGACAAGGACCCGGAGTTCGACTACGAACACCGCTACGATCCCGTTCAGGATGAATACGGGGAGTGGACGGCCAGAATGCACCTCGGGCGCGAAACCCGTTTCTACGCCGACATTGCCTACGACAGGGCGCACAACTACGAGCTCCGGGGCAACTTCACCCTCTACCTGCGGATGGGCGAGAAGCACCCCACGACAAATCTGACGATGGGCAACGACCCCAACCGCGACATGCAGACGATCAACGGTTACCTGGTGAAGAAGACCGTGCATCCGAACTCCTATTTCCCGAACAATTCGATCTCCGCCGGACGCATAGATTGGGCGTGGCCGCTCGTCCGAATGACGGAACTATACCTCAACTACGCCGAAGCGTATGTCGAATACTACGGGACACTCGGCGGACTGGCCCTGCAATACATGGACGACATCCGCGACCGGGTCGGAGTGCCGCGGATCGACGATGCGTGGAAAGGCATCGCCGGAAAAGATTACCGGGAGATCATCCGCCGCGAGCGGACGATCGAGCTGATGTTCGAGGGACACCGCTATTTCGACGCACGACGGTGGAAGATCGCCCACCTGACTTTTGCCGAGCCTTCGAAGCGCTGGAATTGCTTCCCCACGGGCTTCACGACGACCAACGTGCAGCCGTACGACAGCTATCTTACGATCATGCCGTCCATCGAAACCTCCAAAACTTTCGAACAAAAACATTATCTTTACCCGATCGATGCGGAAAATATTTCCAGCAACAGGAACCTGGTACAGAACCCGGGATGGTAAATAAACTGATTTTCAGACGGAAGGAATGCTTGCCGGGGATGCAAGGTTTTCGGAGCGCCTTCCGCCAGATTTTTATAAAACTAAAACCTGAATAAAATGAAGTACATCGGAGCAATATCCCTGTCATTGCTTTTGTCATTGGCGGCAAGCGCCGCACCGCCCGCAGACACGATCCGTATCACGCAACTGGGGCTTCAGCCCGATTCGCGGGTCAATGCGACGCCATTCGTAAACGAAGCCGTAAAAATGTGCAAGGAGAGACCGGGAAGCGTGCTCTTTTTCCCGAAAGGCCGCTACGACTTCTGGCCCCAGCACGCCATCGAACGGGATTACTACGAGTCGAACACCTCGGATATCAACCCCAAACGCCTGGCCATCTTTTTCGAGAAGATGGACGGGATCACGCTCGACGGTGGCGGATCGGAGTTCATCATGCACGACCGCATCCAGCCTGTAACGCTCGACAATTGCAGCAATGCAGTCCTGAAGAATTTCACGATCGACTGGGATGTTCCGCTAATAGGACAGGGAGAGGTCACGGCAATCGGGAAGGATTATTTCGACCTGCGCATCGACCCCTGCAAATATCCCTACCTGATCGAAAACGGCAAACTCGTCTTCGTCGGCGAAGGCTGGAAGAGCGCCGTGACGCGGATGATGGAACTGGACGTATACACCGGGGTCATTCAGAATGGCGACCGGGCCCTGGGCAGCAAGTGGAACGAGTACAAAGCCGCTGAGTTGGTTCCGGGCATGATCCGGATTCAGCGGGACGGAGGTTTCAGGCGTTATCCGAAGGTCGGCAACATCCTGTCGCTCCGGCACGGGGAGCGCGACCATGCCGGAATGTTCATCAACGAAAGCTGCAATGTCGCGATGAGCGACATCACAATACACCACACGGCAGGGCTCGGAATCCTGTGCCAGTATGCCGAAAACCTGAGTTTCGACAACGTCGACGTGGTACCCAACAAAGCGAAGGGACGCTACTTCAGCGGCCACGACGACGGCATCCACGCCATGGGCTGCAAAGGCTATATCCGGGTGACCAACTGCGAATGGCAATACCTGATGGACGACCCCATCAACATCCACGGAACCTGCGTCCGCATCACGGAGGTCATCTCCCCGACGAAGGTGAAGTGCCGGTTTATGGAGTCGATGAGCGTCGGACTGCGGTGGGCCGTTCCGGGGGACAACGTCGGATTCATCGACAACAAAACCATGTGCACGGAAGAAGAGAACCTCGCAAAGACATTCACGAAACTCAACGACAGGGAGTTCGTCCTCGAAACCGAAAAGCCCTTCTCCGCCGGGATCAAAGCGGGCATGGCGCTGGAAAACCGGACCTGGACTCCGGATGTGGAGGTTCGCAACTGCCGTTTCCTGAGCAACCGCGCACGCGGACTGCTGGTTTCGACACCCGGAAAGGTCGTCATCGAAGACAACTTTTTCGCATCCAGCGGTTCGGCGATCCTAATCGCCGGGGATGCGAATTACTGGTACGAGAGCGGAGCCGTCCGGGATGTCCTGATCCGCAACAACCGGTTCGACGCCTCGTGCCTCACATCGGGATACCAGTTCACCGAGGCGGTCATCTCCATCCTGCCCGAAATCCCGGAACCCGACCCGTCGCGCCCCTTCCACCGCAACATCCGCATCGAGGATAACCACTTCAGTTCGGCAGACTACCCAATCCTGTTCGCCACCTCCGTCGACGGGCTGACCTTCAGCGGCAACACCATCGAGCGGAGCTACGAGTTCCGCCCATGGCATCGACGCAAGGCCGGCATCACGGTCGATGCTTCGAAAAACGTGAAAATCCTCGACAATAAGTTCGTCGGCGAGGTCCTGGGCCGGACCATCAGCATCGAAAACATGGACAAACGCGAGGTGAAAGTCTCCCCGGGATCGCCCTATCGGGTTGTTCACAACGAGGCCCCGACTCGCCCGAATCTGATGAAACGATGAAAACCCTGAGAATACTCCCGTTATTTCTGTTTTTCGCCCTCTCCGACTTCATTCACTGCTCCTGCAGCCAAAAAGTGGAGGCGGCGCCCAAAATGCCGACGATTCCCGTCGCCGAGTTCTTCCGTACCCCGGCCTATCTGCAAAATCCGTCCACAGACGCCATGACCGTCATGTGGATCACCGGCGTCCCGTGTCGCAGCTGGGTCGAATTCGGTACCGACCCGGAGCGGCTGCAATCCGTAGCGAGAACCTATGACGAAGGGATGATGGTCGCCAACCGGACGATCAACAAGATCCGGTTGGAAGGACTCCGCCCCGGTACGAAATACTATTACCGGGCCTGCTCGCAGCAGATACTCCACTACGGCAGCTACAAGAAGGAGTTCGGCGACACCGTCCGGATGCCGCTGGCCTCTTTCACGACGTGGGACGAAGGCGACGAAGACTACACAGTACTAATTTTCAACGACGTACACAAGAAAACCGAACTATTCAAGCATCTGATGAGCCTCGTCGGAGGCGAGAAATACGATCTCGTGATCTTCAACGGCGACTGTTTCGACGATCCGGAAAAGGAAGCGGACATCGTCGACATCCTTGCGGAATATTGCAAAGCGTATGGCAGCGCCGAAATTCCGTCGTTGTTCATGCGCGGGAATCACGAGATCCGGGGCGCCTGCTCCGTCGTGTTGTGGGACTATCTCTCCAAGGCGGGCGAGCACTCCTACACGGCGTTCACAATGGGTGGCACGCGCTTCGTTCTGCTGGACTGTGGCGAGGACAAACCCGACGACACCGAAGTTTACTACGGTATGAACGACTTCACGCAGCACCGCAAAAACCAGGCGCAGTTCCTGCAAACGGAACTCACGGGCCCCGAATTCGCCGCGGCGTCGCGGAAAGTGCTGATCCACCACATTCCCATCTACGGAAACGCCGTCGCGAAGTTCAACCCCTGCAAGGAGTTGTGGCAACCCCATCTGGCGACGGCCGGATTCGACGTTTCGCTGAACGGCCACCTGCATCGGTACGAGCTGATCGAAAAAGGTGCGTCGGAGAACAATTTCCCGGTCGTGATCGGCGGCGGCTATAAGGAGGAGAACGCCACCCTGATGATCCTGAAGAAGGAGGGTTCCCGGCTCAATCTCCGCGTCATACACGCAAAGGGCAATACCCTGCTCAACCGCGACCTTTAACGGGCGGGCAATCGAAGAGACCTTATCGACACGACGATAAGGTCTCTTTTTTCATCGTTCCGGGCCCTGCCGCACGCCACATCCCGCCGGTGTCGTAATCTCCCGGATTAGTCGACCGCATCTTTTTCGGGCGGTTGTTTAGGGTTTTCCAGCTTTTTGATGTAAATTTACACAGTTGAGCCGAAACGCTCTCATCAGAGAGGCCGGGTCCTCTCCCGAAAGTGCTAAAACCTTAAAACCGAGATAGCCAATGAAGAAAATCCTCTTATGCTGGCTTGCCGCAGCGACTGCGCTGACGGCAGGCGCGCAAAACAACGAATGGCAGGATGCCGGCGTAAACGCCGTGAACCGGATGCCGATGCATGCCGCCTATTTCGCCTACGAGTCGCCCGAGGCGGCCCAGGCCGGCGACAAAGCCCTTTCGGAGCGATTCGTCACGCTGAACGGAAACTGGAAATTCAACTGGGTGCGCAATGCCGACCAGCGTCCGACGAACTTTTTCCACGTCGGTTTCAACGACAAAGGCTGGAACAACATGCCGGTTCCGGGGCTCTGGGAACTGAACGGCTACGGCGATGCGCTCTACCTCAACATCGGTTACGCGTGGCGGGGCTGGTTCGAGAACGATCCGCCGCACGTTCCCATCGAACAGAACCACGTGGGTTCCTACCGCCGCACGATCGACATTCCGGCCACATGGGCGGGTAAACAGGTCGTCGCCCATTTCGGTTCGGTGACATCGAACATCTACCTCTGGGTCAACGGTCGCTACGTGGGTTACAGCGAAGACAGCAAGCTGGAGGCCGAATTCGACCTCACGGCCTACGTGAAACCGGGCAAGAACCTGATCGCTTTTCAGGTCTTCCGCTGGTGCGACGGCACGTACCTCGAAGACCAGGACTTCTTCCGCCTCTCGGGCGTAGGCCGCGACTGCTACCTCTATGCGCGCGACAAACGCCAGATCACCGACATTCAGGTCCATGCCGCACCGTCGGCCGACTACACATCGGGAACGGTGGCCGTCAAAACCTTCTTCCCCAAGCAGGCACGCGGATGCAGCGTCGAACTGGCGCTCACCGATGCCGAAGGCCGGAGCGTCGCCTCGCAACAGCTGCGCGTGGCCAAAGAGGTGGAGCAATGCTCGCTCGACGCCGGAAAAGTCGCGCTGTGGAGCGCCGAGGAACCCGTGCTTTACAACCTGACGGCGACCCTCAAATCGGCTGCCGGCGAAGTGATCGAAGTCATTCCGCTCCGGATCGGGTTCCGCGACGTGAAAATCGAGGGCGGGCAACTGCTGGTCAACGGCAAACCGGTGCTGATCAAGGGCGCCAACCGGCATGAGATGGACCCCGACTATGGTTATTACGTCTCCGAGGAGCGCATGTTGCAGGACATCCGCATCATGAAGGAGAACAACATCAACGCCGTGCGTACGTGCCACTACCCCGACGATGCCCGCTGGTACTCGCTCTGCGACGAATACGGCATCTACGTGGTCGCCGAAGCCAACATCGAGTCGCACGGCATGGGCTACGGCGAAAAGACGCTGGCCAGGAATCCGCTCTATGCCAAAGCACACCTGGAACGCAACGAACGCAACGTGATCCGCAGCATCAACCACCCGTCGGTCATCATCTGGTCGCTGGGCAACGAGGCGGGCGACGGTCCCAACTTCAGCGCCTGCTACGACTGGATCAGGCAGTACGACCCGACGCGCCCGATCCACCACGAACGGGCCGTCTATTCGCCCGACAGCCGCAATACCGACATCATCTGCCCGATGTACTGGAGCTACGAGCAGTGTGAGAA
>JAEZTA010000020.1 GCA_023443765.1 Bacteroidota bacterium | reverse complement strand
TTCGACACCTCCTTGGCCAGCAGCGTCTTGCCGACGCCCGTGGGGCCTACGAAGAGGAAGACGCCGATGGGGCGGTTTTCGTCCTTGAGCCCGGCGCGCGAACGGCGGATGGTGCGCGAAATCTTCTCCACAGCCTCCTGCTGTCCCACGACACGCTTTGCGAGGTGCTCGCGCAGGGTTTGCAGGCGGCTGATTTCGCCGCCCGAGACGCGCTCGGCGGGGATGCCCGTCATGGCAGTGATCACCTCCTGGATGTGTTCCGCAGTGATATTCACGGGGTTGCTTTCGAGCGACCGCTTCCATTCGGCGCGGGTTTCGCCCAGTTTCGAGCGCAGTGCGATTTCGCGCATGCGTGCCGAGGCGGCTTTCTCGTAGACCAGCGCTTCGACCGCTTCGCGGCGTTCGCGTTTGGCATCGTTGAGCGCCGTTTTCATGGCCCGGAGTTCTTCCGGTTCACGCGCCGACTGCAGGTGTGCCCGCGAACCGGCTTCGTCGAGTACGTCGATGGCCTTGTCGGGGAAATAGCGGTCGGTGATGTAGCGTCCGGTGAGTGTCACGCAGGCCTGCAACGCCTCCTCGGTGTAGCGCACCTTGTGGTGGCGCTCGTAGTGGGGAGCGATGTTGTGCAGGATCTGAAGCGTCTGTTCGGGCGTCGTCGGCTCGATCAGCACCTTCTGGAAACGGCGTTCGAGGGCCGAATCGGTCTCGATGTTCTCGCGGTACTCGTCGAGCGTCGTGGCGCCGATGGTTTGCAGTTCGCCGCGCGCCAGCGCGGGTTTGAGGATGTTGGCCGTGTCGAGGCTGCCCTGCGTGGAGCCTGCGCCTACGATGGTATGGATTTCGTCGATGAAGATGATCGTATCCTTGGCCTTGCGCAGTTCGTCGAGCAGTTGCTGCATGCGCTCCTCGAACTCGCCGCGGAACTTCGTGCCCGCCACGAGCGACGAAACGTCGAGCGAGAAAAGTGTCTTGTCGGCGATGGTGTAGGGAACTTCGCCGCGTGCGATGCGCAGGGCCAGTCCCTCGACGATGGCGCTCTTGCCCACGCCGGCCTCGCCGATCAGGATCGGGTTGTTCTTTTTGCGGCGCGACAGAATCTGCACTACGCGTTCGATCTCCTGTTCACGGCCTACGACCGGGTCGATCTTCCCTTCGCGGGCCAGGCGCGTGAGGTTGACGCCGAACTTGTCCAGCAGGTGGGCCGGGCTCTTCTCCTCGGTTTTATTCTCCTCGTTGAAATCGAGCATGTGGACCTGCACTTCGGTGCGGAAATCGTCGCCCACGGTGAATTTCTCCAGGTCTCCGGACACGGTATCGGGCGTCACGCCGTACATTTCCAGTACGCGCGCGGTGGCCGTCGTGCGATCGCTGATAATGGCCAGCAGAGCATGGGCCGTCGATACGCTCCGGACGATGCCGGGCATTGAAAGCAGTTCTTCGGTGAAATCACGGAAGTATTCCTCCGGCGACTGGGTTTCCTGTTGTTTGGCGGTGATTACCTCGCGTTCAATGCGCAGGCGCACCTGGTAAAGCTCCCAGTCCTTGAGCCGGGAGGATAAAAGTTGGTAGGCGAGCGACCCCTCCTCACGCAGCAGTTCCAGCGTGAGAAAGTCCTTGAGCGAATGCGTCATTCCCGCCTTCGTGGTGTTAAATGCCGAGCGGGCGATTATGCCCTCCAGCGTTTTCGAAATTTTTAATTGCATGTTGCGTCGTCGTTATGAATTCGCAATTATAACGGAAACGCATATG
Organism: Bacteroidota bacterium; assembly: GCA_023443765.1. Classification (GTDB taxonomy): domain Bacteria; phylum Bacteroidota; class Bacteroidia; order Bacteroidales; family Rikenellaceae; genus Alistipes. The sequence continues at coordinate 5,733 of JAEZTA010000020.1, read as the reverse complement.
TGATTATTATACGAGCGTTTTTGTTTAGTCGCTGAACTGTGGTTGTTGATGCTGAGTACATTCCGCTCAGGAGGTGATTTCGGGGCTATCCCAAGCGTTCGGGTTTACCGGTTGGTGGTCAGTGTGTTGCGGACGATATTGGGGTATTTGCGGGCGAAATTGTATAGACTACTCGCTTTTGTAGTGAGTCCAGCCGGAATGTTGCGGATATTTCGTTGACGATCACGAAAATCCGACGGGAATGTGTTCCCGGCTTTTTGGGTCATAATTTTTTATTTCGGGTGATTTTGTGCCGGAAAAGGCTCTCCGAAGCAGTCGTTTTTAGCTCTGGTGGCCCTCTTACTTACGGGGCCACTCGCCGACCTCCATGTCGCGCATTTCGCTGCCGTCGATTATCAATCGGACGGCCGTGCGGACTTTGTGGAATCCGAACTCCCCGGCGGCGCCGGGATTGACGTGGAGCAGGTCGTAGACGGGATCGTAGACGACTTTAAGGATGTGGGAGTGTCCGGCGATGAAGAGTTTCGGGTGCACGGACTGGATTTTCTGTACGGCGCGCGGGTCGTAATGGCGGGGATAACCGCCGATATGGGTGATCAGCACCTGCACCTGCTCGCATTCGAAGGCGAGGAATGTGGGGTAAACGCGGCGGGTCATACCGCCGTCGATATTGCCGCTCACGGCGCGCAGCGGCTTGAAGGCCGCAATCTGGTCGGCGAGTTCGATCGAGCCGATGTCGCCCGCATGCCAGACCTCGTCAACGTCCTTGAGGAATTCCCGGAGCGTGTCGTCGAAGGTTCCGTGCGTGTCCGATAGAATGCCGATGCGTTTCATTTGTATTTGTCTTTCCAGAGTTGCTGCATCCGCTCGGCGATCCTGGCCTCGGTGGCGTTCTGCGTGTCGGGTTCGTAGAACTTCGTGCCCGCGAGGCTCTCGGGCAGGAATTCCATTTCGGCGAAGTGGCCGGCGTAGTCATGGGCGTATTTATAGCCTTTGCCGTAGCCGGCTTTGTCCATCAATTTGGTCGGGGCGTTGCGCAGGTGCAGCGGGACGGGGCGGTTGGTGGTGTCGCGCTCGACCAGCGCCATCGCTTTGTTGATAGCCATGTAGGCCGAATTGCTCTTGGGGCTGGTGGCGAGGTAGATCGTCGTTTCGGCGAGCGTGATGCGCGCTTCGGGCATGCCGATTTTGTGCACCGTGTCGAAGCAGGCGTTGGCCAGCAGCAATGCGTTGGGGTTGGCCAGCCCGATGTCCTCCGAAGCCAGGATCACCAGTCGCCGGGCCAGGAAACGCGGTTCCTCGCCTCCGGCGAGCATCCGCGCGAGGTAGTAGATCGCGGCGTTGGGATCGCTGCCGCGGACCGATTTGATGAAGGCCGAAATGACATCGTAGTGCTGTTCGCCGTTTTTGTCGTAGAGGGCGATATTCTGCTGAAGGCAGTCGGTGACGTACTGGTCGGTGATCGTCACCTTGCCTTCGGTGGCTCCGACGACGATGTCGAGGATGTTCAACAGCTTGCGCGCATCGCCGCCCGAAAAGCGGAACAGCGCACCTGTTTCGACGACCTCGATCTGGCGCTCCTTCAACTCCACATCAGTGGTCAGGGCGCGGTCGAGCAGTATCTGCAAATCCTTATCTTCGAGCGATTTGAGGATGTAGACCTGGCAGCGGCTCAGCAGCGGCGAGATCACCTCGAACGACGGGTTTTCGGTCGTCGCACCGATCAGCGTGAAGACACCCTGTTCGACGGCTCCCAGCAGCGAATCCTGCTGCGACTTGTTGAAACGGTGGATTTCGTCGATGAACAACAGCGGCGCCTTCTGGTCGAAGAACCGTTGTTTGCGCGCCGACTCGATCACTTCGCGTACGTCCTTCACGCCCGACGTAACGGCCGAGAGGGTGAAGAACGGGCGTTCGAGCTGCGTGGCGACGATCTTGGCCAGCGTGGTTTTGCCCACGCCCGGAGGGCCCCAGAGGATGAACGACGGGACGTTACCCGTCTCGAAAAACTTGCGGAACACCCCGTTTTTACCCACGAGGTGCTCCTGCCCGATATATTCGTCTATCGTGCGGGGGCGGAGTCGTTCGGCAAGGGGCGCTGGCATAATTCGGTGTTTCTGTTTTCTGGGTTATCCGGCAAAAACGGGGCCTATTCGGGTTTTACAAGCGACAAATAGAGTTCGTCGAGCTGCGCTTGGTCGATGAAGCCCGGGGCGTCGAGCATCATGTCGCGGCCCGCGTTGTTCTTCGGGAAGGCGATGTAGTCGCGGATCGACTCCGAGCCGCCGAAGAGCGAGCACAGGCGGTCGAAACCGAATGCGAGGCCGCCGTGAGGGGGCGCACCGTATTTGAAGGCGTTCATCAGGAAGCCGAAGCGAACCTGCGCCTCTTCGGGCGTGAAGCCCAGCAGTTCGAACATCCGAGCCTGCAGTTTCGAATCGTGGATACGGATCGAGCCGCCGCCGATCTCCGTGCCGTTGCAGACGAAGTCGTAGGCATTGGCCCGCACGCGGCCCGGATCGCTGTCGAGGAATTCGACATCTTCCAGCTTGGGCGAGGTGAAGGGGTGGTGCACGGCGTAGTAGCGCTGCGTTTCATCGTCCCACTCGAACAGCGGGAAGTCCACGACCCACAGCGGGGCGAACTTCTGCGGATCGCGCAGGCCCAGTTGCTGGGCCACTTCGAGGCGCAGGGCGCAGAGCTGCGTCAGCGTCTTGAACTTCTTGCCGCAGAGGATGAAGACCATGTCGCCTGTCTTCGCGCCGCAGCGCGAGGCCATGGCGGCGACCTCTTCGGGGGTATAGAATTTGTCGACGGACGACTTCACGCCGTCTTCCCCGACACGAATCCAGATCAGTCCCTTGGCGCCGATCTGCTGACGTTTGACGAACTCCGTCAGCGAGTCGATCTGCTTGCGGGTGTAGGCGGCGCAGCCCGTGGCGGCGAATCCGGTGATGTATTCGGCATCGTCGAAAACGCTGAACCCATGTCCTTTGGCGAGGTCGGTGATGTCCGCGAACTCCATGCCGAAGCGCAGGTCGGGTTTGTCCGAACCGTATTTCTCCATCGCCTCGATCCACGGCATGCGGCGCAGCGGTTCGGTCAGTTCGATTCCCATCACGTGCTTGAACATGTGCTTGGCCCAGCGTTCGAAGATGGCCAGCACGTCCTCCTGCTCGACGAACGACATTTCGCAGTCGATCTGCGTGAATTCGGGCTGGCGGTCGGCGCGCAGGTCCTCGTCGCGGAAGCAGCGCACGATCTGGAAATATTTGTCGTAGCCGGCAACCATCAGCAGCTGCTTGAGCGTCTGGGGCGACTGCGGCAGGGCGTAGAACTGGTTGGGCGACATGCGGCTGGGCACGACGAAGTCGCGGGCTCCCTCGGGCGTGGAGCCGACCAGGCAGGGCGTTTCGATCTCCAGGAAGCCCTCCGAGTCGAGGAAGCGGCGAATCTCCTGGGCCATCTTGTGGCGCAGGATCATGTTCCGCTGCAGGGGCGGGCGGCGCAGGTCGAGGTAGCGGTATTTCATGCGCAGGTCGTCGCCGCCGTCCGAGACCTCCTCGATGGTGAAGGGAGGCACTTCGGCGTCGTGCAGCACGGCGATCTTCTCGGCCGTGACCTCGATGTCGCCGGTGGCCATTTTGGGGTTCTTCGACTGGCGCTCGACAACTTTGCCGACGACCTGGATAACCCACTCACGGCCCACCTTGCAGGCCGTTTCGCGAGCTTCGGCGGGGGAGTGCTCCTCGACGACGATCTGGGTGATGCCGTAGCGGTCCCTCAGGTCGATGAAGGTCATGGCGCCGAGGTTTCTCACTTTCTGCACCCATCCGGCCAGGGTGACGGTTTCGTTGACATTGCAGGCCCGGAGGCAGCCGCAGGTATGGGTTCTGTACATAGGAAAATTATTTTGTACGATTTACGATTTGTCTCTTTTCGTTATGATCGGTCTTAGTAACCTGCAAAGTTAAATAAAAGTCCCGAAAAAATGGAATCGTTGCGGTTATTTTATTTGTCGCTCCGGGCAGGCGGGGGCCAAAACAAAGCCGGGTGCGGAAAACAGGTGAAAATGGCACGGAATTATATGCCTTCGTTTCCTGTCAAACCGTTTAACTTTAAATGCACTGAATTATGAAAAAAATCGCTACGCTTCTGCTGGCAGTCTTTGCACTCGTGGCTGTCGAATCCCATGCACAGGGCATTCACATCATCCCCAAGGTGGGTCTGAACCTTTCGAGCCTGTCGAATGTCGACGGCAAGTCGATCGCAGGCCTGAACGCCGGCGTTTCGCTGGAAATCCTCCTTTCCGAGAAGTTCGGCATCGAACCGGGCGTCCTCTTCTCGATGCAGGGAACGAAGATCGACACCGAGAAGGTGCATCTCGACTACATCAACATCCCGGTTTATGCGAAGTACTACATCCTGGGCGGCCTGAACGTTTTTGCCGGTCCACAGGTGGGCTTCAACGTGCGCGCCAAGAGCGGCGGCGAGAGCATAAAGGACCTGGTCAAGACGGCCGATTTCGGGCTGGGGCTCGGTGTGGGTTATCAGTTCAACTGGGGCCTGATGTTCTCAGCTAACTACAACTTCGGGTTTGTCGACATCGAGAAGAGCTCCTCCACGAAGAACGGCGTGTTCCAGCTCAACGTCGGCTGGCGCTTCTGAGGCTGGCACTTCTGCAAACGGTCCGTCCGGAGATTTCCGGGCGGATTTTTCGTAAAACAAAATCCCCGGAACGAGCGTTCCGGGGATTCTATCGTGTTGTTTAGGCCGAAATTACTCTACTGCCTTGATTTCGAGTATGCGGCTCGCGTACTCCTTGCCGACCGAGAATTCGAGTCCGTTCTCCATCAGGAAGGCCCCGCTGAAGGTCTTGCCGTGCTGCGGGATCGGTTTGCCTTCGATGTTCAGCTCGGTGATCGTGTAGCGTTTGCCGGGGTCGAGGCCTGCCATCCGGAAGGCCGGGGAGGGCATGTTGAGGTAGTGTTCCAGCTTGTAGACGAACCAGACGGCGCGGTCTTTTCCGGGTGTCACGTACATCAGCGAAACATAGCCCGTCTTGTCGTAGGGCGAGATCAGCCGGTAGAGGTCGCCCTGCTGCACGACGGGGCGGATGTCCTTGTAGGTGGCGATCGCCTTGCGGGCGAACTCCTTCTCCTTGTCGGTCATGTTCTTGGGTTGCAGCTCCATGCCGAGGCGTCCCGACATGGCTACGTCGAAGCGCAGCTTGAGCGGCACGCTGCGGCCCGTCTGGTGGTTGGGCGCGGCACTCACGTGCGAAGCCATTGCGACGGCGGGATAGAAGTTCGACACGCCCCACTGCATGTAGATACGTTGCAGGGCGTCGGTGTTGTCGCTGGTCCAGAACTCGTCGTAGTAGGGCAGGATGCCGTAGTTGACGCGGCCTCCGCCGCTGGCGCACGACTGCATCACCAAATTGGGGTATTTCTCGTGGATGCGGCGCAGCACCTTGTCCATGCCGCGGTGATAGTCGATGTAGAGGTGCGACTGCCGGTCGGCCGGCAGGTAGGTCGAGCCGTAGTTGTAGAGGGTCATGTTGTCGTCCCACTTGATGTAGGCGATTTCGGGATGTGCGGTCATCAGGTTGTCGACCACGCCGAAGACGAACTCCTGCACCTTGGGATTCGAGAGGTCGAGCACCTGCTGCGTGCCGCCGCGTCCCTTGCGGTTTTCGCGGTAGGGCTGCTGGATCACCCAGTCGGGGTGTTT
>JAEZTA010000001.1 GCA_023443765.1 Bacteroidota bacterium | reverse complement strand
ATCTTGAACTTGTCCCAGTCCTCACGGAACTGCGGTTCGATGTCCATGTCGGAGAATTTGATGCCGTCGTACTTCGGAATGTCGATCTGGATGTAGCCGCCGCTGCGGAACTTGAGGTTCTCGCCTGCGGGCAGTTTCACCACGAACTCCTTGAGGAAAGTCGAAATGCTGCGGTTCGAAACCACCTCGCACTCCCACTTCTTGACGCCCAGGACAGCCTCCTCGACATGGATTTTCATATTTTCCTTCACCTTCACCTGACAGCCCAGACGCCAGTGGTCCTTGGCCATTTTACGCGAGATGAAGCCCGTCTCGGTGGGCAGGATGTCGCCGCCGCCTTCGAGCACCTGACATTTGCACATGCCGCACGAACCGCCGCCGCCGCAGGCCGAAGGCAGGAACACCTTGTTGTTGGCCAGCGTCGAGAGCAGCGTCGAGCCGCTTTCGGTCGTGATGACCTTCTCGCCGCCGTTGATGTCGATCGTCACGTCGCCCGAGGAGACCAGTTTCGCCTTCGCATAGAGAAGCAGTGCGACCAGCACGAGCGTGATCAGCAGAAAAGTTGCGATCGCAATTAAAATCGTTGTAGTCATTTTTTCAGAATCTCTTTTAAAAGGTTAGAACTGGATGCCCGAGAAGATCATGAAGGCAATACCCATCAGACCGGTGATGATGAAGGCGATGCCGGGGCCTTTGAGCGCCGCGGGGATTTCCGAATAGGTCGTCTTCTCGCGGATGGCGGCCATCATCACGATTGCCAGCCACCAGCCCAGACCCGAGCCCAGACCGTAAACGATCGACTGCCAAAGCGACGAAAGCTCCGCAGCGTCGACCTTCTGCTGCATGAACAGCGAGCCGCCCATGATGGCGCAGTTCACGGCGATCAGCGGCAGGAAGATACCCAGCTGGCTGTAAAGCGTCGGCGAGAACTTTTCGACGGCCATCTCCACCAGCTGCGTGAACGCCGCGATGGTGGCGATGAAGACGATGAACGACAGGAAGTTCAGGTCCACGCCTTCGACCAGCGCGTTAGCCTTCAGCACGTGTTCGTACAAGAGGTAGTTCAGGGGAACGGTCATCACCATCACGAACGTAACGGCGGCGCCGAGTCCCAGGGCCGTCTTCACGCTCTTCGACACGGCGATGTAGGAGCACATGCCGAAGAAGAAAGCGAAGACCATGTTGTCGATAAAGATCGACCGGATAAAGATATTCAATGATTCCATACGTTATCCTCCTATTTTTCCTGTAAGTCCTTGTTACGCGAACGGTGCACCCAGATGATACAGCCCACGATGATCAGCGCCATCGGCGGGAAGAGCATCAGTCCGCAGTTCGAATAGAAACCGCCCTCGGCCATGTACCAGCTCTCAGGGATGATGCGGAAGCCCAGAAGACTGCCCGAACCGAGAAGTTCGCGGAAGAAAGCCACGATCACGAGGATCAGGCCGTATCCGAAACCGTTACCGATACCGTCGAGGAACGAAGCCCAGGGCTTGTTGGCCAGTGCGAAAGCCTCCACACGGCCCATGACGATACAGTTGGTGATGATCAGACCGACGTAAACCGACAACTGCTTCGAGACTTCGTAAACGAAGGCCTTGAGCACCTGGTCGACGAGGATTACCAGCGCGGCGATGACGACAAGCTGGACGATGATGCGGATACGCGAGGGAACGCCGTTGCGCAGCAGCGACATCACGAGGTTCGAGAATCCCGTAACGACCGTCACGGAGAGTGCCATAACGATGGCGGGCTTGAGCTGTACGGTGACGGCCAGCGCCGAGCAGATACCGAGGATCTGCACGATGACCGGGTTGTTCGCAGAGAACGGGCCCGTCAGGAATTTCATGTTCTTAGCCGAAAACAAAGGCTCTTTTTCCATCTTACTCATTGTTTTCTACATTTTCTTCGTTAGACACTTCTGCTGCAGGAGCGGGAGCCTCTGTGGCACGCTTGGCCTCCAGCAGGGGCAGGTAGTTCTCCAGGCTGTTGTAGAGCATCGCCGTCACGCCGTCGGAGGTCTTCGTACCGCCCGAGATGGCGTCCACCTCGTGCGCGGGATCCTTGGCGCCGCCCTTGCGGAGCTTCACCGAGACAAACTTGTCGCCGTCGAAGATCGTCTTGCCGACGAAATTAGCCTGGTATTTGGGTGTCGAAATCTCGGCGCCGAGACCCGGGGTCTCGCCCTTGTGAGCCATGATGATACCAGCTACGGTATCCATGTCCTTCTCAAGCGCCACATAGCCCCAGACCGGACCCCAGAGGCCCATGCCCGTTACGGGAATGACCACGCGGCCGTCCTTGGCCTCGAAAATCGGGAACTTACCGGCGGCAAAGGTTCCCGGCAGGTCGTTCAGCAGCGTGAAGACATCTTCGCCGTCGATCCGCTTGCCATCCTTGTCCACGACATAAGCGTCGATATACTCGTCGTAGGACTGGTCCTGTGCCGAGAGCGACGCAAGAATGTTCTGCTTCTTCTCGTTCAGGTCGTTGGCGTCCTGACGGGGTTTGAGAGCGAGGGCCGCCACGGCCAGTAACACGGCCACGACGACGACCATCACGGTCGAGTACATAATAATATAGGCGTTGCCATTCTTGTCGCTGAACATTCCCTTTTTCTCCGGCTTCAGTTCCGTGAACTCCGAAGCGGGAACTCCGCAGACAGGGCAGTTGGCGGGTGCGGCATCACCTTCGTGGATGTAGCCGCAGACATTGCATTTGAATTTTTTCGTTGCCATAACTTATCTCCCCTATTTTGCGAGTTTGACACGTTTCTTGCGGCGGGCGATGTTGGCTTCGACCACATAGTAGTCCACCAGCGGCGCCAGCGCATTCATGAAGAGGATCGAAAGCATCATACCTTCGGGATAAGCCGGGTTCACCACGCGGATCAGCACAGCCAGCGCACCGGTCATAAAGCCCACGATATACTTGCCCTTGTTGGTCTGTGACGAGGTTACGGGATCCGTAGCCATGAAGACCGCACCGAAGGCGAAGCCGCCGACGATCAGGTGCCACCAGGCGGGATAGGTCGTCACGCCGAGCGCCTGGAACAGATAGCCCATTGCCAGACCGCCGACGAATACCGAAACCATCGTGCGCCACGAGGCGATGCCCGTAAAGAGGAGGATGGCGCCGCCGATCAGGATGGCGAGCGTCGAAGTCTCGGCGAACGATCCGGGGATAAAGCCCAGGAAAGCGTCCAGCGGCGAGTAAGCCATTGCGCCGGTCGTCGAGAGCTGCTCAAGGGCCGTTGCGCCCGTGACGCCGTCGACATGCGCGCCCATCATCGTCCAGTCGGAATACCACACCGTCTCACCCGACATCGAAGGGGTGTAGGCGAAGAAGGCGAAGGCACGTGCCAGCAGCGCAGGGTTGAAGACGTTCATGCCCGTACCGCCGAAGACCTCCTTGCCGAAGACCACGGCGAAAGCCGTTGAGAGACCCACCATCCAGAGCGGGGTCGACACCGGCATGATCATCGGGATCAGCAGACCCGAAACGAGGAAACCCTCGTTGACCTCGTGGCCGCGCGCCTGTGCAAATCCGAACTCGATGCCCAGACCCACGATATACGAAACGCAGACCATCGGCAGCACACGCACCAGACCGTAGAAGAGAGCCGTGAAGCCATCGAGTCCGACCTGGATACCCGTATTGTAGCAGCCGAAGAAGAAAGCCGGCATCAGCGCCACGACGACCATGATCATCGTACGTTTCATGTCGTTGCAGTCGCGGATATGCGCGCCCTTCGAGGTAGTGGTGTTGGGTACGAAGAGGAACGTTTCGAACGCATCGAACGTCGACTCCAGAAAGCCCAGTTTGCCTCCTTTGGAGAAGGTGGGCTTGATATTATCCATTAATTTACGCAGTCCCATCTTTATGCCTCCCTGATCATTAAGTTAATACCGTCGCGGATGATCTGCTGAATCTCGATCTTCGAGGGATCGACGAACTCGCACAGTGCGAAGTCTTCCTCGACGACCTCGTAGATGCCGAGGTTCTCCATCTTGTCGATGTCGCTGGCAAGGCACGCCTTCAGCAGGTACATCGGGTAAATGTCCATCGGCAGGTACTGCTCGTAGAGCCCCGTCACGACGAACGGACGTTCGCCGCCGTTCAGATTGGTGTCGAGGTCGTAAGCCTTCTTCGGGCAGATCCACGAGAAATAAGCGCGCGACACGGAGAACTTCCTGAAACGGGGCAGCGCCCAGCCCAGCAGTTCGTATTTGTCGCCCTCGGGGATTACGGTCAGCTGGTTGGCGTAGAAGGCGATGAAGCCGTCGGCCGGGGTCTTCGTGCCTGTGAGCACGTTGCCCGAGATGATGCGGACGCTGTCGCCCTCCTTCTGCTTCTTCACGTTGCCTTTGAGGATCGAATCGACCTTGGCGCCGCTGACGATGCGGACGTACTGCGGTTTTTCGATCTCCGAACCGGCTACGGCGACGATTTTCTTCATGTCGACACGGCCTTCGTTGAACAGGCGGCCGATGATGGCCAGG
>JAEZTA010000182.1 GCA_023443765.1 Bacteroidota bacterium | reverse complement strand
GTTGATCAGAATCTGAGACAGACGATGGGCGTCGGTGGTCAACATGAACGAATCGACGGCGCATTCGAAACGCCCCTCGACCCCCTCCTGACGTGTATGGGCCGTGGTCATCAGCGCGTGCTGGCAGATCTGCACGATCTCCTCCGAGGCGTAGTTGAACCGTATCTTGCCGCATTCGAGCGACGAAATGTCGAGAATGTCGTTCAACAGCGTGAGCAGCATCTCGGAGTTGTTCACCACGATGTCACAGTATTCGGCGCGCTCCTCCTGCGACAACTCCTCGCTCTGCATGAGCGACGAGAAGCCCACGATGGCGTTGAGCGGCGTGCGGATCTCGTGGCTCATGTTGGCCAGGAACGCCGATTTGAGCATGTCCGACTCCTCGGCCCTCTCCCGGGCGACGACCAGCTGCCCTTCGCGCTCTTCGAGCGTCCGTTTGAGCCGCTGCACACGCAGCAGCAGCCACGTCACGAACAGCAGCAGCAGGACCAGCAACAAGATGCCCAGCATGAGCAGTTCGATGTAATGGGAGTATTTCGACAGCTTGGCCGCCATCGTATCCTCGATAACGCTGCCTTTGGGCAGGGCGTATTCAGCGATCTTCCACTCCTTGAGTTTGCGCGAATCGAACAGGTAAAGGTTCTTGCTCGTATGGAAATGAGCATCGTCGAGGCCGCCCGTATCGTAATACTTTTTGATCTGCGCGGCGATGATCTCCGCGCCATTCTCATATTCGGGCACATAACCGCCGATCGCCACGTCGCCGATGCCCGTACGGGTTACCGAGAAGACCGGGATGCGGGGATTACTCTGCACCAGGTCGTTCAGCGACCGCTGCATGAAATACTCGCCGTCGCTGCCCACGCGCCACGTACCGAGCATCACGGCCGAACGGGGCGGCAGCGACGCATAGGCATGGAATGCAGCCTCCTCACCGTCGCGGCTGTCCACCAGCACAAGGTTCAGGTCGGGGTAGTTTTTCCACTCCTCACGCACGAGGGCCTGCAGCGAGATACCGCCGTAGGTATTGTCTGTCACAACAGCGACATTTTCGACCTGGGGATAAAACGACCGGATCAACTCGACGTTGCGCCGGATGTCATAGCGGTTGAGCATGCCACCCACCATGTTCAGACTGTCGTTCATCCCCTGGTAATTGACCATACGGGGTTGCCACGTCTGCAACGAATCGGAAGGCGCCGGCAGCATAACACCGTTCTCGCTGGCGAAACAACTGAAGCACATCACCCCCTCGGGAATGCGGCCCAACGACACGAAGGAGGCCCACGCCTCCTGCCCCAGCAGTACGACGGCCCGCAGCGAGCGGCTCTCGTAACGCGTGATCAGGTTGTCGATCTGGGACATCCACTGAGGTGCATCGGCAATGCCCTTGCACTCAAGCGTCTCGACATAGATGTCGCACGGAATACCCGACGTAACGACGCGCTGTTCGAAATCGGTGATGAAACTCGACATGCGGCGCGTGTCGGGGTTGTACGACGAAATGATCAGAATACTCTCGCGCCCCTGGGATTCATGCGCCCGGACAAATGCAGGGAGCAACTGGAAGCAGCAGCAAAGCAGCAGCAACCAGCCTGGTTTTATCGCGTAGTTTTTTCTCATAGGTTACTCTTTCGCGCCAACATTCCGGCGACCGTCGTACGAAGTTCGTCCACACGGAGGGGTTTTGCCAGACAGTCGTTGAAACCGGCGTCGAACATACGCCGGCGGTCGGTCTCGAAAGCATAAGCCGTAAGCGCGATGACAGGAACGTCAGGCGACAGTTCCCGGATCAGCCTGAAGGCCTCGTAGCCGTCCATGACGGGCATATTGATGTCCATCAGCACCAGGTCAGCACCCTGCTCCTGGAAAATCCGGACCGCTTCCGCGCCGTTCACCGCATGTACGAGGTCGTATTCCCGCCGAAGCAGCACCTCGACGAGTTTATAGTTACTCGGATTATCTTCCGCGACAAGAATCCGGGGCCGCAAAGGGGCCCCGCTGCTTTCACACTCCATAGACCGTGCAAATTTTTAGGATTCCCGGTTCGAACCGGGCACCACATCTGTTACAAAGTTAACAATTTTTTGAATACCTATTACTATTTACCCCGGAAAAAGGATTTCAAAGGGTAAAAAACGCCCCAAAACGGCCGTTTTTGATAGCTTATTTGTCCCGAATAGTATACATTTCATTTTTTTTACTGATATTTGCATGCAGGATTCGGATTTATATCATTATCTTTACGTTCAAATATACGCGAAACACCCGGCAGGGCCGGAAAATTGGGATAAATTACAGCAACATGAATAAGAAAAAGGTGCTGATCGTCGACGACAAGGAACAGATTGCAAAAATCCTTTACGTATACCTTCAGGGAGATTATGCCTGTTATTACAAACAAAACCCCGTCGAGGCCATCGGGTGGATAAACCAGGGCAATATGCCCGACCTGATCATTTCGGACATCCGCATGCCCGAGATGCGGGGCGATGAGTTCCTTGCTTACCTCAAGCACAACGAGTTGTTCCGGGAAATCCCGGTCGTCATGCTTTCGAGCGAGGACAGCACCTCGGAACGCATCCGGTTGCTGGAAGAGGGCGCAGAGGACTACATCGTCAAACCCTTCAACCCGATGGAGTTGAAAATACGCATCAAAAAGATCCTGGATTGAAATACCCCGTTATTTACATAAAAGGCAAGGGCGACCACACGGCCCGTTTCGCCGGACTCACCGGCGGACAGATGCGCGTCGTCAACGACATCGCCTCGGCGATGAAGGCCCTCACGGCCCTGCATGCCGAACACGCCTACGTCCTTTACGAGCAACACGACCCCGGAACCGATTGCAGCAACATCCGTTTCCTGCGGTCGCGGTTCCCCGAAACGGGTATTATTCTGATCACTTCGGCCCAACTCCACAACGATGAACGCCGCAGCTACCTGCGCGCCGGAGTCAACAGCGCCGTAGCGGGCGACGTGTCGGACGAAGATTTCCAGCACACGCTGCGCTTCATGACCGATCACACCTTCTCGCACAAGCCCGTCGTCCATGAAACCAACGAAGTGCGGGTTTTCCGCATGCCGCTCTGGAAACGGACCTTCGACATCGCGGCTTCGCTCGGAGCGATCATCGTGCTGTCGCCGTTGCTGCTTATCGTGGCCATCGCCGTCAAACTCGACAGCCCCGGCCCGATCGTTTACCGATCGAAACGCGTGGGCAGCAATTACCGGGTTTTCGACTTTCTGAAATTCCGCTCGATGCGCTCCGACGCCGACCAGCGTCTCAAGGAGCTGAGCGACCTGAACCAGTACGCCTCGGAGGACGAGGATGCCGAAGCGTCGAAGATCACGCTCGACGAGGAGGAGATGAAGAAACTGCTCGCCGACATGAAAAGCGGCATGCTTTTCGCCGACGACTTTGCAATTCCGGAAGAGGAACACCAGCAACTTGTGGACACCGAGCAGGAAAATGCCTTCGTGAAGATCGAGAACGACCCCCGCATCACCCGGCTGGGCCGTTTCCTGCGTAAATACAGCATCGACGAGCTGCCGCAGTTGTTCAACATCCTGCGGGGCGACATGTCGGTCGTGGGCAACCGGCCCCTGCCGCTCTACGAAGCCGAGCGCCTCACCAGCGACGAATATATCGAACGTTTCATGTGCCCCTCGGGCCTTACGGGTCTGTGGCAGGTCGAGAAACGCGGCGGAGCCGGCAAACTCTCGCCCGAGCAGCGCAAGCAGCTCGATATCGAATATGCACGAAAAATGTCACCGTGGTTCGACCTGAAGATAATACTGCGCACATTCACGGCATTCATCCAGAAAGAAAATGTTTAGACCATGAAAAAGCTTTTGCTTTTACCCGTCCTGATGTGTCTCCCGGCCCTGCTCCGGGCGCAGGCTCCGGATGCGCAGCATACCGGCGACAGCACCGCGGCCGCACCATCGGCCTACACGGCATACAACGACCTGGCGCGCATGTCGGCCGAATCGTATATGAACCTCCACCTGCCGCCGCTGTATGTGCTGCTGGAAAACGCCCGCGAACGCTCGCCGCAGGTCAACCAGTTCGCGTCGACCAAGGAACAGGAGGAGCGCGAGATCAAGACCCTGCGCCGCTCGTGGCTCAAGAACATCAAGCTCAACGCCCAGTACAGCTACGGCTCGACGGATGTCAACAGCCAGATATATCAGGACATAAACCTCCCGATTATCCAGAACGTGACGGGAACCACCCAGGCCTGGTGGACCGTCGGAGCCGGCATTTCGCTGCCGCTCGAAGAGATTTTCAACCGCCGCAACCGCATCAAACAGCAGCGCAAACGGCTCGAAAGCATCGAGTACGAGATGAACAGCTGGTACGACGAAATCTGCCTGAAGATCATCGAGAGCTACACCACGGCCGTCGAAAACCTCTCCCTGCTGGAAACCTCGGCCCGTTCGATGGTGGCCGCCAAGGCGCAGTCGCTTGCCGCCGAGGCCGACTTCGTGAACGGCAAGATCGACGCACAGACGCTCAGCCGCCAGAAGAGCATCGAAAGCTCGACCGTACGGGAATATGAGCAAACACGTTCGCAACTCAACAAGGCGCTGCTGCAACTGGAGGTGCTCTCGAAGACCCCGATCATCAGCCAACCCGCACCGACAAAATAAACCGCCGCACCTATGACGACATACATCGCATATATCATAAAATTCCTCTACCGGATCAAATGGTGGCTCATCATCTGTCCGACGGCGGTCGGATTGCTGGTCTATTTCTATATGGGCCGGCAAACGCGTTATTACCGCTCGACATCGACCATCTATACCGGTATCGTGTCGGGTTACGACCTCGAAAACGGCGAAGGATCGCGTCAGGACTGGAACATCATCAACAACGCGATGGACAACCTGATCAACATCATCAAGTCGCAGTCGACGCTGCACAACGTTTCGCTGCGCCTCTACGCCCGGAACATGGTCAACGGCGATCCCGACAAGGACGTGAACGGCTATATCGACGCCCGCAACTACCGGAGCGAAGTGGCGCATACGCCTCCCGAAGTGATGGCGCTGATCGACCGCAGCAGCGAGCAGAAAACCTACCAGAACCTGCTCGAATTCGAGGTTCCCGAGCACGGCAACCACGTCTACGGCCTTTTCCACTGGACACACCGCTATTACAGCTACCAGGCGCTGAGCCGGATCGAGGTCCGGCGCATCGCCAACAGCGATATGCTCGAACTGAGCTACGAGAACGACGATCCGGGCGTGGTTTACAACACGCTGGATATCCTCAACGACGAATTCGTCAACCAGTACAAGGAACTGCGCTACGGCGAGACCAACAGCGTCATCAAGTTCTTCGAACAGGAGCTGGCCCGCGTGGGCAGCGAACTGCGCGAGCAGGAGGATTCGCTGCGCGATTACAGCGTCGAAAACCTGATCATCAACTACGACGAGCAGACCAAACACATCGCCATCCTTTCACGCGACTTCGAGTTGCGCTACGAGGAGACGCGCCTGAACCTCAACAGTTCGGAGTCGCTGCGGCAGAAGATCGAGGCGCAACTCGAAAACCTGCAGATTTTCCGCAACAACGCGGCATTCGTCGAGCAACTCCACAAAATCAGCGACCTGCAGGCGCAAATCACCGCTGCCGAAGCCTTCATTCCCGACCCCGCATCGGGGCGGCAGCCGGTAACCCAGCCGATCGACGTGGGACGCCTCCAGGCCCGGATGCAGATTGCAACCGACAGCCTGCGCCAGATCACAGCGGCTATTTCCAAACAGCAATACACCAAGGAAGGCATCTCCACGGAATCGCTGGTCCGGCAATGGCTCGACGCCGTGTTGCTCTCGACCAAATCGCAGGCCGAGATGGAGGTGGTGAACGAGTGGAAGAAATCGCTCGACGACCGTTACGTGCAATACGCCCCGGTAGGCTCGACGCTCAAGCGCAAGAACCGCCTGATCAGCTTCACCGAGCAGTCGTACCTCTCGATGTTACAGGCGCTTAACACCGCACGTCTGCGCCAGAAAAACCTGCAGATGACCTCGGCGACGCTCAAAATCATCAACCCGCCGGTGCTGCCCATTTCGGCCGAGCCGAACAAGCGTAAAATGATGGTCGCCGCGGCGTTCTTCTGTACGCTGATCTTCATCCTCGGCATCTTCATCCTGCTCGAACTGCTCGACCGCACGCTGCGCGACAAGATACGCGCCGAGCGCATCACCGGAGGCCGGGTCATCGGGGCATTCCCGGGCCGGGGCCGGTTCGGCGAACGACGTTATGTCCAGCAATACCGGCAGATCTCGGCCCGCTTTATGGGCAATGCCGTGCTCAACTATTTCAATCCCGGCAAGCGGCCCAACATCCTGAACATCCTCTCCACGGAGCCGGGCGACGGGAAATCGACCCTTGTCGAATACCTCGCCGAGCATTTCCGCGAGACGGGCATGAAGGTCCGCACTGTGTCATGGAACAAGGATTTCGACGCCCACCAGCGGGATTACCTCCTCGCAGGGCGGCTCGGGGACTTCGTACACGACGCCGAGGGCGAAATTCCGATCGCGGAGGCCGATGTGGTCCTCGTGGAATACCCGCCTCTGAGCGAAAGCCCCGTATCGAAGGAACTGCTGCAAAGCGCGGAGCTCAATATCGTGGTCGCTGCGGCCAACCGCACGTGGAAGGACACCGACCAGCTGCTCTTCGAGAAGTGCGAGAAAATGGCCGGGGAGACCCCCACGGCGCTCTTCCTCAACTATGCGGGCCGCGATGTCGTGCAGACCTTCACGGGCCTGCTCCCGCCTCACAGCCGCCTGCGCAAACTGGGTTATCAGATCAGTCAGTTCGGATTCACGGCGGTGAAATAATTCCACCCGCCGGAATTCTGCAAACACGTCGCTGATGGAGCTTTACGGTAACATAACAGCCTCGCTGAGCATTCCCCGCATCGCTGTGGGACTGCTCATTGCCGGAGGCGTCACGGTCATCGCCTACGCCTTCACCCATTACGGGCTGCCGGCGGGGGCTGCCGTGTCGATGCTCCCGATAGGGCTTTGCGCCCTGTGGTTCTCGCTCCGCAACCCGGCGGTCTCGATGCTGGGGATGCTCGTGCTGAACTACTTCATCATGTACCTCGGCCGTGAGTTCCTCCACGGCATACCGGTGGGACTGATCCTCGACGGCGCGATCTTCTTCAATGTGGCGATGCTCCTCATGCAGGCCCTCGTACACCGGGTCGAGTGGCGGCGCGCCGGGACGGGCGTGACCCTCGCCGCGGCGATCTGGATGATCTACTGCGTGCTCGAACTCTTCAATCCCCAGAGCATTTCGCCCAAAGGGTGGACCATGGCCATCCGTTCGCTGGCGTTCTATTTCTTCCTGATCGTGGTGCTCACGCAGCTCACGATGGCCCGCTACAAATACCTGAAGGCCATGCTGGTCGTCTGGTCGGTGCTGACGCTCATCGCCGTACTGAAAGCCCTCATCCAGAAATACCTCGGGTTCAACGCCGCTGAAAACTACTGGCTCTTCGTCGAGGGCGGCGCCGTCACGCACATCATCTACACCGGCGTGCGTTACTTCTCGGTGTACAGCGACGCCGCGAATTTCGGCGCGGGCATGGGCCTTGCGATGGTCGTCTTCTCGATTTCGGCGCTCTATTACGAAAACCGATGGATGAAAATCTACCTGCTGGCGGTGGCCGCAGCGGCATGCTACGGCATGCTGATCTCGGGAACGCGCAGCGCGCTGGCCGTACCTTTCGCGGGATATGCCGTATTCGTGGTGCTCTCGCGCAATTTTCGGATGGTCGTGGCAGGTATAATCCTGATTATCGGAGCCTTCGTCTTCCTCAATTTCACGAGTATCGGGCAGGGAAATTCGATCATCCGCCGCGCCCGCAGCGCCTTCAACACGCAGGACGCGTCGTTCCAGGTGCGTCTGGAAAACCAGGCCAGGATGCGTGCGCTGATGAAGGACAAACCCTTCGGCGCAGGCCTCGGACACGGCGGCGGCAAGGCCAAGGTTTTCGCCCCGGATGCTCCGCTGTCACAGATTCCCACCGACTCGTGGTTCGTGATGATCTGGGTCGAAACCGGCATCGTCGGACTGTTGCTGCACATCGGCATCCTGCTCTACATCCTGGGCCGAGGCGCCTTTCTGGTGGCCTTTCGCCTGCGCAATAACCAGTTGCGCGGATTTACAGCAGCGCTCATCTCGGGCATTTCGGGTGTGGTGGTGATGTCTTACGGCAACGAGGTGCTGGGGCAGATTCCCACGGGCGCCATCATTTACATGAGTATGGCCTTCATTTTCCTCTCCCCGCGCTTCGACAAGGAACTGGAAGAGGCCGAACAGGCAAAACATGCCGTTCCCGGCAAAAACCTCCTCGCCCTGAACCCGCATAGTATGACGGCGCTGCCGTCGACATTGGCAAAAGAGTAACGGCATGAAAGCACGTATATCCATCATATCGGTCAATTACAACGGCTTCGCGCTCACGGCGGCGATGATCGACTCGTTGCGCCGGCACGTCACGACGCCGCTCGAAATCGTCGTCGTCGACAACGGCTCGGTGCGCGACGAAGCCGCCCTGCTGCGGGAGCGCTATCCCGACATCGTCGTCCTGCGGAGCGACGAGAACCTCGGGTTCGCAGGCGGCAACAACCTCGGCATCCGGGTCGCCACGGGCGACTGCCTGCTGCTGCTCAACAACGACACGGAGGTGACCGACAACACGCTGCACTACCTCACCGAGACGCTCGACGCCGACCCGTCGATCGGCGCCGTCTGCCCCAAAATACGCTTCTGGGCGCCTCCGCAGGCCATCCAGTTCGCGGGTTACACGCCCCTGACGCGCATCACCCTGCGCAACGCGCTGATCGGATTCGGCCAACCGGACGACGTCACCTTCGACACCCCGCACGAAACTCCCTATGCCCACGGCGCGGCGATGATGGTGCGGCGCGGGGCCGTCGAAAAAGCGGGGCTGATGCCCGAAGAGTATTTCCTCTACTACGAGGAGCTGGACTGGTCGGAGCGCATCCGCGAAGCGGGCTACCGCATCGCCTACGACCCGCGGGCGACCGTTTTCCACAAGGAGAGCGCCACCACGGGCCAGCAAAGCCCTCTGAGAAGCTACTACCTCACGCGCAACCGCCTGCTGTTCGCCCGCCGCAACCGCCGCGGAACGGAACGGAGGCTTTCGATAATTTACCAATTAGGCGTGGCGCTCCCCAAGAGCGTCGCCACAGCCCTGCTGCACGGCCGCAGGGACCTCGCGGCGGCCGTCCTGCGCGGCGGCCGGGATTTCCTGCGCCATAAAACCGGAAAAGAATGATCGCGGTAACCATCATCGACTGGCTGTTTGTCCTGGCACTGCTGCTCCCGGTGCTCTACCTCTTCCTCTTCGCGGCATTCTCGATGCAGCGGCCCAAAGAGGCGTATCCGCCGGCCCGCAAACAGCGGCGGGTAGCGACGCTGATCCCGGCCTACAAGGCCGATGCGGTGATCCTCCGCACGGCCGGGGCGGCGCTCGCGCAGGAGTATCCCGCAGAGTTGCACCGCGTGGTGGTGATCGCCGACCAGCTGAAACCCGAAACGCTCGGCGAACTGCATAAACTCCCCCTGACGGTGATCGAAGTCACGTTCGAGAACAGCTCGAAGGCCAAAGCCCTGACGGTCGCCATGGAGCAGCTGGGTCCCGATGCGGCGGAGATCGTCACGATCCTCGACGCCGACAACCTCGTCGACGGACGTTTCGTCGCACGCATCAACGAGGTCTTCGACACGGGCGTCGTAGCCGTACAGGCCCACCGCACGGCCAAGAACCGCGACAGCGACACGGCGGTGCTGGACGCAGCGAGCGAAGAGATCAACAACTCGATCTTCCGCCGCGGACACGTGGCGCTGGGGCTTTCGTCGGCGCTGATCGGCTCGGGAATGGCCTTCCGTTACGACTGGTTCCGCGACAACATCCGCAAATGCACCACCTCGGGCGAAGACAAGGAGCTCGAAGTCCTGCTCCTGCAACAGCGCATCTTCATCGAATACCTCGACGACCTGGTCGTGCTGGACGAAAAGGTGCAGGCCGAAGGAGCCTACTACAACCAGCGACGGCGGTGGATTGCGGCGCAGTTCTACGCCCTCGGCTCGGCCCTGAAAAATTTACCGGCGGCGCTGCTCACCGCCAACTACGACTATGTGGACAAACTGGTGCAGTGGTGTCTGCCCCCGCGGATGCTGCTCATCGGGCTTGTGCCGCTGTGGGCCGTTGCGATGACTTTCCTCGACCCGTGGGGTTCGGTCAAATGGTGGGTCGCCGTGCTGCTGCTGCTCTTCGCCATGGCGATGGCCCTGCCCGACGGGCAGACCGACGCCAAACTGGGCCACGCCCTGCGCCGGATTCCGGTGCTGGTGCTGCTCACCGCCGCCAACCTCTTCCGCCTGCGCGGAACAAAGGATAAGTTCATCCACACCCAACATACCGGAGCCGCCGACGCCGCCCCGGAAGAAAACTAACCCGACCCCATGAAAATCGCCATCGAGGCACAGCGCATTTTCCGCCCCAACAAACACGGCATGGACTTCGTAGCGCTCGAAACCATCCGCTGCCTGCAACGGCTCGACACCCGGAACGAATACTTCATTCTGGTGGGCGACGGTCCCGACCGCTGCCTGGAGGAGACGCCCAACGTGCACATACAGACGCTCCGCTGCCCGTCGTATCCCCTGTGGGAACAGTGGGCGCTGCCGCGGGCCGTGGCGCGGATCAAACCCGACCTGCTGCACTGCACGAGCAACACCGCTCCGGTATGGGGGTCGACGCCGCTCGTGGTGACGCTCCACGACATCATCTTCCTCGAAAAACAGGCCGCACGCAACACGTCGCTCTACCAGTCGCTCGGGCGGCAGTACCGCCGGCTGGTCGTGCCGCGCATCCTGCCCAAATGCCGGAAGATCATCACCGTGTCGCAATTCGAATGCGACCGCATCCGCACGGCCCTGAACCTCGACTCGGAACGAATCACGGCCATCCACAACGGCTACAACACCCGGTTCCAGCCGATGGACGACGTGGCCGGAGTTACGAAGAAATACCTTCCCGACCCGGAATACCTCTTTTTCCTGGGCAACACCGACCCCAAGAAGAACACGCCGGGGACATTGCGCGCCTATGCCGAATACGTACGCCGCTCGGCCAACCCGCTGCCGCTGCTCGTCGCCGACCTCACGGCCGAGGCCGCGGAGTCGATTCTCCGGCAGATCGGGGAGCCGGAACTGGTAAAAATGCTCCGCATACCGGGATACATCCCCAACAGCGACCTCCCGGCCATCTATAACGGAGCGGCGGCGTTCCTCTACACCTCGCTGCGCGAGAGTTTCGGCATTCCGCAACTCGAAGCGATGGCCTGCGGGACACCCGTCGTCACGTCGAACACCTCGGCCATCCCCGAGATCGCGGGCGAAGGGGCCATCCTCGTCGACCCGACTTCGCCGTCGGAGATCGCCGACGCCCTCCTGCGACTCGAAACCGACGCGGCTTTCCGCGCCGAAAAGATCGCCTACGGGCTCGACCGAGTGAAACTTTTCTCCTGGGAGCAAACCGCACGAAAACTACTGGCACTTTACGAACAACTCGTCCCGTAAATTCCGTATCTTTGTAAAAATACCCGAACGATGATCGAAACTATCAAACAAAATCCCCGGCTCAGACGCCTCGCGCTGTGGTTTTTGTCCTCGCCCAAGCGGCCGCGGCCGCGTTGGTGGCTCCGGTTGCTGCGCCCCCTGCTGCACCCGGCGGGGCGGGGTTCCAGAATAGCGCGGTACGCCCGTGCCGACATTTTCCCGTGGCACCGCTTCATCCTCGAACGGGACGCCCAGATCGAGGATTTTGCCGTGGTCAACAACGGCGCCGGCGACGTGCGGATCGGCGAAGGCTCGCGCGTGGGGCTGGGCTCGGTGGTGGTCGGACCGGTCGACATCGGCCGTTACGTCTTCCTGGGCCAGCACGTTTCGGTGCAGGGTCTCATCCACGGTTACGAGGATGTGACGATAGACCCCAACCTCCAGCCGCTGATGCTGCGCCCCGTGAAGGTCGGCGACTACACCCATCTGGGCACGAATTCGACCATCGTGGCCGGGGTCACGATCGGCGAGCGCTGCCAGATCGGCGCAGGGGCGGTCGTCACCAAAGACATTCCGTCGTATTGCGTGGCCGTGGGCAACCCGGCCAAAGTCGTCAAACGTTACGACCACGAAAAGAAAGAGTGGGTCCGGGTTTAATGCAGACCATGAAAATACTGATCGTTTACAAAGCTTCGGGTCTGAGCGACAACCCGTTCGTGCGCCTGCTCGCAGAGGGCATCCGCGCCTGCGGTTTCGAAGTCGTCTGCTCGGCCGAAGAGTTCTGGAACAACGCCGCGGCCTATGACGTGGTGCACCTCCAATGGCCCGAAGAGCTTTTCGGGTGGAGTTATCCCACGGCCGAACAGGTCGCCGCGCTGCGCGAACGGCTCCGGATGCTGCACGAACGCGGCATCCCGGTTGTTTATACCCGTCACAACACCCGCCCCCACAAGGGCGATGCGCAACTGGCCGAAGCCTACCGCCTGACCGAGGAGCACGCCGACGCCGTGGTCCACCTGGGCGAATCCAGCCGCCGGGAGTTTCTCGCGGCCTATCCCGCTTCGCAGCAGCTCCAAGTCGTGATTCCGCACCATATTTACGAAGGCCTGTACGCCGACATCGGCCGCAGCGAAGCCCGCCGACGGCTGGGAGTTCCGGCCAATGCGTTTGTGATGCTGGCCTTCGGAGCATTCCGCCACGACCAGGAACGCCACCTGACCTGGCGGGCGTTCCGCAGCCTGCGCCAACCCGGCAAATTCCTGCTGGCGCCCCGCCTGTGGCCCTATGTCCTCAACGGATCGCACCACCGGGGACTAAAACGCCTGACCGTAAAGACGCTTTACCTCGCGGCACATGCCATCGAAAAGGCATTGCACTGCCGCATCACCTCGTCCGAAGGGCTGATCTCCGACGCCGACCTGCCGGCCTACTTCGCCGCTGCCGATGTGGTTTTCATCCAGCGGACCGACATCCTCAACTCGGGCAACGTACCGCAGGCTTTCGCCTTCGGACGCGTGGTCACGGGACCCGATTCGGGCAACATCGGTGAGATGCTGGCCGAAACCGGAAACCCGGTCTTCGACCCGGCAGACCCCGCCTCGGTAAACCGCGCGCTGGCCGAAGCGGCCCGCCTCGCCGCCGCAGGGCATGGCGACGAAAACCACAAATTTGCCCTCGAACACCTCCGCCTGCCGCAGATAGCCGCAGCCTACGGACGACTTTACGAACAACTCCATGACGCAGAACGACGATAACCAACCCCACTCCGTAGGCCGGGAACTGGCCTCGGGCGTCTTCTACACCTCAGTTGCCAAGTACGCAGGCGTCGTGGTGACGATTCTGGTGACGGCCGTGCTCTCGCGCCTGTTCTCCCCCGAGGAGTTCGGCGTGGTGAACATCGCTACCGTGATCATCGCCTTTTTCGCGATCTTCAGCGACCTCGGCATCGGCCCCGCCGTGATCCAGCACCGGAACCTCTCGCAGCAGGACCTGAGCGGCATTTTCTCGCTCACGCTGTGGTCCGCAGCGGTGATCGCCCTGCTGTTCTTCGCCGCCTCGGGGCTGATCGCCTCCTTTTACGAGGGTTCGGTGGAGTTGCGCGACATCTGCCGCATTCTCGCCGTAAACCTCTTCTTCGCCACGGCAAACATCGTCCCCAACGGGCTGGTGATGCGCGACAAACGGTTCCGCTTCGCGGCCATGCGCTCGCTGGCGGTGCAGGTCGTAGGCGGTGCAGCCGGCATCATCGCGGCTTACTCCGGGATGGGCATCATCGCCCTGACGATCAACCCCGTCTTTTCGAGCCTGATGCTCTTTGCGATCAACTACCGCGAATATCCGCTTCGCCTGCGCCTGCGGCCTTCGTACGAAGCGATTCGCAAGGTCTTTTCGTTCTCGGCCTACCAGTTCTCGTTCCAGTTGCTCAACTTCTTCAGCCGCAACCTCGACAAACTGCTCATGGGCCGCTACATGAGCCTCTCGGACCTGGGCTATTACGACAAGTCGTACCGCCTGATGATGATGCCGCTGCAAAACATCGCCTTCGTCATCTCGCCCGTCATGCACCCGGTCTTCGCCCACATGCAGGACGACCTGAAAAAGCTGGGCGCGTCGTACATGAAGGTCATCCGCCTCTTGGCCTTCATCGGACTGCCCCTCTCGGCGGTGCTGTGGTTCACGGCCGAGGAACTCGTGCTGATCATCTTCGGCGACCAGTGGATGCCGTCGGTTCCGGCGTTCCGGATCCTGGCCCTCTCGGTCGGCATCCAGATCGTCATGTCGACCTCGGGGTCGATCTTCCAGGCCGCCAACGCCACGCGGATGCTCTTCATCTGCGGCCTGTTCTCATCGACACTCAACGTCGCGGCCATCTGCACCGGCATTTTCGCCTTCGGGACGCTCGAAGCCGTGGCATGGGCCATCTGCATCTCGTTCGCCGTCAACTTCGTCCAATGTTACCACGCGCTGTTCTGCCTGACGCTCCGCATGAAGTGGGGCCCCTTCTGGCGGAGTTTCCTCTCACCGCTCTTGCTGACGGCGATCCTCTCGCTCGTGCTGGCCGTCCTCGTATGGTCGCTCCCGGCCGGAACACCGCTCCTGGTGTCCCTGATGGTGAAAAGCGCCATAGCGCTGGCCATCTGGCTCGCCTACATCCAACTGGGCGGAGTGTATAACCTGAAAGAGTTCGCAGCGCGTCTGCGACCCGGAAAATAAAACCGCCATGAAAGGACTGTTCATCGTATTCCACGGATTCTCGGCCCACAGCGGCATCAGCAAGAAGATCTTCGCACAATGCGAGGCCCTGCGCCTGAGCGGCATCGACATCGCGCTTTGCCACATGGAGATCGGGCCGGACGGCACGCAGCGCCGCCTGGCGGACGACGACGTGATCCGCACCTTCGGCAACGGAGTCCGGGCCAAGATCCTCAAACGCATCTCCTACTCCGACAT
>JAEZTA010000153.1 GCA_023443765.1 Bacteroidota bacterium | reverse complement strand
GTGCTTGTTGATACGCTTGCGACGCGAAGGCTGGTATGTTCTCTTCATTGCCATAGCTATATAGTTTTTATTGTTTCAGACATTTTTACGGATTGCAAAAGTACAACAAAAAAGTTATCCGCAAAAGCTTTTCGCGAAAATATTTTCCAAAATCACGAAAAAAGCCCGGAATCCCATTATCTTAGATGCCGTAACAGCTCTTTCAGGAGATCGGAATATTTTGCCGAATCCCGCGCAATCCGGTTTTGGGGCCATCCGGTTTTTTGCTACCTTTGGTGTCGTAACGACACTTTTACCAGTCGGAGCGTTTTGCCGAATCCCGCGCAATCCGGTTTTGGAACCATCCGGTTTTTTGCTACCTTTGTACGGAAAGCGGGTTCCGGATACCGGCATAGGATGCCGACCGGTCCGGAGCCAGTTTGTTTTCAGAAGGATAACACACGATAAACATATGGCTGTATTCAAAGTCGAAGGAGGTCACCGCCTGCGGGGTGCCATCACGCCCCAGGGGGCCAAAAACGAAGCATTGCAGATACTCTGCGCCACACTGCTGACGTCCGAACGGGTCGTCGTCAGTAATATCCCCCGCATCCTGGACGTGATGCAGCTCATCGAACTGCTGGGCTGCATGGGCGTCGAGGTGGAGCAACTTGCGGAGGACACCTATGCTTTTTGCGCAAGAGAGATCGACTTCGAATACCTCAAATCGGACGATTACCGCCAGCGCTGTACGCGCCTCAGGGGTTCGGTCATGCTGATCGGACCGATGCTGGCGCGCTTCGGCGTGGGCTACATCCCCAAGCCGGGCGGCGACAAAATCGGCCGCCGGAGGCTCGACACCCACTTCC
The DNA here is from genome assembly GCA_023443765.1 of Bacteroidota bacterium. Classification (GTDB taxonomy): domain Bacteria; phylum Bacteroidota; class Bacteroidia; order Bacteroidales; family Rikenellaceae; genus Alistipes. Next base: position 2,916 of record JAEZTA010000153.1, on the reverse strand, counting down.
TCGGGTTCCAGAAGCTGGGCGCCAAATTCAACTTCGACATCGCCGACGAGTTTTTCATGGTCGAAGGCCGGGAGCTGAAAGGCACTTACATGCTGCTGGACGAAGCCTCGGTGACAGGTACGGCCAACATCGTGATGGCCGCCGTGATGGCCAAAGGAAAAACGACGATCTACAACGCGGCATGCGAACCTTACCTCCAGCAGTTGTGCAAGATGCTCAACCGCATGGGTGCGAAGATTTCGGGCATCGCCTCAAACCTGCTCGAAATCGAAGGCGTCGAGGCATTGGGCGGCACGGAGCACCGGTTGCTGCCCGACATGATCGAGGTGGGCAGTTTCATCGGCATGGCCGCCATGAACCGTTCGGAACTGACGATCAGGAACGTCTCGTTCGACAACCTGGGTATCATTCCGGCGCAGTTCGCCCGCATGGGCATTCAGTTCGAACAGCGGGGCGACGATATTTATATCCCCCAGCAGGACCATTACAGCATCGAAACGTTCCTCGACGGGTCGATCATGACCATTGCCGACGCCCCCTGGCCGGGACTGACGCCCGACCTGCTGTCGATCTTCCTCGTGGTGGCCACGCAGGCCAACGGCGCCGTGCTGATCCACCAGAAGATGTTCGAGAGCCGCCTGTTCTTCGTCGACAAACTGATCGACATGGGTGCACAGATTATCCTCTGCGACCCCCACCGCGCCACGGTGATCGGCCACGACCACCGGCTGTGTCTGCGCGCGACGCGCATGACCTCGCCCGACATCCGTGCGGGCGTAGCGCTGCTGATCGCGGCCATGTCGGCCGAAGGGGTCTCTACAATCCAGAATATCGACCAGATCGACCGCGGTTATAAGGACATCGACGGTCGCCTGAACGCCCTCGGGGCCCGGATCACCCGCATCGACGACTGCAAATAGGCCTCGGACCTCCCGAAAATAGCCCCTGCCGCGCAATATTTAACAAATTGCGCGGCAGGGGTTTTTCTGTGCCATAATCGAAAGGCAACCGACAAAGCTCCTGTCCGGCTCATTTTTGCCAAAAGATTCGCAGCTAAATAATGCGTCAGACGAATCTTTCAGCCTATTTTTTATATCTTTGCGGGTCGAGCTTCTGCCCGGGCAGAACATCGGCAACAAGTAAAACGACTTTTTTCCTAACAGTCTGAAACTTCAACGCGTCATCTACTTATAAAAAGCCGAATATTCATCAATTTTACTTACATGCGTTCACTATCCAAACTCTGTGTCCTGCTCCTGGCAGCGGGGTTGCTGATCGTCCCGGCGTCGGGGACGGCGGCTTCGAAATCAAAATCCAACAAGAAAAAAGGGAAAACCGAAGAGGTGGCCAAACCCAAAGTCGACAAGTACACCAAAATGTTCGTCGACGACAAGTCGTGCCAGACGGCGAAAGGCCCGTTCCTGACGCTCCACAAACTCAAAGGCAAACTCTACGTCGAGGTGCCGATCAAGACGATCGGGCGTGAAATGCTGATCGCGTCGACGATCTCGGAGGCCAGCGACACCAACCTGGGGACCATCGGCTACAAGCCCACAGACCCGATTCACGTCAAATTCACACGCATCGATACGACGCTCTACCTCTCGCAGGCCATCGTGCCGCCCGTTCACGACACGAACGATCCCCACATGGTCAAGGCCATCGGCCGGAGCACCCTTCCGCCGATCATGAACGCCTACCAGCTGGTTTGCTACAACCGCGACAGTTCGGCGATGGTGATCGACATGACCAAGTTCTTCGCCGGCGACAACTCCCTGCTCGCCCCGATCCAGAACACCAAGGGCGGTGTGGTGAACATCACCGGGAAATTCAAGGAGGAGGGTTCGGTCATCGACCAGATCAAGTCCTTCGAGGACAATGCGACCGTCAAATCGTACCTCTCCTACTCGGTGACGGCCGACCTGCTGGGCCTGATGGTCATCAAGAAGGACGAGCCGATGACCATGAAAGTGACGCGCACGATCCTGCTGCTGCCCGAAGAGACGATGCAGCCCCGTCTGGCCGACGCCCGCATCGGCATCTTCCTGACCGGCATGTCGCGCATCAACGGCAAGAAGGACAAGATCGAGGATTTCGCGGTCATCAACCGCTGGAACCTCCAGCCGAAGGACGTGGAGGCCTGGAAGCGCGGCGAACTGGTCGAGCCCGTGAAGCCCATCGTCTTCTACCTCGACGACGCGTTCCCCGCGCTGTGGCGCGAACCGATCCGCCGCGGCGTACTGCGCTGGAACAAGGCGTTCGAGAAGATCGGCTTCAAGAACGTCATGCACATCGAGGATTTCCCGAAGGACAACCCCGATTTCGACCCCGATAACCTGAAATACTCCTGCATCCGCTACGTCCCGGCCGCTGTGGCCAACGCCATGGGCCCCTCGTGGGTAGACCCCCGTTCGGGCGAAATCATCAATGCTTCGGTGCTGATGTACAACGACGTGGTGAAGCTGGCCGCCGTATGGCGTTTCATCCAGACCTCGCAGGTCGATGAGCGCGTGCGCTGCAAGGAACTGCCCGACGACGTGTTCCAGGAATCGCTGGAGTACATCCTCGCCCACGAGGTCGGACACTGCCTCGGCCTGATGCACAACATGGCCGCATCGAACGCCTTCCCGGTGGATTCGCTCCGCAGCGCGACGTTCACGCAGCAGCACGGCACAACCCCGTCGATCATGGACTACGCCCGCTTCAACTACGTGGCGCAGCCGGGCGACAAGGGCGTGAAACTCACCCCGCCGGACCTCGGCCCCTATGACGAATACGTCATCAAGTATGCCTACACGCCGCTGCCCGACAAGAAGGACATGTTCGACGAGGAGAAGACCATCCGCGGATGGATCGACGAGAAGGTCGGCGACCCGATCTACCGTTACGGCCGCCAGCAGGTGATCGCCCGCTACG
>JAEZTA010000102.1 GCA_023443765.1 Bacteroidota bacterium | reverse complement strand
AATCCGAGCTGGACAACGCCGTTCGCGGGTTCGGACTTCGACAGTGCAAGTGCATAGTCGTAGACCTTGGCACCCGGGAAGATAATACGCTGCATGCCGCTGGCATTGGCACCGTACCAACCGCCGGAAACCGTAAAGTTGACATAGATACTGCTGACCGGGAAGGTGATCACACCATCCTTCAGTGTACCGTAGAGGCTGGCAGCCTCGGAAACGGAGGGGATGTTCTTGTTGATCTTCGATGCGATCTCGATCTCACCGTCGCTGCCCAGCGTAACACCCGTGGTCTGATAGGGAATCCAGACCTTGTCGGGATCCGTTGCGTCGATGATGGTATAAGGCTCGGTACAGGAACCTACGTTGCGTCCGAAGAGGGCGCTGATAAGGGTCTGCGTGTAGGGAACCATGCGGTAGTATCCCGGGCGGTCGTCGCGCTCGAAAATTTCGAGCTCGACCTCGGCATTGGCATAAGTCACACCGAACAGCGACGAAATCACGTCGTCACGCCACTTACCCTTGGTTTCGCCGTCTGCGCCTTCAAGCCGGTTCCACTTGACGCGGGTGACCGAAAAGGTCATTCCGACGGATTTTTCGCCGTAAACAGAGGCATACTTCGTGTCGTCGATATTGATTTCACAGGCGTATTTCGTACCGATCTCGGTGTCCGGGAAGGTTACGTCGAAGGTAGTTTCCTCCTGGCCGTCGGCAAATTCGATGCTCGTCAGGGCGAATACGCCATCCTGGTTCTTCTTCACCGAAACAGGGACGGTAATCGCGCCCTCGCTGTTGGTACGGCGTGCGATGAAACTCAGTTTGGTCTCGGCCGCGGGGTCAAGCTCCAGATCGGTAGCATTGTCCTGCGCCGGGAAATAGACGTTATAGCAATCGGGATTTTCGGGCGCACCGGCCAGATAATCGCCGTCATCGTCGCAGCCCGCGAGGACGAACACTGCTATAAACGCATATAATATATTCTTGAGTGTTTTCATAGTTATCAATGTTAATCCGGTTCTACACTATTTCACAACCACTCCGTCGGTCAGGCCCGCACCGCTTCCGTGGACGGGGAATGTGCCTCCGGTATTGTTGTCCTTAATGGGGTCGATCGCCGCATTGGCATTGGTTTCACGGGTAGGAATACGCATCAGCAGGATGCCGTCGTCGGCCGCGATGTTGAAGGCCCAGGCGTCGGGGTAATCCGACTTGCCGGTCGTAGTGCAGCGCACGACGTTCTTCTTCAGGCGCATGATGTCGGTGTAGGCATGTCCTTCGCCCCACAGCTCGATGCGGCGCTGCAGCCAGACTTCGTTCTGCATGGCCTCGGGGGTCGATGCCGTGCAGACGTAATCCGCATTGCGATAGGTTTTTACCCAATTCTCCAACAGCGCCTTGCCGCCGTTGAGATTGCCGCCCATGGCCATGGCTTCGGCCTGGATGAGGAGCATCTCCTCGGCGCGCATGATGCACCAGTCGCCGGCGTTGATGTCCGTGCCGCACTTGTTCTCGAAGGGCGCGAACTTCACGTTGGTATAGGGCACGAAGGCGCGCTTCACGTTGGGAATCGTCAGCGAACTGATGGCCGAACCGGTTGCGCCGTCCCACTCCATGTGGTCGAGCAACGGCGACGAGAGGTTGGAGTCGATCCACCATCCCTTACGCACGTCGGTCTCGGGAATCAGGTTGTAAAGCAGCGAATTGATGCGCTTGTAGAGACCCTGACCCGTGGTATAGCCCTTGTTGAACGAGCAGAGGTTTCCACCCCAGGTGATGTTGCGGTAGTTGGCCGGGGTATCAGCGGCTTTGTAAAGCCCTGCCCAGATCCACGACGATGCCGAAGCTTCGTTGAAACCGGGAACCGATACGTCGTCCCTGCTCAGCAGCGAGAAACCTTCCATGGCCGATGCGGCATCCGTAGCGGCTTCGTTCCAGTTGTTCATCACCAGGTTCACACGGGCACGCATGCCGTAGGCCACGTTCTGGTTGGCGGCCGATTTGCTGGTGCGTGTGAAACCTTCGAGATCGGCGATGGCCTGCGTCAGGTCGTCGTAGATCAGCTTGTAGATCGCCGAGTTCGTGGCGCGGGGATTGGCTCCGGCCTGCTCGACGGGCATGTCCCACGTTACGATGGGAACCGTCGGTTTGTCCTCGTTGCCCTTGTAGGTGAACTGGAAGCGCTGTGCCAGCGTGAAGTGTGCAAAAGCACGGGCTACCAGCGCCTGACCGCGGTAGTGGATAAGCTTCTCATCGGTAGCATCCTCCGGAATCGTGGAAAGGATGTCGTTGGCCTGCTTGTTCAGGCGGTAGCAGAAGTTCCATGTAAACATGGGCACGGCATAGTTGGCGTTGCGGTCCGAATATTCGAACGCAACGGAGAACCATTCGTAGTCGCTGTTGTCCGACACCATGTCCGCGCCGTTACCGTCGGTTGCGATGCAGACGGCGGGATAGCTGAAGTCGTTGTGGAACGGCGTGTCAGCGCCGCCCGCCCAGTTGGGCAGCAGTTGTACGAAGATCGACGACAGGGTGTTGATGTCGGCCTGCAGACGGTCGGGATTGTTCTCCACGACCTCCTTTTTCTGATCTTCGGTTACTACGCCGCTTTCGGGAAACGTGTCGAGGTCGGAGCACGATGCCATAACCGCCGTTCCCAGGGCAAATATCCATATCTTGTTGATTGTTTTCATAGATGCTTTTTTTGTTGTTTCTACCGGATTTAGAACGTCAGGTTAATACCGCCCGAGAAGGTCCGCAGGGCCGAGTAGGAGGTGTTGTCCGCCGTGTCTGCACCACCGAATACGATTCGGGGATCAAGACCCTCACGTTTGGAGAAAACGGCGAGGTTGTCGCCCGCGAAGTAGATGCGGATGCTGCCGATGCGCATCTTGTCGGTCCACTTCTTAGGAAACGTGTAGCCTATCGTCAGGTTGTTGACAGCGAGGTAGTTCGAACTTACGAGGAACCGCGACGAATACTTCTGGTTCGAATCGTCAGCCGTGTTGAGGCGCGGAACGTTGGTGTTGGTATGCTCGGGCGTCCAGGCATCGAGGATGTCCTTGTGCCAGTTGCGGCCCAGAGCGTCGCCGTTGTGCATCAGCTCGTGGTAGGTGTTGTCGTAAAGACGGCCGCCCAACTGGTAGGCGAACTGCGCCGAGATGTCGACGCCGTAGAAATTCAGCGACGTGCCGAAACCGCCGCTGGCTTTGGGCAGCGTGCTGCCCTGGCGGGCCTGACGGGCATCGTCGTAAACGTCCGTAGTCGAGAAATCACCGTTGTCCGGGTCCATGTACCAGAGCGACTTACCCGTTTCGGGATCGACGCCTGCAAAGGTTTTCAGGTAGGAATCGTACATCGAACCGCCCACTTCGCGGATCGACATCGAACCGACGATTCCCTTCTCCGAAATGTCCTTGTCCAGCGAGAGGATCTTGTTCTTATAATGCGTCATGTTGAGGTTGAGATCCCACGAGAAGTTCTTGTAACGCAGCATGTTAGCACCCAGTTCGACCTCGATACCGGCATTGCGCATCGAACCGACGTTGAGCGGCTGCCGCGAGTAACCCAGCGAAGGCGGTACGGGCTTGTAATAGAGCATGTCCGAAGTCTTGCGCGAGAAATACTCGATACTTCCCGTCAGGCGGTTGTCCCAGAAACCGAACTCCACGCCGACATTGAACGAGTGCGACGACTCCCAGGTGATATCCTTATTACCCTTGTAGTTGAGCGTCAGCGAGAAATCGCCGTCGACGCGGCCCACCTGGAACTGGTCCTGATAGGGATAATAGTTGCTGTAACCGCTCAGGTCCAGCAGGTCGTCGTTACCCTGAATACCGTACGAAACCTTCAGTTTCAGCATGTCGAGCCACTTCACGTCGCGAAGGAAATTCTCGCGCGACATCAGCCACGCACCGCCCACCGAGCCGAAGTTACCCCAGCGGTTGTCGGGATGGAAACGCGACGAGGCGTCGCGGCGGTAGGAAGCCGAGAAGAAATACTTGCCGTCGTAATCGTACTGCACGCGCGACAGGATACCCATCGTGAAGTAAGTGTCCGTATAGGAGCTGACCTGCGGCGTTTCGTAGATGGCATTGTCCAGTTCTCCGACATTGGGGTTGTAGAGGTCAGTGTTGCTGCCGTAGAGGTACTGCATCTTCAGCGCGTAGTTCTCGAAACCAACCAGGGCGTCGAAATTATGCTTATTGCCGAAGGTCTTCTTATAGGTCGCCAGGTACTGCTGGTTGACGCCGAACGTCCGCGAATGGGAAACAGCCGTCGAACCCTTGCCGATATACGAACCGTACAGGGAGTTGTAGAGGCGGTTCAGGCGTCGGTTGATGGCGCTGGCGCTGATGTTGGCCGTCAGATTCAGCCCTTCGATGGGCGTCACGGTTGCAAACCAGTTGCCATTCACCGCGTCGGTGTAGGAGCGGTGGCGGTCGAGGTCGATCGAGATCATGGGGTTGGCACCGCCCGAGAACGAGCGGATCTGATTGGTGTTCGTCCCCGAGTCGTAAATCTTGTTGCCGTGGTCGTCATACTTGATGTTCTTGTAGACATCGCGGACGTACATCGGGTAGATCGGGGCGATCATGTTGGCCAGGTAGAACAGGTTGGCTGACGATCCCCAGTCGGTCTGTCCCGTGGGAGAATCGGAAATGGCGTGCGAGTAGCTGATGTTGGCACCTACCTTCAGCCATTTCTTGGCCTGGTAGTCGGCCTTCAGACGGGCCGAATAACGCGTGAAGCCCGAGTTCTTGATGATACCCGAGTCGTCGAGGTAGCCCGCCGACATGAAATAGTTGAAACGGTCCGATGCACCTGCGATCGAAACGTTGTACTCCTGGCGGAGGTTGCCATTGCCGAACAACTCCTCGTACCAGTCGTCCGGAGCGTAGTAATACTCGCCGTCCGAGTAACCCAGCGTTGCATTGGGGTTGAGTTTGCCGTTGGAGCCGATCAGCGTCTGCTTGGAGGGAATCGTGTAGATGTTGTAACCCGTACCGCCGTTCTTACTGTCGAACAGGGCTGAGTTGGCAAAAGCGCGGGCCTCGGCAAGCGAACTGCCGGCCTGATAGCGGCTGTTGAACAACGACTGATAGCCCAGTTCATAATACTGACCGGGATTGGAAATCACGTCGTAGTTGGGCACACCGCGGGAATTCGTACCCCACTTGGCGTCGAAGTTGACCGTCGCATCGCGCGATTTACCTCTTTTGGTCGTGATCAGCACGACGCCGTTTGCTCCGCGGGCTCCGTAGATGGCCGATGCGGCAGCATCCTTCAGCACCGTAAGCGACTCGATGTCGGCGCTGTTCAGGTAGGAGAGCGAACCGTCGTAGGGTGCGCCGTCGACAATGTAGAGCGGGGCGCTGCTCGCCGAGATGGAGCCGATACCGCGGATACGGATTTTCGCGCTCTCGCCCGGCTGTCCGTTCGACGAAACAGCCTGCACACCGGCTACGGCGCCGGCCAGTGCGTTCGAGATATTGGAAACCTGGCGTTTGCCGATATCTTCCGACTTCATCACCGATGCGGAGCCGGTGAAAGCCTCCTTCTTGGCTGTACCGTATGCCACGACGATCACATCGTCGATCGCCTGCGTATCCTCCTTCATCGTGATGTCCACCTTCGTTTTACCGGCGAGCGCGATACGTTGCGGCTCGTAACCGATGAACGTCACCAACAAGGTTCCATTGGCAGGAGCCGAAATCGTGAATTGGCCGTCTGCGTTGGTTGTCGTACCAACAGTCGTACCATCCACCAGGACCGTAGCGCCTGCGATGGGTTTTCCCTCCGCATCGGCAACTGTACCGGAAACCTGCCGGTTTTGGGCGAATCCATACGCACAGAAGCCCAAAATAGCAATTAACGATAGTACAATTTTTCTTACCATAAGCGTTAATTTTAATAAAATTTTAAAATAAAAATTAAGCGCCCTTCATTATTGATAATAAATCACTGTATATATGATAATTATACGGTTTTAACGCCCATGTTCTTAAAAAATCATAATAGTTTGGTACTAAGCGTGTAAGGTATTTAGGCGGTAGCGCCGTGTGTATAGGTTATGCAACTAAATGGTTACTGTTGAAAAGGGGTTAAGTTGAGCAAAATAAGCTATTTGGGCCAATTAGTATACCATTCGGCAGTAACTTTATCATTACCTTTATCACGGTTAACTTATTGTTTCAATAAAGGTTAGGAAGGGAATGAGAAACACGTTTAAAGTACTGTTTTACATCAAGAAGAATGCGCCTTTACGCAATGGGAACACACCGATTATGGGACGCATTACGATCAACGGACAGCGGACGCAGCTGTCGACGCAACTATCTGTGAATCCGGATTTATGGAGTGTGAGTATGGGACGAGTGGCAGGACGCAGCGCAGTCGCCGTACGTACAAACGAACAACTCGCCCAG
>JAEZTA010000064.1 GCA_023443765.1 Bacteroidota bacterium | reverse complement strand
CCGCAAGGTAACGCCCGTCGCGGCTCCACGGCACACGTCCGGCGATACTGAGGGCCGGAAGGTCGGCATCCGGTCCGTCGTCCGTGCACTCCGGAGCCGCAGCGCCGGTTTTGGCGGGATTCAGGCGCACCGATACGGGCGGCTCTCCGTCGAGCTCCGCACAGAGGGCCGCGCCCTCCGTTTCACCGAGGTCGCGCAGGACCCGTTCCACAAATTTCGCAGGCAGCGTCATGCGCTATTTCTTCACTTTGAGTGCGTCGAGGCGCGCGCAGATACGTTCCAGCACGGCAGGGTCGGAAACAAAATCCTCGTGGTCCTTGTCGACAACGAGCACTTCGCCTTCGTAGATATTCTCGATCCAGTTGTTATACTTGTTATTCAGCCGCTTGAGGTAGAGTTCGTCGATGTTCATCTCGTACTCGCGGCCGCGTTTGCGGATTTGCGAAATGAGCGTCGGAACACTCGCCTTGAGGTAGATCAGCAGGTCGGGTTTGGGGATGAGCGTGGTCACGAGCCGGAAAATTTTCATGTAGGTCTCGATGTCGCGCGTGGCCATCAGTCCCATTTCATGGAGGTTGTCGGCGAAGATGTGAGCATCCTCGTAGATCGTACGGTCCTGGAAGATCACCCCTTCCTTGCAGGCTGAAAGCATGTCCATCGTCTGCTGGATACGGCTTCCGAGGAACGAAATCTGGAGGTTGAACGCCCAACGGTTCATGTCCTCGTAGAAATCGCCGATATAGGGGTTGTCGCACTCCTCAAGATAGCACCTGGCGTCGTAGCGCTTCGTAAGGATCTGGGTCAGCGTGGTTTTTCCGCTGCCGATGTTTCCGGCTATGGCTATGTACATAGTAGTATAGGTGTTTGTTATTTTTACATTCCGACCGGCTCTGCGCGGAAAGCCAGTATCTCGTCGGCCACACGGCGGTCGTTGACCAGCCGCGGAACCTTATTCTTACCCCGCGCGCGCATCCACGCGAGGAACCGCCCGCGCTCCACAAGCGTCAGGCGCTGGCGTTCGAGCGTGGTCCGGCGTTTGGCGTCGTAGTCCGAATTGACGGCCCGCAACTCCTCGTCGAGCGTCTCGGCGAAGCGTTCGAGGCTGTCCGGCTCACGCTCGAACTCCACGATCCACTCGTGGGCGCCCCGTTCGCGGAGCGACATGTAGCACGGAGCCACGGAATACTCCCCGACCACAGCCCCCGTCCTGCGGCAGGCGGCCAGCAGCGCATGTTCGGCGTTATCGACGATCAGTTCTTCGCCGAAAACATTGATATACTGCCGCGTGCGCCCTGCGAAGCGGATGCGGTAGGGGTTCGTCGAGGTGAACTCCACCGTGTCGCCGATCTCGTAGCGCCACAGGCCGTTGTTCGACGTGATCAACACGGCATAGACCTTTCCGCACACGACGCCTTCAAGCGGCACGATGTCCGTCCCGTTGCGGAACTCGAAAAAGGTTCCGTAATCCAGCATCAGCAGCATGTCGCTGCGCGACGGATCGTCGGCCATGGCGAAGAAACCCTCCGAAGCGTTGTAGGTCTCCATGTATTTCATCTGCTCCGAGGGAATCAGCTCTTCGAACGTCGCCCGATAGGGTGCGAACTCCACCCCTCCGTGGGCGAACATCTCCAGCCCGGGCCACACCTCCAACAGGTTCTGCTTGCCGGTATATTCCAGCACACGGCGCATCAGCGCCAGGTTCCACGACGGCACACCCGCAAAGGCCGTGATCGGCTCGCCGACGCATTCGCGGCAGATGGCGGCGGTCTTCTCGTCGAAATCGGGAATGGTCGCCGTCTCGACCTTCGGCGCGCGGAACCACCCGCTCCAAAAGGTCGTCTCATGGATTAGCAACGCCGAAAGGTCGCCGACCAGATTGCGCCCTTCGCTGCGGCACGAGCCGCCCAGCGTCAGGGTCTTGCCCTCGAAAACCCGGCTCTTCGGATTGTTGGCCGAAAAGACCGTCGCCACGTCGCGCATGCCCAGGGTATGGTTCCACCACAGCGATTCCATCGTCACGGGGATGTACTTGCTCCGGTCGGAGGTCGTACCCGACGAGCGGGCGAACAGCGACACCTTTCCGGGGGCCGTAACGCTCCTCACGCCCTCCATCATCCGTTCGATATAAGGCTTGAAAGTCTCGTAATCGAAGGTCTCGACCTGCGACTGGAACTGTTCGACTGAGCGGATATGCCGCAGGTCGTAGCGGTCGCCGAACTCCGTAAAGCGTCCCCGCCGCAGCAGCTGCCGGAACATCCGCGCCTGCGTCCGGGCAGGATGGCGGCGAAAACGGTCGATGGCCCGCTCGCGCTGCGAGAACCAGGCTTTGAGGATTATATTTCGGAAAGACATTCTGCTTCGCAATTCATAATTCACAATTCATAATTCATAATTATTGGGGATGGCGAACGACCGTCGCAAACGGGTTGTTTCACAGCAAACTGATAATTATGAATTCTGAATTATGAATTTTCAATTAAAGTAATACCCTACTTTCCCCACCGAACCCGGCATGGCGAAGACCACCACCCGGTCGTAAGGATTTATCTCCATGTTGTCAACGGCGATGAAGACCTTGTCGCCGCGGACGATGCCGCCGATGATCGTATCTTCCGGAAGCCCGAGGTCCTTGATCCGGGCCTTGGTGGCCGGAGCGTTGGGTTTCACGATGAATTCCAGCACCTCGGCATCGCTGCCCGTCAGGCACTTGATGGCCTGCACGTCGGTCGACATCGTGAAGCGGAAGATGTTCGACGCAGTCACCAGCTTCTTGTTGATGATCGTGTCGATGCCGATCGACTCGGCGAGGTTTATGTAATTGAGGTTTTCGACCTCGGCAATCACTTTCTTCACCCCCATGCGCTTGGCGAGCATCGCCGCCAGGATGTTGGTCTCGCTGCGGCCCGTCACGGCCACGAAGGCGTCCATGTTCGAAAGCCCCTCCTCCATCATCGCCTCGGTATTACGACCGTCCTCGTTGATGATCAGTGTTTTATCGAGCGTTTCGGCCAGCCGGTAGGCCTTTTCGGCATTGTAGTCGATGAGCTTGATGTTGATCTCGTCCTGCAACTCCGTGGCGATGCGGATGCCGATGCGCGAACCGCCGAGGATCATCATGTTCTTGATCTCGATATTCGACTGGCCCGAGAACTCCATCACCTCCTTAACGGCATCCTGGCGGGCGATGACGTAGATCACGTCGCCCTCCATGAACTGCTCGCCCTCGCGCGGGATGATCGTCTGACCGCCGCGCGTGATGGCCACCGTACGGTAGCTCAGCGGGGCCTGGTCGTCGTCGAAGCCCGTGAGTACCTGCCCCACCAGCGGCGAGGCCGGTTCGAGGCGGAAGACCACGAGCGAAAGTTTGCCGCTCGAAAAATCGACGTATTCCGTGGTCGAAGTGTGCCCCAGCAGGTTGATCACCTCGCGGGCCGCGACCTTCTCGGGGTAGAACAGGTAGTCGATGCCCATGTCGATGAACATCTCCTTGTTGTTGGGTTCGAGGTATTCGTTGTTGTCGATGCGGGCGATGGATTTGCGGGCTCCGAGTTTTTTGGCCAGCATCGCCGCCACGACGTTGTCGTTCTCCTCGTGGTTGACGGCGATGAACAGGTCGCACTTGCGGACCGCAGCCTTGCGCAGCACGGCGAACGTCGTCGAGTCGCCCTCGACGGTGATCACATCGGCCAAGCTGCCCACCTCGGCCAGCAACTTCTGGTCGCTGTCGATGATGGTGATGTCATGGCCGTTACCGCTGAGCATCTTGGCCAGGTGGCTGCCCATCTCGCCCGCACCCGCTATCACGATTTTCATAGTTGCGTCTGTTTAGTCTGCACAATATGTCGTCCGTCACAGCCGGGCAACATTTTTGCAATTTATCTTACAAATGTATACATTTGTCCCGGAAACCCCAAATTTCGGGTAGTAAAAAAACGGAATCTTATGCCAACGTGGTTAATCGTCCTGCTTTGCGCCATCCTCGCCGTCGGGCTGTTCGTACTGGGCATGTCCCTTACGCTGATGATCAAAGGACACAACATCGACTCGGAAATATCGACCAACAAGAACATGCAGCGGCTGGGCATCAAATGCGCCGTGCATGAAACGCGCGAGGAGGACGGCAGAGCCGACTGTTCCGACGGCCAGCCTGCCGGCTGCTCGGGCAACTGCGGGGCCTGCGACATCGAGGAGCACTCCGCTCAAAAATAATCCGTCCTGTTTTCATTTGCGTCACAATGAAACACATCTTACTTATCTGTGGGCTACTCGCGGCCTTTGTAGCCGAGGCACAGGAGTTCACGCAGGAGGAATATGCAAAAGCCAAAGGCGGAGATCCAACCGCCCAGTATAATATCGGGATGTGTTACCATTACGGGACAGGGGTCGAAACAAATCAGGTGGAGGCCTTTTTCTGGTTCCGTTGCGCGGCCGAACAGGGGAATGCAGACGCTCAATATAAGTTGGGCGAAACATTTTTTACAGGCAAAGACTTCGTCGATCAGGACTATCCGACTGCTGCATCCTGGTTCATCAAAGCGGCCCATCAGGGACATGCTAAAGCGCAATATGCCGTGGGAGTATGTTGCGAATGCGGCTATGGAATAACGCAGGACGATTCGCTGGCTTATGCGTATTACAGCAAAGCCGCCGCGAACGACGAAGAATTGGCAGAAGCCTGGACCCGCAGCGGTAATTTGCTGTTCCTGGGCAAGGTCGGCGGCGGGAATGACGAAGACAAGGAAAAAGGACGGTCGTATATCCGCAAGGGCGCGGTTTACGGGGACCCGGAGGCCCAGTATTTCGTCAGCCACGATTACGATGCCGCGACCCGCAACGTCTTCAAAATCCGCTACTGGTTGCGCAAAGCCAGTCAGGGCGGCAACGAAAAGGCCCTCGCGGAGCTAAAAGCGATCGAACAGGAAGCCGATGCACAGGGAATGAACCTGACGCAGCAGGTCGTATCGACGTATGACGAATACGAACCGATAGACAGCATTCCCGGCATGCTGAAAGTGAAATTATTCGATTATTACGGAATCATCGATTTATCGTCGAGGGAGGTTTTGCCCTGCAAATACAACAAGATACGCTACAAAGAGGGAACTGTACATTGCCAGCTCGACGACGCCACGGATATTTACACGGCCGACGGTAAATTTATCAAACAAACCGATAACGAAGACGAAGACGGAACGGACGGTCTGGATGGACTGTCGCTCTATTTTTTGTTGAACTAAACAGCAGAATCAAAGAGCGGCCATGCAGCCGCTCTTCATCTTTACAGTTTGCAGAATTTCGACCGGCAGGCGAACCACGGGTTGCGGAGGTCCTCCTCGTTGTAGCGCAGTTCCTTGTCGTCGGGCAGCGTACGGGTGCTGCCGCCGGCTTCGGCGAGGATCAGTTCCCCGGCAGCCGTATCCCATTCGTAGGTATGCGTCGTGCGGACATAATAGTCGACACGGCCTTCGGCCAGCAGACAGAACTTGTAGGAACTCCCCTGCTCGACGACCTCCAGGTCGGGGTATCGTTCGCGCAGGCGGGCGACATGTTCGTGCGTTTCGGGCGTCTGGTGCGAGCGCGAAAGGGCCACGCGCAGGTGGTCGTGCTCCGGCTGCGTGGTGAGCGGCAGGGGTATCCAGTCGCTGACGATCTGGTCGTAGGTATATTCCGCAGCCGAGTCGGGCGAAATGTGCTCCCGGAGGTAGGAACCCGAACCGCGGCCCGCAATGTACATCTTTTCGAAATAGGGAACATAAATAACCGCCCCCATGCAGACATTGTTCTCCATCAGGGCGATATTGACCGTAAATTCGTTGTTGCCTTTGATAAATTCGACCGTGCCGTCCAGCGGGTCGACCAACCAGTAAAGCTCCCAGTTGCGGCGCTCGTCGTAACCCATTTCCCGACCCTCCTCGCTCAGGATCGGGATGCGTGTGGGCCCGAGGTATTCGCGGATGGTCCTGTGAGCGATGCGGTCTGCCAGCGTAATGGGGCTCTTATCGTCTTTAAGACTTATGTAGTAATCGTCGAAGTTCTTGTAAACGTGCATGATCGAGGCTCCGGCTCTGATTGCCGCATTGAACAGCGGCGGCAGCAGATACATTCTCACCTTATCGTTAATCATCGTAACTCGTATTTTGGGATCGGTAATTTTTATTGCCATGGTAAAGATAACAAGAATTTATGATATGGGAAAATTTTTAGTGCCGTAATACTGTTTGAAAAGGCGGCGCCACGCCACGAGCCTGCCCGGGGCCGAAGGGGCCGTCTCGTCGGCAAGTCGTGAGGCGTACTCCGCGCCCGCCCAGGCCAGCGCGAGGGTGACGGACAGCGCGGCGGCCCACCACCATCCGGCCGCGGCTGCGGCGACGAAAGCCGTTGTGAGCATTGCAATCAGCAGGCCGCGCAGCCGCCCCGGGAGCCGCCTCCGCGGGAAAGGGGCGGTCAGCAACGGTTCCCACAGCGTCCGCCGTCTGTCGCGCGGAATACCCCGCTGGGGGTGCATTCCGAAACCGCCCGCCGCAATCACCGCTTCACGGCTCAGCAACACGGCCGGTTCACCCAGGCGCGACCGCACGAGGTCGTGCGTTCCGGGCGGACCTTCACCCAGCTCCGCGACGAGCCGTTCGACGGTCCCGGGCAACAGGAACTGCCCTGCGGAGACAGGCAGCAGGTAATCATAGGTAGCCACCGCGGCCGCAGCGTCGAAATCGCCCGCCGCCGACCCGCGAATCCGGTCGATGAGCACCAGCCGCCGGAAATGCCGCTTGCGCGAGCGGCCCAGCGACCGCACCCCCTCGACCTCCAGTTCGCCGGAGTAAGCCCACTCGACGCGGATCATGCGGTAGCGCCCCACCAGGGCGGCAAATTCCGCGACATGGTGGCACGCATCGAGCACGACGACCACTTCGTAGCGCGAATATTCGGGGGAGAGGAGGTTTTCGATCTGCGCGGGGTCCGACACGCCGCTGCACAGGACCGAGATGCCGATACTGTCGGGAGCGTCGCTGGAAGCAGCGCGCACGGCATTCAGCAACAGCCGTTTGTCCCGGGCGCGGGTCATCCGAAACAACAGTGCGACGATGCACACCGCCACCGAAACGAGCGCCAGGAGAAGGATCAGCGTCATACCAGGCTGCGTTTATAGGATTGGACGAGCGATTCGT
The DNA here is from genome assembly GCA_023443765.1 of Bacteroidota bacterium. GTDB lineage: Bacteria > Bacteroidota > Bacteroidia > Bacteroidales > Rikenellaceae > Alistipes. The sequence continues at coordinate 22,067 of JAEZTA010000064.1, read as the reverse complement.
AGTAGGGACGTTCGCGCTCGTCGAGCAGCCGCCGGAGCGGCCCCGGGGAGTAGCCTTCGGCGACAATGTAGCGCAGCAGGGCTTTGCGTTCGGCGGGAGACATGGCCGACAGTCGTCCCGAGACGGCCCGCCGCGTCAGTGGGCGGCGCAGGGCGCAGAGCGTGTAGAGCGCTTCGCGCCCCAGCTCCGGGCTTTCGTCCCCGGCCACGATGCGCAGCAGGAGCCGTTCGGCCTCCTCGATGCCGAACTGGCGCACGATGTTCAGCCCCACGATCCGCAGGTTGCGGCTCGACGACCCGACGAGGGGTTCGTAGGCGATCGGCAGCATCCCGCGCCGCAGGACGGCCATGATCTCCCCCACTTCGCACGCCGAGAAAGGTTCGGGATATTCGGCCATCAGCCGCAGGGCCGTCGCGGGGTCGGCGGCGAGGCGCACCATCAGCGACTGAAACCGTACATAACGGTTTCGGCTGGCGGCATAACGCGCGGCGCAGGTCGCCGCAGCGTCGGTGATGGGCAGCCGTGCGAGCAGCAGCAGGTTGTGCGCCCGGCGGTAGGAGCGGGAGCGGTTCGTGCGGCGAATCAGCCACCCTTCCAGCCCGTACTCATCGACGATGCGCCGCAGGGGCGCGGCGTCGAGCCCATAGGTCACGTCGACCAGTCCCGCGATGGTCTCGGCGAGCAGCCGCCGGGCGTCGACGCGGCCGATCATCGGGAAGCGCGGCACGGGCCCGTCGCCCGTAAGCAGGTAGAGCATCACGATACGCAGGTATTTGGCGCGAAGAACGGCGTCGCGGCTGCGCCGCCGCCGGGCGCGGAGTTCTGCCATGCCCAGCAGCAGCAACAGCGCAACCGTTCCGGCAGCCGCAAACGCCGTATAGAGAATCAATAACAGTTCGGTCATAGCGGTCGGTTCAAAGCATTGGCGATCTTCGTCCGCAGCCGTTGCAGGCTCACGGGGAAAGTCATATACTGATCGACCCCGGACTCCAGCAGGCTCAGCACCGTCTGTTCGGCCTGCTGCCACGCTACGACGTAGACCAGCGGTCGCCGCAGGCAGTCGGGACGCAGCGTGCGCACCACGTCGCGCCCCGAAAAGAAGGCCGAAGTCCCCACGACGATCACCAGGTCGAACAGCATGCGCCGTGCCATGCGCTGCATGTCGGGCACACCCGATGCGCAGCGCACGTCGGCCTGCATGTCGGCGAGCGACAGTCGGATCACGTCGCGCAGAAACTCCTCGTCGGAAACAATCAATATTCGGTGCATGGCGTCACACCGGCTGTGCCGGCGCCTCTGCCACGCCCAAAACCGTGCCAGAGCAGCGGCCTGCCAAAAAAATTTGCATGGTATGTTGTTTATAAGATAAATATGCGTATATTTGCACACTCAATTTATGTTCAAATACATAATCGACTTAAATGTACGTTATAGTAGAGATTGCAGGTCAGCAATTTAAAGCTGAAAAAGGTCGGAAACTTTATGTTCACCGTCTTCAGGGCGAAGAAAATTCGTCCGTAAGTTTCGACAAAGTCCTGCTCACAGACAACGACGGTCAGGTTAAAGTTGGTGCACCTGTAGTGAAAGGCGCCACAGTGAAGTGCAAGATCCTGAAGCATCTGAAAGATGACAAGGTTCTGGTGTTCAAAAAGAAGCGTCGCACGGGCTATCAGAAGTGCAACGGTCATCGCCAGTATCTTACGCAGATTCTCATCGAGGAAATCGTTGCATAACCCTTTAAAAACTGAAGTAACATGGCACACAAGAAAGGTGTAGGTAGTTCGAAGAACGGCCGCGAGTCGGAAAGCAAACGACTCGGCATCAAACTGTTCGGCGGTCAGTTCGCAAAGGCGGGCAACATCATCGTTCGCCAGCGCGGAACGGTGCATAACGCCGGTGAAAATGTAGGCATGGGCAAAGATCACACGCTCTTCGCCCTCGTCGACGGAACGGTAGAGTTCTGCAAGAAAGGCGCAGGAAAATCGTATGTAACGGTTTCCCCGCTGAGCGAGTAAACTCAACAAACGAAAACGATAAAAAGCGGTTTCCTTCGGGAAGCCGCTTTTTTCGTGCGCCGTAGTTTCAGTAAAAAAAACGGGGACGGAACGTTCCGCCGGGTGAAACTCTAGTATGTAGTGACGTATTCGGCCGTCGGCCCGCCCCCGAAACAGAAGGGGCAGCGGATGGATCCTGTCGGAGAACTCTCCAGTGACGCCTCTGTACACCCGTCGTTCGCAAACGAACGGCAAAACAGGAATCCCGCAGGAAGAATGTTGCCTGTGACGCCTAAATCACAGCCGCCGCCCCAAAATCAAAGTGGGACGGCACAGGAAAACCTGACAGTGACGCAAAGTCTGACGCCGCCCCGGAATATAATTGCACGCGCGGCTTTTGTATCGAACAAAAAAGCGCGAGTCTGACTTCCTCAATGCTGGCCTTAGGGAGCCATGAACCAGAAAGTCGTCCCGCGCCCGTGACTGCCCCAACCCAAAGGTCGGGGCATACACAGGACTGACAACGATCATACCTGATTCAAACAACCTCCGAAGAGGCTCCCTAAGTTTGCAGAGAGGTATAAAGAGTTGTTTACCCTTAAATTATTATTACACAAAGATAGCTAAAAATTCCGTTACACCAAGGCTCAGGACCGAACGGAATACAATCAAAACCTTTTCAGGGCATGTACAAGGCCAATCCGGTGCAGACCCGCCGAAAACGGGCATCGGTACGAAAAATGACGTTTTGCGCAACGAAAAGAGCGGAAACCGTCGTTTTTAGCGGGGTTTCGGGGAATAGACACCCCGCAGGAGCTTCGGAAATAGCGTTTTTTAGCGTAACTTTGCACCATGCAACGAAAGAACGAACGCTATAACGAGCCGGTGATTCGCGACGTGATTGCCGGGCTGCGCGAACTGCGCCACACCCGCAAGCTATCCCAGAAACAGGTTTTCACCGACACCGACATCAACATCGGCCGGATCGAATCCGGGCGCGGGAACATCTCGATCTCGACGCTCGCTGACCTGTGCGCCTACTACGGGATCACGCTCCGGGAGTTTTTCGAACGGCTCGAAGCCGAAACTGCTCCCGGGAAATAGGCTCTACAACCCGGCGGCAGAACGGGGCGGGCACTGATACCGCGGCTGACAATGCAGCAGATACAAGTGCCGGCAAATAGCGACTGCGGATGTAATAACGCAACGGCGACAACATAAAACCCCGCCTCCGGATTCCGGGAGCGGGGTTTTGTTGCGGCAATGCCGGACTACTTCTTCGCCGAAGCATCCTCCACAGCGCGGAACTCAGCGAGGAGTTTCTTGTCGTCATAGAGTTTCAGCGACTGGCCGTCGATCTCGAAGCGGTCCACTTCGTCGAGCATCTTCACGAAGACATCCTCATACTCCATTTCGGGACAAGCCATGCGGGTCATACCCATGTTTTCGAACTCCAACGTTTTGCCCTTGAGCTCGTACTTGCCGAAGAAACGATTGCAGTTGGTGCGGCCCGACACGAGCGTATCGGCGGCATTGAACTGCAGGGTGAAGAAATCGGCTTCGGCGTCGATAGCCTTTGCGGGAATCGTCTCCATCTTCGAGAGTTTCCACGTTGTGCCTTCCAGCGGAAGGGCCTTCTTCTGCGAGCCTCCGCAAGCAGTCATGGCTAAAAGCAGCGTAGCGGCTGCAAAAATCTTTTTCATAATTTCAAAATACGTTTATTAACCGAATAATTCATTCAAAATACGCGCCAGACGGTAACCGGCTTTCAGCACCTGCTGCTCGGCAAGGGGCTGCACGGTCATCAGGTAAGCGCTCGTCTGGGCTTTGTTGAGCCGGTCGCCGGACTTGATCCAGTCGTAGATCACGCGGCAGTTGCGGGCATTCTCCCCGGCCCATTCGCGGGGTGTTCCGGCAGCCAACGCCCGGCGTTCGGATTTCGAACAGCGGTCGAGCTGGTAACGGTAATCCTCGTACCCCCAGCGGTGATTGAGTTCCAGCGCTTCGGTGTCCCAAAACCCGTGGAAAGCACATTTGCGACCGTTGAGTTCGAATGCGAAACTGCTGTACCACGGATATTTAACATGCGTCGGGCAGTGCATGTCGCCGACCAGGTGGACCAGGCAGTAGATCGCCACGCGGACCGTCGAGTCGTCCTGACGGCGGTAGTCGCGGAGTTTCTCCATCGCATCCTCGATCCCCAACACGGCATCTCCGTCGGCAGTGCGGGGCACGTAACGGCACTCGGCATCGGCATCGAATCCGTGCCATTTCGAAGTGGCGCGGTAAGGCTCCGTAGCACGCACGGCATCCATCCACGAAGCGTAGTAGACGATCGAACGGCCGTCGAGGTACTTTTCGATATTCTTCTTCGCCCGGGGCGTCAGGTTGCACTCGGCGATGTAGGCAATGGCGTCGTGGCCGGTCTTGCCCCAGCCGAAGGCGGTGCCGCAGGCGCCGTGGAACACGGCGGCAAGCAGGAGAAGGTTTTTCTTCATCGCAGGTCGGTTTTTGTCTGACAAAAATAGGCAATATATTCGGGTTGCGCAACAGCCGTAAACCGAAAAGGACGGAAACACAACTTTTTAAACCGGATGTGATAACCGAAAAACGCCTGCATCTTCGGGAACAGGGATCAAGATGCCCTTTCAACAAAAAGGCCGCACCCCGGATCGGGATGCGGCCTTTACTATCGGGATATACGGTTTAGTACTCCATCTGCGCGAGGCGCTTGTAGCCGTTGAAACGCCACTTGGCATTCTCCTCGGCGGCGGCGAACAGTTCGCTGGCCTCGCCCGGGAACGACTTCTGGAGCGACGTGTAGCGCACCTCCTTGAGGAGGAACTCGCGGAACTTCGACCAGTCGGGCTCCTTCGAGTCGAGCACGAACGGGTTCTTGCCCTGCTCTTCGAGCATCGGGTTGTAGTGCCACAGGTGCCAGTAACCACAGGCCACGGCCTCCTTACCGACGGTCTGCGTGCGGGTCATGCCGCCCTTGATGCCATGGTTGATACACGGAGCGTAGGCGATCACGAGCGAAGGTCCGGGATAAGCCTCGGCCTCCTTCAGCACGTTGAACAGCTGCTGCTGCGAAGCGCCGATCGAAACCTGGGCCACATAGACATAACCATAGGTCATGGCCATGGCGCCGAGGTCCTTCTTACGGATGCGCTTGCCGCTCGATGCGAACTTGGCAACGGCGCCCACGGGAGTCGATTTCGACGACTGGCCGCCGGTGTTCGAGTAAACCTCGGTATCCACCACAAGGATGTTCACATCGTGGCCCGAAGCCAGTACGTGATCCACACCGCCGTAGCCGATGTCGTAGCCCCAGCCGTCGCCGCCGATAATCCACTGCGACTTCTTGACCAGCCAGTCTTTCAGTTCGAGAATATCCTTGCAGTAGTCGCAGCCGCAAGCCTCCATCATCGGGATCAGGCGGGCCGAGACCTCAGCCGATTTGGCCGACGAACCGCGGTTCTCGATCCACTCCTTCATCACGGCTTTCAGCTCGTCGGAGCACTTGGTGCAGTTGGCGATAGCGCCTTCCATAGCATCCTGAATGCGGTCGCGGAGCTTCTCCACGCCGATGTGCATACCCAGGCCGAATTCGGCGTTGTCCTCGAAGAGCGAGTTAGCCCATGCGGGACCCTGACCGGCATTGTTGGTGCAGTAAGGCGTCGAGGGAGCCGAACCCGAGTAGATCGAGGTACAGCCCGTCGCGTTGGCAACCATCATCTTGTCGCCGAAGAGCTGCGAAATGGCCTTGATATACGGGGTCTCGCCGCAGCCTGCGCAGGCGCCCGAGAACTCGAACAGCGGCTGGGCGAACTGCAGGTTCTTGACCGACTTGGTCTTGTCGACAACCTGCTTGTAACCGATATGTTTGGTGATGTAATCCCAGTTCTTCTGCTGCGGCATCTGCTCTTCGAGCGGACGCATCACGAGCGCCTTCTCCTTGGCGGGGCAGACATCGACGCAGTTGGAGCAACCCGTACAGTCGAGCGGCGAGATCTGGATGCGGAACTTGTACTCCTTGGTCTCGCCCAGACCCTGCTTCCATTCGACGCCCGAAGCGGCAGCCTCTTCCTCCGTAGCGAGGAACGGGCGGATCACGGCGTGGGGGCAGACATAGGCGCACTGGTTACACTGGATACAGTTCTCGATCTTCCACTCGGGGACATTCACGGCGATGCCGCGCTTCTCGTAAGCCGCCGTACCGTTGTCCCACGTACCGTCCTCACGGCCGTTGAAGGCCGAAACGGGCAGCAGGTCGCCTTTCAGGGCGTTGATCGGGTCGACGATCTTCTTCACGAAGTCGGGGCGTCCGGCGTCAGTGCTGTGGACCTCCTCCTTCACGGTGATGTTCGCCCACTCGGCGGGAACCTCGACCTTCACGACGGCGTTGCCGCCGGCATCCACAGCCGCATAGTTCATGTTGACGATGTCCTCGCCCTTCATGCCGTAGGACTTGAGGATGGCCTTCTTCATCTGCTCGACAGCCTTGTCGAACGGAATGACGTTGGCGATTTTGAAGAATGCCGACTGCATGATGGTGTTCGTACGCGAACCCAGACCCAGCTCGGCGGCGATCTTCGTGGCGTTGATGATATAGAAATTGATCTTGTTCTTGGCAAGGTAGACCTTCATGTGGTCGGGCAGCGTAGCGCTGGTCGTCTCGGCGTCGTGCACCGAGTTCAGGAGGAACGAACCGCCCTTCTTGAGACCCTTCAGCACGTCGTACTTGTCGACATACGAAGGCACGTGGCAGGCCACGAAGTCGGGCGTGGTCACCAGGTAGGGCGAAGTGATGGGCAGATCGCCGAAACGCAGGTGCGAAGAGGTATAACCGCCCGATTTCTTCGAATCATACGAGAAATAGGCCTGGCAGTATTTGTTGGTCGTACCGCCGATGATCTTGATCGAGTTCTTGTTGGCGCCCACCGTACCGTCGGCTCCGAGGCCGAAGAAGAGGCCTTCGAACGTACCGGGCTTCGCGAGCGAAATCTCCTCGCCGACGGGCAGCGAACGGAACGTCACGTCGTCCACGATACCGACCGTGAACTGGTTCTTCGGCTCGTTGGTGCGCAGGTTGGCGAAGACGGCCAGCATCTGAGCCGGAGTGGTGTCCTTCGACGAAAGGCCGTAACGGCCACCGATGATCAGCGGCTTCTTGTTGCACGGGCAGGTTGCGAAAGCCTCGACGATGTCCAGATAGAGCGGATCGCCGTTGGCTCCCGGCTCCTTCGTACGGTCGAGCACGCAGATGCGCTTCACGCTCTCAGGAAGCACGGCCATAAGGTGTTTCACCGAGAAAGGACGGTAGAGGTGTACGGTGATGACGCCCACCTTCTCGCCCTGCGCGATCAGGTAGTCAACCGTCTCCTTGATGGTCTCGGTCACCGAACCCATGGCGACAACCACGTTCTCGGCATCCTTGGCGCCATAATATACGAACGGCTTGTAGTCGCGGCCCGTGATCTTCGAAATCTCCTTCATGGTGTCGGCCACCATGTCGGGAATCGCATCGTAGAACTTATTGGAAGCCTCGCGCGTCTGGAAATAGATGTCGGGGTTCTGGGCCGTACCGCGGGTCACGGGGTGTTCGGGGTTGAGTGCACGGGCGCGGAACTCCTTCAGGGCATCGCGGTCGAGCAGCGAAGTCAGCGCGGCTTCGTCGACCAGCTCGATCTTCTGGATCTCGTGCGAGGTGCGGAAACCGTCGAAGAAGTGCAGGAACGGCACGCGGGCCTTCAGCGACACGAGGTGCGCTACGCCGGCGAGGTCCATGACCTCCTGGACCGACGAAGTGGCGAGCATCGCAAAACCCGTCTGGCGGGCAGCCATCACGTCCTGGTGGTCACCGAAGATCGACAGCGACTGTGCGGCCAGCGCACGCGCCGAAACGTGGAACACGCCCGGAAGCAGCTCGCCGGCGATCTTGTACATGTTGGGGATCATCAGCAGCAGACCCTGCGAAGCGGTGAACGTCGAGGTGAGCGCACCGCTCTGCAACGATCCGTGCACGGCGCCTGCGGCTCCGGCTTCGGACTGCATTTCAACGACTTTAACGGTTTCACCGAAGATATTTTTACGGCCCTGAGCGGCCCACTCGTCCACGAGCTCGGCCATCGTCGACGACGGCGTGATGGGATAGATGGCTGCGACTTCCGAGAACATATAAGCCACATGGGCCGCAGCGTAGTTACCATCACAAGTGATAAATTTCTTTTCTGCCATTTTAGTTGAAATTTTAGATGATATTTGTGTGTATTTCCGATATTTCAGGCATAGCCCGGACAAACGGGCGATGCAAATATAGCAATTTCGGCCGAGAATCCACGCTTACTTTTGTTCAAAAAAGTGATATTTTTTGACTTTTCAGATGTGAATTGAATAACAGCCCAGTTGTTATTTAACTAACAACGAACTCGCGGGAAATCACTGAGTTGCCAAACTGGCTAACCAATAGCCAATTACCGGCAGGGCGCACACCGACGGACCGGTGTACCCCCGCTACAGGCGCACGGCGGCGGGCTGCAACGGAAAAATTAAGGCTTATGTATAGGACTTTCGGACACAACGGCTGCAAAACCGGATTTTTTACTAACTTTGCCGGCAGAAACACATGCTGATTCGTTCTTTAAATATCGTTATAGAAACGGTTAATATTGGGGCTCCTAAAATCTGGTAAATTTTTTGTAAACCCACAATTGGATCGTACCCGAAGGGTGCGCGCTGATGTGAGGGTTTACGGGCTATACCAGAGCCATAGGAGCCATGATCTCGGCAGCACTCTTCTCGTTTCTGCCGGATGACCAAAATAACTTGCAGCGGCGGGAACGATGGATTCTCTATCCCAAACTTCTTCATAGTCACCGAATCCATTTTCCGAACAATGAGGCGTCACTTGTATCTCCCGCCGCTGCTTTTTTATTACCTTTGCACACATGATTTCCTACCAGAAGAAAATACTCCCGAACGGACTGACCGTTGTGGTCAACCGTGACCGGGCCTCGAAACTCGCCGCCGTGAACATCCTTTACAAGGTCGGCGCACGCAATGAAAATCCCGCACGCACGGGATTCGCCCACCTGTTCGAACACCTGATGTTCCGCGGAACGCGCGCGGTGGAAAACTTCGACCTCCCGGTGCAGATGGCTTCGGGCGACAACAACGCCTTCACGAACAACGACTACACCGATTTCTACATCACGCTCCCCAAGGACAACCTCGAAACGGCCCTCTGGCTCGAAAGCGACCGCATGGAGGGGCTCGACATCACCCCGGCGAAACTCGAAGCCGAGAAGAAGGTGGTGATCGAGGAGTTCCGCCAGCGTTACCTCAACCAGCCCTACGGCGATCAGACGATGCTGCTGCGGGCGCTGGCCTACAAGGTCCACCCCTACCGCTGGGCGGCCATCGGCCTTACGACCGACCATATCGCCGGGGCCACGTTGGAAGACGTGGAGGCTTTTTACCGCGCCCACTACCACCCGGCGAACGCCATCCTGTCGATCTCGGCGGACATAGAGGAGGAGCGGATGCTCGAACTGGCCGAGAAGTGGTTCTCTCCGCTCGCCGGGCGTTCCGTCCCGGCAGTTCCGATCCCGCAGGAACCGGAGCAGACCGCCGCCCGCCGTGAGGAGGTGGAGCGCGACGTACCGGCCTCGACAATTACCGTAGCTTATCACATGTGCGCACGCACGGAGCCCGATTTCTACACCGCCGACCTGGTCTCGGACCTGCTGTCGGGCGGCGATTCGGGACGCCTGTATACACATCTTGTCAAAGAACGCAGCCTGCTGTCGAGCGTCAACGCCTACATTTCGGGCGATGTCGACCCGGGACTGTTCATCTTCACGGGCCAGTTGCTTCCGGGCGTGACGCCCGAAGCGGCCGAAGCGGCTTTCCGCGAAGAGATCGCAGCCCTGCAAACGACGGCTGCGACCCCGTACGAGATCGAAAAGGTCAAGAACAAGTTCGAGGCCAATACGCTCTTCGGCGAACTGAATGTGATGAACAAGGCGATGAACCTCGGGTTTTACGAGATGCTGGGCGACCTTGAGCTGATCAACCGCGAGGTGGACCGCTACCGCGCGGTTACCGACGCAGACATCCGTTCGTTCAGCAGCCGCGTCTTCCGCCCCGAAAACAGTTCCACACTCATTTACAACGCGAAAAAATGACACAACCCCCTATAACACCCTCGGAAGTAGGCGTCGCGCAGGCCGTCCGTACGGTGCTGCCCAACGGCATCGGTCTCTACACGCTCGCCTCGGACGATTTCGAGGTACTTCGCATTTCGTTCGTCTTCCGCGCCGGGTCGGCCGTGCAGCAGGCGCCGTTCTCGGCATCGGCCGTCGCCAACCTGCTCTCGGAAGGCACGCGCGACATGACGGCGCACGAGGTCGCCGAGCAATTGGATTACTACGGTTCGTGGTACGACGTGAATGTCGACCGCGACTATGCCTACATCAATTTCGCCACCCTTTCGAAGTTCTTCGACCAGACGCTGGCCGTGGCGGAGCAGATTATGCTCTACCCCACTTTTCCCGAAGAGGAACTGCGGACCTATGCCGCCAAGCGCAGGCAGCGGCTGGCGGTCGAGCGGGCGAAGATCGAGGTGAAGGCCCGCGAGGCGTTTGCCCAGGCGCTGTTCGGCCCGCGGCATCCCTACGGCATTTCGTCGCACGAAGATGAATACGACAACCTTACGCGCGAGGCCGTGGCCGATTTCTACAAGCGGTTCTACACCGCCGAAAACTGCTTCGTCGTGTGCAGCGGGCGCATCGGCGCCCACGAGTTGGAGGCTGTGGCGCAGCTTGCCGGGCGCATCCCCCACGGCGAGGTCGAAACAGCGGTCGCATTCCCTGCGCCCGAAACCACGCACTCGGTGTTCGTCGAATACCCGGGGGCGGTGCAGTCGTCGGTGCGCATCGGCCGCGTGCTGTTCCCGCGCCAGCATCCCGACTTCCTGGGCATGCAGGTCGTGGCGACGGCCCTGGGCGGCTATTTCGGTTCGCGCCTGATGCAGAACCTCCGCGAGGAGCACGGCTACACCTATGGCGTAGTCTCGGCAATGGTCAACTTCGAACGCGAAGGCTACTTCGCGACAGCGGCGCAGGTAGGCGCGGATGTCACGCAGGAGGCTCTGCGGGAAATCCGGTTCGAGATCGAACGCCTGCGCACGGAACCGATGCCGGAGGCGGAGCTGGAGCTGGTGAAAAACATGATGACGGGCGAAATGATGCGGATTCTCGACGGTCCGTTCGGCATTGCCGACGTGACGATCGAGAACATCCTCTGCGACCGCGACAATGCCGTGATCGGCGAAAACATCCGCCGCATCCGGCAGATGACGCCCGCAGATGTGCAGCAACTGGCGCAGAAATACCTCCGCGCGGAGGATTTGGTGACGGTGGTCGCCGGGGCGGAAAAACCCCGGTTATGAAAACATACCGGAATCCCCTCTTCAGAAGTTATGAAACCTGGATCTATGCCGGATCGCTCGCGATGTGCCTGCTGCTGTGGGACACTTTGCAGACCCGGGGATTTTTCATCCTCGGAGGCTTCTATACCGGAATGTACCTGCTCTACCTCGCAACCCGCAACTGCATCGCACTCTCCGACCACGAGATTTCGATCCGCAATCCGTTCACACGGCGCACGCTCGATTACCCCTACGACACCCTGCGGCGGGTAGAGTTCATCCGGGACCTGCGGGCCAACCCGCGCATCCGCCTGACGGACGACAGCGGAAAGGTCCGGTGGCACTATTTGGAAGGAATCCGCAGCAGGGATTACAGCGAGATCATCGTCCGGCTGAAAAAATCGGGCGTCGTCGTGGAAACAAAGCGTATGGAACCGTATTTAAAAAAAGAGGAATAGCGGTCGCTACCGACGGTTTTCGGAAACCCAATTCGTCAGCTCCACAAAATCGGCGACCGAGAGCTGCTCGGCGCGCTGGGTAAAAAAGGGATGGTCGGCTCCGCCGAAGTCGCCGAAGACCGAGCGCAGCGAGTTGCGGATCATCTTGCGCCGCTGGCCGAAGGAGGCCTTCACGACCTTGATGAAAAGCGTCTCGTCGCAGCCGAGGTGTTCGGTCGCATTGCGGCGCAGACGGATGACGGCGCTCTTGACCTTCGGGGGCGGGTTGAAGACCGTTTCGTTGACCGTGAAGAGGTATTCGATGTCGTACCACGCCTGCAACAGCACCGAGAGGATGCCGTATTCCTTCGACCCGGGAGGCTCGGCCAGCCGCACGGCTACCTCCTTCTGGATCATGCCCACGCACTCGGGGACGAGATCGCGGTTTTCGAGCACCTTGAAGAAAATCTGGGACGAGATGTTATAGGGGAAGTTGCCGATGATCTTCAGCCCCCGGGGGAAGCGTTCGCGCAGGTTCATCCGCAGGAAATCGCCCTCGATCAGCCGCGGCGCAAACTCCGGATAGTGCTCGTGGAGGTATTCGACGCTCTCCGGGTCGATCTCCGCACCGTAGGTCACCACGTCGTCGCGGCGCAGCAGGAACTGCGTCAATACGCCCATGCCGCATCCGACTTCGAGTACCGTCGACGGCCCGCCGGCTGCGTCACCGCCCGAAAGCGAGTCGCAAATCTTGCGTGCGATATTCAGATCGACCAGGAAATGTTGTCCCAGTGCTTTTTTGGCCCTTACTTCACCCATACATTTTTATTCTCGGCGGTAAAGGTACGAAAATTCGATGATTTATTGCTACCTTTGTCGATACACTCACTGAATAATGAAACGAATTTCCTGCCTCCTGCTGGGTCTGGGCTGCCTCGCAAGCGTCTCCGCACAGCTCAAAGTCGAATCCATAACCCCGCAAAAACCTGCTCCGGAAACGGTCCGGCCGATCCCTTACGATTCGCTGACCAACATCCAGGCAAACGGCACGGAAGCCTATTACAAAGGGCTTATCGGGCAGCGCATTCTGTTCTACCCCCGCGATGTCAAAGCCCCGCTCCGGGAGATCGCCTACTTCAATTTCCTCGCCGGGCAGCCCACCGTCGTGCGCATCGACACGACGTGGCTCGTAAAGCCCCGCAAGAAAGTCCGACCCGGAGATTTCCGCGTAGATACGCTTTACAGCAACGCTTACCGACCCCGGTTCTACAAAAACGAAACGACGGCCGCCTGCGGCTGCTCAACGGTAAAATCCTACGTTCTCGGGCGGGACCTCTTCACGACGGCCCCCGAAACGGGCTGGTTCACCCCGGCGGAAGCCATCGAAGGAAAAACGTTCGAGATAACCGGCATCGGGGCGCATCAGATCGAGGGGTACGACCTGTGGCTTTTCCGGCTCCGCTCCGAAGAGGGCGAAACGGTCTACTGGTATGCGCATATGAGCAAAGACGAGACCAACCTGCGGGACGAATATTATCCGGTCGTCGCCGAGGGGCTGATCGAAAAATACCGTACGGCATACGTCGGCAGGGATTTCTTCCTCACCCGGCGCAAACCCGGGACAAAGGGATATGTTTCCGAGTATTTCGGATTGCAGGCCAACACCATGCAGGGCGAAGAATGCCGGTTGAATTTCGGTACGGAACTGAAGTGCCTCGACATCCGGCTGATCGGCGACGGAAAAGGTTATGCCGTGCCGTCGTTCGTCTTCGAAAAGAAGGAGGACAGCGTGCAGATCTACATCCCACTCTGCCGCTATCCCCAGCCGTTCGGAGTCGAAGGATACATGCTGAGCCGCGACCGCGCCTTTATGGACGAAGTGATCCTCACTCCTTCCGAGGTAGTATACGCCCAGCGCGCCGAAGAGGCCCGGCAGCGCGAAGAAGCGCGCCTTCAACAGGAAAAAGAGCAGAAAGAACGCAAAGCTACGCTCTACCGCAAATACGGCAAAGCCACCGCCGAGCTGATCCTCGAAGGCAAAGTCCGGATCGGCATGACCCGGGCCATGTGCCGCGAGGCATGGGGTTCGCCCGAGGACATCAACACCATGTCGGGCAGTTGGGGCGTACACGAACAATGGGTCTACGGCCTGAGCAGTTACCTCTACTTCGAAAACGGGATACTCTCCTCCATCCAGAACTAAACAAAACCGCCGGACGATCAGATCATCCGGCGGTTTTATTAGCTGGCAGCTGGCATATCGGACAGGGCGGCAGAACTCGGCTCCGGCGAATGCCATACCCTAAATTCACAGACCGCTTCCGGGCGGATTCCGTCTTCGGGAACCCTCCGTTCGAAAAGCGATTCCGGCCATACACCCGAACCCGACGGACCACGACCCGAAAAGCCATTCCGGCCAAAGAGCCGAAACCGGGCAAAACCACACCTCCGTTCCCGGAGGCCTCTACAAACAGCCCCGGCCTAACGACCCATGGTCAGCGCTTCGAACGGCGCTGGCGCTTCTTTTCGAGGCGCTGCTTCTTGCGCTCTTCCAGCGTGACACGGCGCTGCGTCAGGCGGAACGTGTAGAGCAGGCCCACGAACCCGATGCCGAGCAGCGCAACCCAGAACCACACGGCGATGCCGCGCTCCATGAATTCGATGGCATAGATGATGCCCGCAATAGCCAGCACCATCAGTACGAGGCGCACGAGCTGCATAAGATTGGTTTTCATGTCAATCCTTATTTTGAGTAGGTTTCCTTCTCCGGTGCTGCAACGCGCCTACGGTCATCGCGGCGGACATCAGGGCCAGAATTACGGGAACATACCAGATGTCTCCTCCGTCGGCAACGGCGACACGCCATGCCGAAACCAGGGTCCCGATGAAAAATACAAAGGCCATGATGGCCATAAAGCGGTCTATTACACGCATCAGTTAAGGAATTTTGTGCTTGTTCACCTCATCGAGGTGCTTGCATTTCTTTTTGTTAAATTCGTTGTAAACCATTCCGATTCCGGCCGCAACAAACAACAGGGCTACGACCATATCGAACACATTATTCTGGCGGGTCATGGCCCAGTAGATATTGACCCCGAACCACACGAGCGTCACAACCAGAAAGATCACGGCTAAAGTAAAAGTCTTCTTGTTCATAGGCGTCATTATTTAGGTTATTTCTGTCTGTCAACGTCACTATGCCCACTGTTGCAGCCTTTGGCCGCGTATACAAATCTGCCCCACCCCTAAACCCCCGCCTCAGGCAGGGGCTTGTCGCGACGCAACCGGAATATCGCCCAGAATTTCAATCGAAAAACTCCGGAGATTTTTGATCTCAGAAGAGCAGTTTCCGGACTTCGGGATTTTTGACACGGACAGTACATACAAACGTATTTCCCGTTCGGGGCAAAAAACGAAGTTGCGAAAAATGCCTTATAAAACCGAAAATCAATTACCTTGTTCGCACATAAACTTGATACGCACCAGACGTATCTCCTCCTCGGTATACTCGGCCCCCAGCTCCTCGATGGCCGCATCGAGCGAATCGCTCTCGGCGTCCTCCTTGAAGTAAAGGTAAATGTCCTCGATCTTGTCCTCGTCCATAAACTCCCTCAAATAGTACGAAATATCGAGTTTCGTGCCGGAGTTGACGATGCCTTCGATTTCGGTCAGCAGTTCGTCGAAATCGAGGTCCTTGGCGCGGGCGATGTCCTCGAAATCCATCTTGCGGTCGATCGACTGGATGATGAAAATCTTGTTGCCCGACTTGCTGGCCACGCCCTTGACGATCATGTCCTGCGGACGGATGATCTCCTTCTCCTCGACGTAGGCCTTGATGAGTTTAATGAACTCCTCGCCGAACCTGCGCGCCTTGCCCACGCCTACGCCCGTGATGTTCTGCATCTCCTCGACGGTGATCGGGTACTGCACGGCCATGTCTTCGAGCGACGGGTCCTGGAAAATGACGAACGGCGGCAACCCCTGCTGCTTGGCGACCTTCTTGCGGAGGTCTTTCAGCATCGAGAACAACTCCTCGTCGGCAGCGCCGCCCTTGCCCATCGGGGCCACATTTTCGGACTCCTTCTCCTCTTCGTCATAGTTATGGTCGAGGGTCACAGTCACGGGGAAGGGCATGGTGATGTAGCCCTCGCCCTTTTTGTTGATCGAGATCAGTCCGTAGTTTTCGATATTCTTGTCGATAAGGCCCAGAATCAACGCCTGCCGCAGCACCGCGCCCCAGAAACGGGCGTCGTGCTCGGCTCCTGCACCGAACCATTTCGACTTGTTGTGCCCGTAGCTCTTGATCAGGGCCGTGGTCTTGCCCACCAGCACATTGACCAGGTAGTCGGCCTTGAACTTGTCGCCGATGTCGCGCAGGGCTTCGAGCGCCATCTTGAGCGATGCCCGGGCGTCGACCTTCGGCTTGGGATTGCGGCAGTTGTCGCAGTTGCCGCAGTTATCCTCGGTGTACTCCTCGCCGAAGTAGTGCAGCAGCGTCCTGCGGCGGCACATCGAACTCTCGGCATAGGAGACTGTTTCCAGCAGCAGCAGTTTCCCGATCTCCTGTTCGGCGATGGGCTTGCCCTGCATGAATTTTTCGAGTTTCTGGATGTCCTTATAACTATAAAAGGTCAGGCAGTAGCCCTCGCCGCCGTCACGGCCGGCGCGGCCCGTCTCCTGGTAATAGCCTTCGAGCGACTTGGGAATGTCGTAGTGGATGACGTAACGCACGTCGGGTTTGTCGATGCCCATGCCGAAGGCGATCGTGGCCACGATGACCTCGACGCGCTCCATCAGGAAATCGTCCTGGTTGGCGGCGCGGGTCGATGCGTCCATACCTGCGTGGTAGGCCAGCGCCCGGATGCCGTTGGCCACGAGCAGTTCGGTGAGCTCCTCGACCTTCTTGCGACTCAGGCAGTAAATGATGCCGCTCTTGCCCTCGTTCTGCTTGATGAAGCGAATGATGTCGTGGTCGACATTGTGCTTGGGGCGGATTTCGTAGTAGAGGTTCGGGCGGTTGAACGACGATTTGAAGACCGAAGCGTCGGACATGCCCAGATTCTTCTGGATGTCGAGCTGCACCTTGGGCGTGGCGGTCGCCGTGAGGGCGATCAGCGGCGCCGAGCCGATCTCGTTGATGATCGGACGGATACGGCGGTACTCCGGACGGAAGTCGTGGCCCCACTCCGAGATGCAGTGCGCCTCGTCGATGGCATAGAACGAAACCTTGATCTTGCGCAGGAACGCCACGTTGTCCTCCTTGGTGAGCGACTCGGGGGCGAAATAGAGCAACCGGGTCTTGCCGTCGAGCACGTCCTGACGGACCTGCGCCACGGCGGTCTTGTTGAGCGACGAATTGAGGAAATGCGCGATTCCCGACTCGGTCGAGAAGGTCCGCATGGCATCGACCTGGTTCTTCATCAGGGCGATCAGCGGCGAGATGATGATCGCGACGCCATCCATCAGCATAGCCGGTAACTGGTAACACAATGACTTGCCGCCGCCCGTAGGCATCAGCACGAAGGTATCCTTGCCTTCCAGCACATTGCGGATCACCGCTTCCTGATTCCCTTTGAACGACGAAAAGCCGAAGTATTCCTTCAGCTTGTCATGGAGCAGGGAAGAATCAAATTGTTTCATTTCGCCGTTACTATGCTTTAAAATCTGAAAATTCAATGTAAAGATAAAAAACTTTTCGGAAAAAAACATAACTTTGTAAAAATTTTATCAAAAACAACAATGCGCCTTTACACCAGCGAACTCGTCAAAAAATACAAGGCCCGAACCGTCGTCGACCACGTGTCGATCGACGTTAATCAGGGAGAGATCGTAGGCCTGCTTGGCCCCAACGGAGCCGGCAAGACCACGACTTTCTACATGATCGTGGGACTGATCAAGCCCAACGAAGGCCGCATCTTCCTCGAAAGCGACGAAGGCCAGACCACCGAACTCACCGACCTGCCCGTCTACCGCCGCGCCCAGTTGGGCGTGGGTTACCTGGCGCAGGAGGCTTCGGTCTTCCGCCGCCTGTCGGTCGAGGATAACATCCGCGCCGTGCTGGAGATGACCACCTTCTCGAAGGAGTACCAGGACGAACGGGTCGAGGCGCTGATCGAGGAGTTCCGCCTGCAAAAGGTGCGCAAGAGCCTCGGCATCCAGCTCTCGGGCGGCGAGCGCCGCCGTACGGAGATTGCGCGCGCCGTGGCCATCAACCCGGCGTTCATCCTGCTGGACGAACCGTTCGCAGGCGTGGACCCGATCGCCGTGGAGGACATCCAGTCGATCGTGGCGACGCTCAAACACAAGAATATCGGCGTGATCATCACCGACCACAATGTCGACGAGACGCTGGCCATCACCGACCGTACCTACCTGCTCTACGAGGGCAAGATCCTGAAGACCGGTACGGCCGAAGAGCTGGCAGCCGACCCGATGGTCCGCAAGGTCTACCTCGGCCAGCACTTCGAGCTCAAGAAGAGCCACCAGCTGACACAGGAGATGAAAAACCGCAAAGGACAGGAAGTTAAGGAGTAATTATGGATAAAACGGCTCCGCAGGGCCGCGTCAAAGGCACGCTGACGCCGCCCTGCTCGAAAAGTTATGCACAGCGCGCCCTCGCGGCGGCGCTGCTCTCGGAGGAGGTTTCAGTACTGCGCAATATCGAATTCTGCGACGACACCCGTTCGGCACTGAGTTGTATCGAAACGCTCGGGGCACGGGTGCGCCAGGTCGACCCCACGTCGCTCTCGATCGAAGGCGGGCTCGACCCGAAAGGCCATGTGCTCAACGTGGGCGAATCGGGTCTCGCGACACGCCTTTTCACCCCCATCGCATCGTTATGCCCCACGCCCATCACCATCGAGGGGCGCGGCACGCTGCTGCGGCGTCCGATGCAGATGATGTTCGAACCGCTCCGGCGGCTGGGCGTCAAGGTGCGCGACAACGAAGGCTACCTCCCGATCGAGGTCTGCGGCCCGATCCAGGGCGGCAGGGTCGAGGTCGACGGATCGGTTTCGTCGCAGTTCATCACGGGACTGCTGCTCGCGCTGCCGCTGGCAAAGCGCGACACCATACTGCACGTCGACAGGGCTGTTTCGACACCTTATTTAGATATGACCCTCGACACGGCGGCGCGTTTCGGCATCGAAATCAGCCAGCGCGACTACGAGGAATTCTACATTCCCGGGCGTCAGCACTACCGCTCGACCTATTTCAGCATCGAGGGCGACTGGAGCGCCGCAGCGATGCTTCTCGTGGCGGGCGCCACGGCCGGAGAGGTCACCGTGCGCAATGTCTCGATGCTCTCGAAGCAGGCCGACACGGCCATCTGCACCGCACTGGTGCGCGCCGGGGCCGCAGTGATCAACGAAGAGGAGTCGGTGACGGCATCGCACAGACCGCTCCGGGCCTTCGAATTCGACGCCACGAACTGCCCCGACCTGTTCCCGGCGCTCGCGGCGCTCGCGGCAGCGGCCGACGGCGTAAGCGTCATCCGGGGAACCTCGCGCCTCGAATACAAGGAGTGCAACCGCGCGGACGCCATCCGCGACGAATACGCCAAACTGGGCATCGAGGTCGACACCTCGGAGGAGGACCTGATGAAGATTCGCGGCGGAAAGGTCCGCTCAGCACGCGTATCGAGCCACGGCGACCACCGCATGGCTATGTCGCTGGCCGTCGCCGGGCTGCGCTCGGACGGCGCCGTCGAGATCGAAGGGGCCGAGAGCGTTGCGAAAAGCTACCCCGGGTTCTTCGAGGACCTGGAACGCATCCGGGAGTAATCCCGCCGGGGCCCTGCACGGGCCGAACTTCGCAAAGGCAGCCCAAGGGCCGCCGGGAACGACAAACAAACACAAAAAAGAACTCCATGAATCAATTCGGACATAATTTCCGGCTCGCCATCTGGGGAGAGTCGCACGGACACCAAATCGGCATTTCGCTGGACGGCATTCCGGCAGGCATTCCGCTCTCGGAGGAGGACTTCGCCGAAGACCTCGCACGCCGCCGCAGCGGAGCCCCCGGTACGACGCCGAGGCGCGAACCCGACGTGCCGCAGATCGTGTCGGGCCTCTACAACGGCCACACGACGGGCGCACCGCTGACCATCGAGTTCGCCAACACCAATACCCACTCGCAGGACTATTCGACCGTCATGCGCCACTACCGGCCCTCGCACGCCGACCTGGTGGCCTACCACAAATTCGGCGGGTTCAACGACCCGCGCGGAGGCGGGCACTTCTCGGCACGCCTGACGGTGGCGCTGGTCGCCGCGGGCGTCGTGGCCAAGAAGGTGCTCCCGGCAGGCGTACAGTTCGCGACCCGGCTGACCGAGATCGGCGGCTGCACCGACCCCGAACGGTTCAACGAGGTGCTCCACGCCGCGACAGCCGACCGCGACTCGGTGGGCGGCATCGTCGAATGCCGCGTCTCGGGCCTGCCCCTGGGACTGGGACAGCCCTTCTTCGATTCGGCCGAAAGCCTGATCGCCCACATGCTGTTCGCCGTACCGGCGGTCAAGGGGGTCGAATTCGGCAGCGGATTCGCCGGGGCGCGCCTGCGCGGTTCGGAGAACAACGACTGCTTCAGCGATTTCGCAGGCACGACGACGACGAACAACGCCGGAGGCATCAACGGCGGTATCACTAACGGCAACGAAATCGTGGTCCGCGCGGCGCTGAAACCCACGCCGAGCATCGGCCGCGAACAGATAACCTACAACCTGGCGACGAACAAGGTCGAGCCGCTGGAAATCCACGGCCGCCACGATGTCTGCGTCGCACTGCGCGGTGCGGTGGTCGTCGAAGCCGCCGTGGCCATCGCGCTGGCCGACTTCATCCGCTGATGACGCGCCGCGGGACCATCGACACGCTGGCCGCACGGCTCACAGGGCTTTACGACGCACGCGAAGCCCGCAGCATCGCACTAGCCGCCATAGCCGAACTTTCGGGGCTTACGCCGTCGGCGCTACTGACCGACCCGGAGGCGGAACTCGTCGTCGAAGGGCTGGCGGAGGCCGAGGCGCAACTCCTGGCCGGACGCCCCCTGCAATACGTCGTGGGACACACGGAATTTTACGGGCGCCGTTTCGCCGTACGCGAAGGGGTGCTGATTCCGCGTCCCGAAACCGAAGAGCTCGTCGACCGGATTCTGCGCGACGAACGCACGGCCCGGAGGCTGCTCGATGTCGGGACGGGAAGCGGCTGTATCGCAGCGTCGCTGGCCCTGGGACTGCCCGGGGCGGAGGTTTTCGCCGCCGACATTTCGGACGATGCGCTGGCCGTCGCTACGGAGAATTTCCATACGCTGGGCGCGAACGTGACGCTCCGCAAGGCGGATGCGCTCGGAGGGCTGGCGGAAGCATTTCCGGAGCAGTTCGACGTGATCGTGTCGAATCCGCCCTATGTCCCCGAGAGCGACCGCGCGGCGATGCACCCCAACGTCCGCGACCACGAACCCGCCCTGGCGCTGTTCGTACCGGACGACGACGCGATCCGTTTCTACCGCGCCATTGCGCAGGCGGGACGGCAGATGTTGAGCAAGGGAGGAAGGCTCTATTTCGAGATTTACGAACGCGCCGCGGAAGAGATTGTCCGCATGCTCGGCGCCGAAGGATACACCGATACGGAGGTCCGCACGGACCTCTTCGGAAAACCCCGCATGGTATGCAGCCGGATAAACTGAAGAAAAAACGCACCAAAACGCCCGACGAGGCGCTCGCCTCGCTGATGCGCCTCTGCGCCCGGGCCGAAAAATCGGAGGGCGACGCCCGGCGGCTGATGCGCGGCTGGGGGCTGGCCGAGCGCGATGCACAGCAGGTGCTCGACAGGCTCGTCCGCGACCGGTTCATCGACGACAGCCGCTATGCCGAGGCCTTCGTGCGGGAAAAACTGCGGCTGAGCGGCTGGGGCGAATACAAAATCCGCACGGCCCTGCAACGCAAAGGGGTCGGCAAAGAGTTGATCGACGCAGCCTTGTCGCAGGCCGACCGTTCGGGCATGGGGGAACGGCTCGCGCAGCAGCTCGAACGCAAGGCCCGGACGGTGAAATATGCCACACAATACGAATTGAAAACCAAATTGATACGCTACGGGCTTTCGCTCGGGTACGACTACGAGGCCGTCATGGATGCCGCCTCGGCAATGGTCAGGGAGACGGATAGATGCGACGATTTTTAACACTGCTCATACTTACGACAATCACTTT
>JAEZTA010000127.1 GCA_023443765.1 Bacteroidota bacterium | reverse complement strand
CCCGAGTTGCTGCTCGTCGACTCCATGTAGAGCATGCCGGGGGTTCCGTTCAGTTCCTGCTCGATGGGCGTCGCCACGGCCTGCGTCACCGTCTGGGCGCTGGCGCCCGGGTAGGAGGCCGAGACCTTGACCACCGGGGGCACGATGCGCGGATACTGGTCTACAGGGAGCATCACCAGTCCCAGCAGTCCGACGATCACGATGATGACTGACAGGACGGTTGAGAATATGGGTCGGTCGATAAAAAAATCCAACTTCATAGCCCGTTAATTTTCGGAGGTCTCCACCTCGGTTGCACTGCTCTTTTCCGGGGCGCGCACGGGGTCGACCTTGTCGCCGTGCGTCAACTTGTGGAATCCCTCCACGACGATCATTTCGCCCGGAACGACGCCACGTTCGACGATCACCCGGTTGTTGACCTCGGGGCCGAGTTCGATCAGGCGGCGTTCGGCGATGCTGTCGCGGCGGATGACGAAGACGTAGGCGCCGCCCTTCTCGATGACGACCGATTTGGTCGGGACGACCGTGGCTTTCTCACGCACGTCCAGCAGCAGGCGCACTTTCGTGAACTGTCCCGGCAGCAGGATGCGGTTGGGATTGGCCATTTCAGCGCGCACGGAGAAGGTTCCCGTTTCGGGATCGACCTGCGGGTCGGCGAAGTCGACCAGTCCGCGCAGCGGATACTGCGTGTTGTCGGCGAGCGTGATGGTGATATAGGGGTCCCACTTGCGGGTGGAATCCTTCTGGCCGAGGTTGACGTTGCGGGCCTTGCTTTTCAGGTAGTCGAGGCCCGTCATGCTGAAGTCTACGCGCACCGTGTCGCTCTTGACCACCGTCGCCAGCAACGATTTGCCGTTGGGGCTGACGAGCGTACCGATGTCGACGCTGCGTTCGGAGATGTAGCCCGACAGCGGCGAACTGACGATGGTGTAGCTCAAAGCGGTTTCGGCCTGCGTGAGGTCGGCCTCGCTCATCGTCACAGCTGCCGTGGCGCTCTCGTAGGAGGCGATGGCGTTGTCGAGGTCCAGCTGGCTCGCGGCATTCTGCTCGTAGAGCGGGCGGATACGCTTCAGGTCGCGGTCGGCCTTGAGCGCCATGGCCTTGTCCTTGTTCAACTGAGCCTTTGCTTTGTTTACGCGGGCCTCATAAAGTTTAGGGTCGATGATGAACAGCGGCTGCCCTTTCCGGACATAAGTTCCCTCTTCGAAAAGCATTTTTTCGAGGAAACCCTCCACCCGGGCGCGAATCTCGACGAATTGCTGGGCGCGGATGCGACCCACGTATTCGCCGTAAATTTCGATGTCCTCGGCCTGAACCGGGTCGACCTGGACTACGGGCAGTATGGGTTTCTGGGGTTCAGGACGCAGTAGCCACCAGAGTCCTCCGGCGATCAATATGGCTATTCCTCCCAGTATCAGCCAGGAGCGTTTCGATAGATTACGGATTTTGTCGCCTGCTTCTTCCCCGAATTGCAACGTGCGACGGCCGGCGTGGGTCGCCTGCTGCATGATTTTCTCACGTGATAGTTTCATGTTGTCTTTCTCTATGTTCCGGATTGTTTGCGTGGTGTTGCCCGGTTTTTCGGCGTAAAAATATGAATTTTTTTGCCAACATATTATTCTAACGCAGAAGTTAGGCGAATATGATGCCGCAATGCCTGTTTTTGTTTGACCGGAGGTAATTGGCGACTTTTCGGAAAATGACGGGCGGCTTTTTCGACCGATATGGCAGATTTTGTCCGGGAAATCGTATATTTGTACCTATGAAAATAATCCTGCCCATTTTTATCGTATTTGCACTGTTTTGCAGCAACGGCGTACAGGCCCAGCAGACACCGCCTTCCGGTGCGGCCCTTATCGCCATTTCCAAAGAGTCGATGACCCTTGCAGTCTATGATTTCAACAGCCGCCTGCTGGCCGCCTATCCGATTGCCTGCGGCCGGGCACTGGGCAACAAAGAGAAGCCGGGCGACATGAAGACCCCCGAAGGGCTTTTCTCCGTCCAGCAGGTACAGGATGCAAGTACGTGGACGCACGATTTCGGCGATGGCAAGGGTGAGATCAAAGGAGCTTATGGCTCGCATTTCATTCGCCTGAAGACGCCGGGCCACCGCGGGATCGGTATTCACGGGACGCACGATCCTGCGTCGATCGGCACGCGTGCTACCGAGGGGTGCATCCGGCTCAATAACAGCGATCTGCTCCAACTGGTGAAAAAGTACGTCTATGTCGGCATGCCGGTCGTGATCATCTCCTCCGAGGCCGACAGCGCTGTTCCCTGCCGCTTGCCCGATGCGGCCAAAGCGGCTCCCCGACTGGCCGATAATTAGCCGGTACGGCAGAACCATGAGTTTTTGATACTGTATTGTATTTTGCTACCAACATAGTTGGTGGCATTTTTTATGTCTGAAAATTTTATTAACAAAATTGTTGGATGATTCGAATCTATGCGTATATTTGCATTAACAAAATTGTTAAATAAATTTGTTAAATCGCAAAACAAATGACGGAACAAACTCAGAATAAGGAACAAGCGATCCTCGAAGCGGCTGAGCGGGAGTTTCTCGCCAAAGGATTCGACGGGGCGCGTACGACCTCGATCGCCCAGGCCGCCGGGGTGACGCACGCCATGCTACACTACTATTTCCGTACGAAGGAGAATATTTTCGAGCGCATCCTCGACGAAAAAATGCGCCTGATGGGTGAACTGGTGTTGAAGACCTTCGGCCGGTCCGAACTCCCGGTGCTGGAACGCCTGCGTGACGGAATCGCCAGCCACTTCGATTTTATCGTCGTCAATCCCGACCTGCCGCGTTTCATCGTCAACGAGGTATTTGCCCGGCCGGAGCGCCACGAGGTGATGCGTCAGCGCCTCCGGTTGATTATGGACGAATTGCTGAACGGCCTGCAGGGCCAGTTGGACGAATCGGCGGCCTGCGGCGAGACCGAGCCGATGGATGCCCGGATGCTGCTGCTCGACATCATCTCGCTCAACATCTTTGCCTTCATTGCCTACCCCATTATCGAACCGATCCTCGGTGACCTGACAGCCGACCGGAAACGGTTTTTCGAACTGCGTAAGCAGGAAAATATTGAGATCATCATGCGAAGACTGAAAAAACAATAAACCATGAAACGAATTCTACTTTTGTGTGCGGGCCTCGTGGCAGGCTTCTCGGCGCAGGCGCAGTTGACGCTTGGCGAGTGCCGGGCGCTGGCGCGGGAACACTACCCTGAAATCAGGCAGTACGACCTGATCCGCCGGACCGAGGCATATACGCTTTCCAATGCTGCACGTTCCTACCTGCCCCAACTCTCCTTCTCGGCGCAGGCTACGTGGCAGACTGCCATACCGGAATTTCCTAATGCGCTTATGGGAATGCTCTCCCAGCAAAACATTTCGATGCCAGGGATGAACAAGGATCAATATAAAGTGATGCTTGAACTGAACCAGACGATCTGGGACGGAGGTAAGGCCAGTGCCGACAAGCGGATTGCCGAAGCTGAGTCGGCCGAGCAGCAACGTTCTGCGGATGTCGATTTTTATGCGCTTGAGGGGCGTGTCGACGGGCTTTATTTCGGGATTTTGCTGCTCGATGAACGTATCGCGCAGACGCGGCTGACGATCGGCCTGCTGCAAAGCAACCTCGAAAAGGTTCGTTCATACCTGCGCAACGGGGTTGCGATGCAGTCCGACGCTGATGCCGTGGAGGCCGAACTGTTGGCTGCGAACCAGCAGTTGACGCAGACCGAATCGGCACGTGACAGCTACCGCCGGATGCTGGCCGTTTTCATCGGCCGTGATTTGGACGGGCAGTCGTTGGTGAAGCCCGACATGGTGACGCCGACTGTTGCGGAATCCGCGCGTCCCGAGTTGGCGCTGTTCGACGCCCGCATCGACAAACTGTTGGCGCAGGAACGACTGGTCAAGTCGTCGACGCGTCCCCGCTTCGGGCTCTTTGCCCAGGGGTATTATGGTTATCCGGGCCTCGACTATTTCCAGAGCATGACCTCCTCCGACTGGACGTGGAATGCGATGGTCGGTGTGAAGATGTCGTGGAATTTCGGTGGCTACTACACGCGGAAGAACTCGCTGAACCAACTGCGTACAGCTAAAGAACAGGTTGAGGTGCAGAGGGGTATTTTTCTGTTCAACAACCGGTTGGAATCGACGGAAGATAACGGCGAGATCACCCGCCTGCGTAAGGCTCTTGCGGACGACGACCGGATCGTCGCCTTGCGCCGCCGCGTGCGTGAGGCCGCAGAGTCGCGGCTTCGCAACGGCGTGATCGACACCAACGACCTGCTGGGTAAAATTACCGAAGAAGATGCCGCCGCTACGGCCCGCAGCGCCCGGGAGATCGAACTGCTGAAAGCGATTTATGAATTAAAACATACGATAAACCAATGAAACGGATTCTTATTTACGGAGTTACGGCCCTGTTGGGCGTAGCCTGCGGCCGCGGCGGGGATTACGACGCCACGGGAACCTTCGAAGCGACGGAGGTGACGGTTTCGGCCGAAGCTGCCGGGCGGATTCTTTATTTCGATGTCGAAGAGGGCGACGACCTGGCTGCCGGGAAGCAGATCGGGGCTATCGACACCGTGCAACTCTATTTGCAGAAGTTGCAGTTGGAGCGCCAGCAGGCTTCGGTGCGCTCGTCGCGTCCCGACATCGCGAAACAGGTCTCGTCGCTGCGCGAGCAGATCGCCAAGCAACAGACCGAACGCCGCCGCATCGAGAACCTTTTGAAGGACGGGGCTGCCACGACCAAGCAACTGGACGACATTGATTCGCAACTGAAGGTCCTTCAGCGGCAACTGGATGCCCAGCTTTCGACGTTGGGCAACAATGCGGCGTCGATCGACGAGAACTCTTCGGCTATCGAGTTGCAGATTGCTCAGGCCGAGGACCGGCTTGCAAAATGCCGTCTTGCGTCGCCTATATCAGGGACCGTGCTGGCCAAATACGCCGAAGCGGGTGAACTGGCCTCGGTGGGGCGTCCGCTGATGAAGGTCGCCGACCTGGGGAAAATCTATCTCCGGGCCTATTTCACCTCGGACCAGCTGGCGGAGTTGACGCTCGGACGGGAAGTAATGGTTACGGCCGATTTCGGGGGTGACGAACGGTTCGAATACCCGGGACGGGTGACGTGGGTTGCTTCCGAAAGCGAATTTACGCCTAAGACGATCCAAACCCGCGACACCCGGGCCAACCTGGTTTATGCCGTGAAGATCGCCGTCGAAAACGACGGGCGGCTGAAAATCGGCATGTACGGCGAAGTGAAATTATGAATGCTATCGAAGTCGATAAACTGACCAAGCGTTACGGCGCGCTGACGGCTTTGGACGGGGTGTCGTTCTCGGTCGCCCGGGGCGAACTGTTCGGGCTGATTGGCCCCGACGGCGCAGGCAAGACCACGCTATTCCGCCTGCTGGCGACGTTGCTGAACCCCGATTCGGGGCGTGCGGCAGTTGACGGCTGCGACATCGTGGACGACTACCGGACGATCCGTTCGCGGGTGGGTTACATGCCCGGGCGTTTCTCGCTCTACCCCGACCTGTCGGTCGAGGAGAACCTCGCGTTCTTCGCCGCCCTGTTCGGCGTCGGGGTGCAGGACAACTACGATCTGATCGCCCCGATCTACCGCCAGATCGAACCGTTTCGCACGCGTCGCGCCGGGAAGCTCTCGGGTGGCATGAAGCAGAAATTGGCCCTGTGCTGTGCGCTCGTGCACCGCCCCTCGGTGCTGCTGCTCGACGAGCCGACGACGGGCGTGGACCCCGTTTCGCGCAGCGAGTTCTGGGACATGCTCTCTGAACTCAAGCGCGAAGGCATTTCGATGCTCGTGTCGACTCCCTACATGGACGAGGCGCGTCGCTGCGACCGTATCGCCCTCTGCGACAAGGGCCGCCTGCTGAGTATCGACACGCCCGAAGGGGTGGTCGCATCGTTCGGCGAGCCGTTGTACGCCCTTTCCGGCGAAGACATGTATGGCCTGCTGAACGCGGCCCGCAATGCGGCGGAAGTGGCGGAATGCTACCCTTTCGGAGCAGAGCACCACCTGGTCGTCCGCGAAGGGTTCGATGCGGAGGCATTTGCCCGGGAACTGGCGGATGCGGGTTTCCGTGGCGTCGCGGTACGGCGGACCGAACCGGGAATCGAAGACGTATTTATAAAGAGGATGCGCCATGAATGATGCAATCATATCGGTCAGGGAACTGACCAAGCGTTTCGGCGACTTCACGGCTGTCGACGGGATTACGTTCGAGGTAGCGCGCGGCGAGATATTCGGGTTTCTCGGAGCCAACGGAGCCGGGAAAACCACGGCGATGCGCATGCTCTGCGGGTTGAGCTACCCTACTTCGGGCAGCGGTACGGTCGCGGGATTCGACGTGATGCGCGACGGTGAGCAGATCAAACGCCATATCGGCTACATGAGCCAGCGTTTCTCGCTCTATGACGACCTGACGGTGATGGAGAATATTCGCCTCTACGGCGGTATCTACGGCCTCGGGCGGATGCAAATCCTCCGCCGCACGGTCGAAATCCTCCGGCGGCTGGATTTCCGCTCGGAGATCAATACCCTGGTGGGTTCGCTGCCGCTGGGCTGGAAGCAGAAGCTGGCCTTTTCGGTGGCGACGCTGCACCGTCCCGAGGTGGTGTTCCTCGACGAACCGACCGGAGGCGTCGACCCCGTGACGCGCCGCCAGTTCTGGGAACTGATTTACGAGGCGGCGGCCGGAGGCACGACGGTCTTCGTGACGACGCACTACATGGACGAGGCGGAGTATTGCTCGCGCGTGTCGATCATGGTCGATGGCCGGATCAGCGCGCTGGGAACGCCCGCCGACCTCAAAAAACAATTCGCGGCAGAGTCGATGGACGAAGTGTTCCGTCGGTTGGCCCGTGAAGCTAAACGAAGCGAATAGCGATGGGAAGTTTTCTGTCATTCGTCAAAAAAGAAGCGCTGCATATCCTGCGCGACCCCCGCACGATGCTCATTGTGCTGGGCATGCCTATTGTGCAGATGCTGTTGTTCGGATTCGCCATTTCGACCGAGATCACGAACATCGACTTCGCCGTTGTGGCGCCGCATCCGACCGAGGCGGTACGCCGTGCGGTAGAGAACGTCGCGGCCAACGAATATTTCACCTTTAAAGGCTATGTCGTCCAGCCGGAGATCGACCACACGCTGCGCGCCGGCGATGCCGACGTGGTGGTCGTGTTCGCTGCCGATTTCGACCGGCAGATGCTCGCCGCAGCGCACGGGGAGCCTGCGCAAAGCGCCGTACAGTTGATTTTCGATGCTTCGAATCCCAACACGGCATCCGCCGGAATGGGTTACCTGCAACAGATACTGTTAGCTGACGGGCAGTCCGCGGCCCTGATGCCCGATATGCGGTTGTTGTACAATCCGCAGATGAAGAGCGCCTACAACTTCGTGCCCGGCATTATGGGCCTGATCTTCATCCTGATCTGCGCCATCATGACTTCGGTGTCGATCGTCCGCGAGAAGGAGACCGGGACGATGGAGGTGCTGCTGGTGTCGCCCGTACGGCCCGTGTGGATCGTCTTCGCCAAGATGATCCCCTACTTCCTGTTGTCGTGCTTCAACCTGCTGACGATCCTCCTGCTGGCCCGTTACGTGCTGGATGTGCCGATGTCGGGCAGCATCGGGGGCCTTGTCGGGATTTCGCTGCTCTACCTTGTGCTGGCGCTGGCGTTGGGGCTTTTCATCTCCACTGTTTCCGACAAGCAGTCTACGGCGCTGATCATTTCGGCCATGCTGATGCTTATGCCGATCATCATGCTCTCGGGTATGGCGTTTCCCATCGAGAACATGCCCGGCATCCTGCAGGGCATGTCGTGCGTCATTCCGGCCCGGTGGTATATCGAGGCGGTGCGCAAGCTGATGATCGAAGGCCTGCCGTTCGGGGCCGTCCTGAAGGAGTTTTCGATCCTGCTGGTCATGACGGTTGCGCTGGTCGTCGTGGCGCTCAAAAAGTTTAACGATAAACTCGAATAACGATGCGTACGCTGTTAGTTTTGCTCGATAAGGAGTTTCGGCAGTTTTTCCGCAACCCTTTCATGCCGAAGATGGTCGTGATATTCCCGCTGATGATCATGTTCGTGATGCCGTGGGTGACGACGATGGACGTGCACCATATCAATGTCGCGGTGGTCGACCACGACCGTTCGGATGCTTCGCGGCGCATCGTACAGAAGATCGCCGCCTCGGATTATTTCTCGTTGCAGGAGATTACGTCCGATTACGCCGCGTCGCTCGAAAACCTCGATGCGGGAGCCTCGGACGTTATCCTGGAGATTCCCGACGATTTCGAACACGGGCTTGTGGTCGGGCGGCCCGAGCAGGTCAGTATCGCCGCGAACGGCGTGAACGCCATCAAAGGCAGCCTCGGCGGCCAATACCTCACCGCAGTGGTGACGCAGACCATTGCTGAACTGAGCGGCGAGCAGGGCACAGCGGCGTCGCCGGATCTCATCACGGTCCAGAACCGCTACAACCCTACCCTCGAATACCGTCATTACATGATTCCTGCACTGATGATCATGCTGCTGGTGATGCTCTGCGGATTCCTTCCGGCCCTGAATCTCGTGGGCGAAAAGGAGGTCGGGACCATCGAGCAGATCAACGTCACGCCTGTCAGTACGCTGACCTTCACGCTGGCCAAGCTGATCCCGTTCTGGATCATCGGCCTGGTGGTGCTGGCGCTGGTGATGCTGGTGGCATGGATCGTTTACGGGCTAGTCCCGGTCGGCAGCATCGGGGCGTTGTTCCTTGCGGCGGCGCTCTTCATCCTCACGATGTCGGGCCTCGGCGTCGGGATCGCCAACGGCTCTTCGAACATGCAGCAGACGATGTTCGTGATGTTTTTCTTCGTGATGATCTTCGTACTGATGAGCGGCCTGATCACTCCGGTTGAGTCGATGCCCGTGTGGGCGCAGTGGACGACCCGCGTGCTGCCGCCGAGCTATTTCGTCGAGGTGATGCGCTCGGTCTACCTCAAGGGTACGACGATCAGCGAACTGTGGACCAACTATGTGGCATTGGCGGTTTTTGCCGTCCTGTTCAACGGTTGGGCAGCATTGAGTTACAGAAAACAAACATAAAGACGAAAGACTATGGAACGGAATGAGATGTTGGACGCGGCCTACCGGATTTTCATCCGCGAAGGGATTCAGGATTTGCGCATGCGCGCGATTGCCGAGAAAATCGGCGTTACGAAGTCGGAACTGGACGCGCAGTTCGCAAACAAGCAGGAGCTTGTTACACAGAGCGTCGAACGGGCGCTGTCGCAGCTCAACGAACGGATGGACAGCGCCTGCCGCAAGGCGACGACGCCTCTGGAAGCTTTCGTTCGCCTTGCGGTGGGAATTTACGACACCTTCGGAAAGGTGAGCGACCTGTTTATCGACGATGCGGAGTATTATCCGGCGGTGATCGACGTGATCGCCTACGAGCGGCATACGTTGCAGACGCGACTGTGTGAGCTTTTCGAGGAAGGTGTGCGGCAGGGGTATCTGCTCGGGTCGGAGTATTTCGACCTTTTCGGGGACCTGTTCTGGCCGGGAACGACGGCCGGACGTGACCGGGATGCCGTCGGCAAGACGCTGTTTCTGTTCCTGCGCGGTTCCTCAACTGAAAAAGGCTGGCAGGAGATGCAGCGGTTGCAGAGAATGAAAGAAACCCTCGTGGAAGGCGCGTAGTCACTCTTTCCGGTGCGGAACGTCGGGGCTGGCCGCACCTTTGGGCATCAGCGAACGCCGCGCCAGAAAGTCGAAGAACGGCTGGCGATAGCCTTCGGAGATGGGGATGTACTCCTTGCCGAAGACGATGCGGTTGCGTTCGATGGTGCGGATTTTTGCCGGCTGCACGATGTAGGAGCGGTGGATGCGGACGAAGCGGTCGGCGGGCAGCTGGTCTTCCAGCGATTTGAGGCTCAGCAGTGACAGGATGGGGTGCGCCTCGCCCTCGACATGGATTTTGACATAGTCCTTCAACCCTTCGATATAGAGGATCTTATCCAGTTCGATCTGTTGCAGACGGTATTCGGTTTTGACGAAGATGCTCTGATGCGCTTCGTCCGGAGCCGCCTTTTCGGCGCGGCGTTTGATTTCGAACCACTCCAAAGCCTTTTGCGCCGCGGCGAGGAAATCGGCATAGCTGATCGGTTTGAGCAGGTAGTCGATGGCGCGGACCCGGAACCCTTCGACTGCATAGCGGCTGAAGGCTGTGGTGAAGATGACGCGGGTGTCTGCCGGAAGCATCCGCGAAAGTTCCATGCCGTTGACTCCGGGCATCTGGATGTCGCAGAGAAGCAGGTCGACGGGCCGTTCGCGCAAAGTCTCGACGGCCGCCGTTCCGCTGCCGAACGAGTTGCGCAGTTCCAAAAAGGGCGTTTTTCGGACATACCCTTCCATCAGTTCTACGGCCAGCGGCTCGTCGTCGATTATCGCACAGGTCAGTTTCATTTATCTATGCATGCAGTTTGACGCACAGCAACGCCAGGTAGACGTCGCCCGTTTGTCCGTATTCGAATGTGTGGCGCCCCGGGTAGATCATTTCGAGACGCTTCGATAGGTTTTTCAGGCCGATGCCCGAACCGCTCCGGTCCGACTCCGCTGATTTGGGGAAGTAACTGTTCTTGATCTTGCAGATTAGCTGGCCTTCGATCTCGTGGATGTCGATGGTGACATAGGAGGGTTTGTCGTTGCTCACGCCATGCTTGAAGGCATTTTCGACCAGCGAGATAAAGAGCAGCGGGGCCACGGGCGCCTGCGACGGTTCGTCGGGCAGCGACACGAATACCTTTACATGCCGCGGCAGGCGGATGCGCATCAACTCGATGTAGTCGCGCAGAAATTCGACTTCGGCTTTCAGCGGCACAGTGGGCTGGCTGCTGTCGTAGAGCACGTAACGCAGCAGGCGGCTCAGGTCGTGGACGGCCTGCTGGGCCCGTTCGGTGTCGAGCTGGATGAGCGAATAGATGTTGTTGAGCGTGTTGAACAGGAAATGGGGGTTGAGCTGGCTCTTGAGGTTCTGCAACTCGGCCTCTGTGCGGCTGTGTTCCAGTTCCTGGCGGGCTGCTTCGGCACGGTACCAGCCGCTCGTCATTCGGATGGCGACGCCCACGCCGACGACCAGCAGGTAGAGCATGGCGTTGCCGATGAAGAAATGTACGGCGTCCTGCCACGGGCGGTCCATCGGCGGATGGTGCGCGGCATCGTGCGGCAGTACGTAGCGGAACAGCAGGTGGACCCCCACCATCACACCCCCGACCAGCAGGATGTTGTATACTGAGAAATGAGCAAAACGCCGCGTCGTAAGGTAGCGGTCGATCAACTGGAAGTAATTGACATAGAAGACGACCATGAACGACAGCGGGACCAGCAGGAAACGGATGTACTGTGGTCCGGTCATCAACGGTTTGTCGGGTCCGGTGACGAACAGCGGCATGCCGAAGATCACGGCCCATGCCGTGAGGTGGACCAACCAGCCGGTGTATTTCGATTGCGACGCGATCATGATTACAAAAGTATGAAAAAAACGGAATTATTGAGGGTAATCGTATTACGATTTTATAAAGCGGCCGGGCTGGATTTGAATGAGATCGTTGTAACCTACTCTTGCCTCTTAAATCCTGCCTCTTAGGCAGGCTATTCGTAGCGGATGGCTTCGATCGGGTCGAGCATGGCGGCTTTCTGTGCCGGATACCACCCGAAGAAGACGCCCGTGAGGGTGCAGACGGCGAACGAGAGGAAGACGCTCCATGGCTGGATATAGATCGGGAACGAGGCTGCGAGGTTGACCACCAGCGCTGCGCCTATGCCCAGCACAACACCGATCAGGCCGCCTGTGACGCTGATCAGAATGGATTCGATGAGGAATTGGGCCAGTATGTCGCGTCCTTTGGCGCCGATCGACATTCGGAGGCCGATCTCGCGCGTGCGCTCCGTTACCGAGACGTACATGATATTCATGATGCCGATGCCTCCGACGAGCAGCGAGATGCCCGCTACAGCGGCCAGCAATACGGTCATCATGTCGGTTGTCGAGGTGAGCATCGACGA
Organism: Bacteroidota bacterium; assembly: GCA_023443765.1. Taxonomy (GTDB): domain Bacteria; phylum Bacteroidota; class Bacteroidia; order Bacteroidales; family Rikenellaceae; genus Alistipes. The sequence continues at coordinate 24,540 of JAEZTA010000127.1, read as the reverse complement.
GAGTTCCTGCTGCGAACGGATCGAGAAATCGTCGTCGTCCGAAGCCTTGAGTTTGTGGTTGGTGCGCAGGATGTCGGTGATCTCGTCGATCGCCTGGTCGGTGTACTCTTCGCTCAGCGCCGAACAGGTGATTCCCTGCAGGTGGGTGATGGCGAGGATGCGCTTCTGGACGGTCGTGTAGGGGGTGATGATCAGGTCGTCCTGGTCCATGCCCATGCTGTTGTAACCCTTGCTTTCCAGCACACCGACGATGCGGAACGGGATGGTTCCGAACCGGATCACCTTCCCGACAGGATTTTCGCCGTTGGTGAACAGGTCGTCGACCACCGATTTGCCGATCAGGCAGACCTTGGCGGCGGTCTTGATGTCCTGCTCGGTGAAAGAGTCGCCGTCGGCGACTTTGTAGCGGCGGATGTCGAGGTAGTCGAGGTTCACGCCGTAGACCGTCGTCGGGGTGTTGTTGGCGCCGTAGACCGTCTGCCCCGAACTGCTGACCGACGGGGAGATGGAACTTACATAGCGCGTCTTGGTCTGGATGTCTTCGAAATCCTTGAGTTTGAGCGATTCCATGGCGTCGGCGCTCAGTTGGACGCCGCCGCGCCGGTCGCCGCCCGGGTGGATCATGATCATGTTCGAACCCATCTCGCTGATCTCGGCCTGGATGCTCTTTTTCGAGCCCTGCCCGATGGCGAGCATCGTGATGACCGAGGCGACGCCGATGATGATGCCCAGCATTGTCAGGAATCCGCGTAGCTTGTTGTTGCTCAGCGCCTTGACGGCTATTTTGAAAAGGTTTGCAAAATTCATGGCTTACTCCTCCTGTTTGGGCAGCTGCGCCAGGGCGTCGGCTGCGCATAAAACGTGTTCGTTGACTGTGTCGTCGGTGACGCGTCCGTCGCGCAGCATGATGTTGCGGCTGCTGTATTGCGAAATCTCGGGGTTGTGCGTGACGAAGATGATCGTGCGGCCCTCGGCGTGAAGTTGCTGGAAAAGCACCAGCACTTCGAAACTGGTGCGGGTGTCGAGGTTGCCCGTCGCCTCGTCGGCCAGGATCACCGCCGGGTCGTTCACCAGCGCCCGGGCGATGGCCACGCGCTGCATCTGTCCGCCCGACATCTGGTTGCTCTTGTGCTGCAGGCGGTCGCCCAGCCCCACGGCCTTGAGCGCTTCGACGGCGCGTTCCCGCCGGGCCGACGAGGAGTAGGCCGGGTTGTACATCAGCGGCAACTCGACGTTTTCGATGGCGGTGGTCTTCGGCAGCAGGTTGTAACTCTGGAACACGAAGCCGATCTTGCGGTTGCGCAGCGTAGCGCGCTGGTTCTTGTCCATCGTACGGACCGATGTGCCGTCGAGGTAGTACTCCCCCGCCGTCGGCGTGTCGAGACAGCCGAGCGTGTTCAGCAGCGTCGATTTACCCGATCCCGACGTGCCCATGATCGTCACAAACTCTCCCTCGCGGATGGTGAACGAAACGCCGCGCAGGGCGTGGACCGTCTCGTCGCCGACCCGGAAATCGCGCCGGATATTTTCCAGCCGGATGACCTCTTTGTTCATGGCTTATTTCTTTTTGTTGCCGCCCGGAGGCGTCGGCATGAAGGGGCTACGTTCGGCGGAAGCAGCAGTTGCGACCACTTCGGCGGTCATCCCTACGGCCACCTCGTCGCCGTCGGAGAGTCCTTCGACGATCTCGGTCAGGTCGCCGCTTGCAGCGCCCGTCGTGACGAACCGTGCCGAGAGCGTCTGTCCGCTGCGGACCCAAACTTCGCGTTTGCCCACGACACTGTGTTCCGAGGCCGGTTCTACGGTCAGGTTCAGTTCCGAGAGCAACTCCTCATCGGGTACGAACCGCAGCGCCTTGGTCGGCACGGCCAGTGCATTGTCCTTTTCCAGCGTATAGATCGTGACGTTGGCCGTGAGTCCCGGTTTGAGCTTCAGATCGGGGTTGTAGGCCGTGATGACGACCTCGTAAGTCACGACGCTCGATTCGGTCGTAGCCTGCAGGCGCACCTGCTTCACGGTCCCTTCGAACGTGTCGTCGGGATAGGCGTCGACGGTGAACGTCACGCGCTGGTTGTCGGCTACCTGCCCGATGTCGGCCTCGTCCACATCGGCCACGACTTGCATTTGCGTCAGGTCGGCGGCGATGGTGAATAGCGTCGGGGTTTCGAACCCGGCGGCTACGGTCTGCCCCTCCTCCACGGCCCGGCTGATCACGACACCGTCGATCGGCGAGGTGATGGTGGCGTAGCCCAGGTTGCGTTTTACCTTGATGATCGCCGCTTTGGCCTGCTCGTAGGCGTTGCGCGCCTTTTCATACAGGTAGTAGGCTTCGTCGTACTCCGAATCGCTCACTAATTCCTTTTCGTGCAGGGTTTTGGTGCGCGTGTAGTTCTTCAACTGGTATTCGTATTCGGTCTTGCTGCTTTCCAGCTGGGCCTGCGAGGATTCCAGTTCGGCCTGCAGCGTCACCTTGTCCATCTCGGCGATCAACTGTCCGGCCTTCACCACGTCGTTGTAATCGGCGTAGAGACGGTCGATGATGCCCGACACCTGCGTACCAACCTCGACTTCGGTGACGGGTTCCACCGTACCGGTCGCTGTCACCGAGTTGCGGATCGTGATGCGGCTGGTCTGGGCGGTTTCCAGCGTGATTCCGCCGCTCTTCGCCGGGCGCAGCAACAGCCAGAGGCCGAGGGCCGCGGCAACGATGCACGCCGCGATCAAAATATTCTTTTTTTTCATCGTTATCGTGTATTTTAATAAATCGTACTGGTATTCCGCCCCTGGTAGATGTTGAGCAACTCGATGTTCATAAGGGCGATGTATTTGGCCTGCAGGACCTCCTGCCGGGCCGATGAGAGTTCGTTCTGCGCTGTGATCAGTTCGACGGTATTCTTCATCCCGACGTTGAACTGCTCGCCCGTGAGGTCGAAACTCTGCTGGGCATAACGCTGTTTCTCCGTGGCCGCGAGGTACTGCGACTGGGCTGACATGGCGTCGAGGTAGGCTGATTCGACCTCCCGGAGCAGTGTTTTCTGCAAATCCTGCCATGAGAGTTCGCTGTTGGCGACCGTGAGCCGCGCCTTGTTGACCGCCGTGCGGTTTTTGCGGTTGGAGAAGATCGGGACGCTGAGCGTCAGCCCTACGTTTTCGTTGAAACGGTTCCAAACCTGCGAACTGCTTTCGAACGACCCGCCCGACATGTGGCCCGTGCCGATGCCTGCGGAGAGGGAAACGGTCGGAAAGAATCCTGCGCGCGCCTGCTTAATACCCAGCTCCGCCGATTCGACAGCCAGTTCCCCGCGCTTGATTTCGGGCATGGCGTCCATTGCCGTTGCATAGATTTCGGCTTTGGCAGGCAGGGTTGACAACACCTCACTCTCTTGGATTGCGGGCGCCGCAAGATTCATTTCCTCCGTTATATCTAATTCAAGCAACTGCTTGAGTTGTAGTTTGTAGTTGTCGAGCGACGTACGGGCCACGACGACCTGGTAAGCATCGCTCGCATACTGGCTTTCGAGCTGTGCGAAATCGACCTTGCTGATCGACCCGGCCTGCCACATCTGTTCGGCGCGGTCGCGCTGGGCCTGGGATACTTCGGCAGTACCTGCCGCCACCTCGACGGCTTCGGCAGCGTAGAGCGCCTGCATGTAAGCCTGCACAAGGGCGATGCGGATGTCGTTTTCGGCCTCGGCCACCGACAGTGCGTCGATCCGGTTCTGGACGTTCTGTTGTTTGACCGTCGTGCGGAGTTTGCCGCCTCCGTAGAGCGTCATCCCGGCATTTAGTCCGTAGGTTCCGGTGTAGCTGTTCTTGTCGACGGCGTTCGACGAGGGATAATTGGTGTATCCCTGTGTCGTCGAGGCCGAGAGCGACGGCAGCAATGCGGCTTTGGCCTCCTTGGTGTCCTCGACGCCCGACAGGTAGTCGTTCCGGCTCTGGCGGAGCTGAATGTTGTTTTCCAATGCATAATGCAGGCACTCCTGCAGCGTCCAGACCTTCAGCGTATCTTGTGCCGCAGCGGTTTGCAGGCCGAGCAGTACGGCGCATCCTATCAGCAGTTTTCGTCTCATGGCGTTTTCTTTTGCCACAAAACTAGGCGCTGCCTCTTGCGTGTACAACTAAAATAGACGAACCGGGCGTTTGCATCGACGAACGGGCCCGGATCGCCGACGGCATTCCTGCCGGTAAATGAAAAGAGCGCCCGTTGCGGGGCGCTCCTTTTGTCAGCTCAGGAAGATGAACAGCAGCGGGACGAGGATTCCGGCCAATAGCTCGATGCCTCCCCGGCCCCACAACCCTTTCGGGCCGCGGATCATCACCAGCCCCGAAAGGATGATGACGACGAGGCAGCCCAGGAAGATGTCTGAAAAGACCGTCCACCACCGCGAGGGGTTGTAGTGCAGGCGGTTCAGGCTGCTCAGCAGAGGCCGTTTGCGGATCGACTCGTAGACAGCCTTCCCCGTGGCGAGGTCGGCGGTCAGCGAACTGCCGCCCCGGATAAAGATTTTCAGTTGCCCCGCCTCCGGGGAGTAATGTTTGAGGTAATTGCCCTCCTCGCCGATTGCGGCGAGTTGTCGCTGTGCCGTCTCGGCGTCCCACGCTTCGGGCGTTTGGGGATAGGTCCCGGTAAGCGTCAGTTCGCGCCGTTCGACCGAATAGTTGGAATTGAAATCCCGTTTGTGGTTGAGCATAAAGCCCGATACGGCATAGATCAGTAATACGCCTGTAAAGAAAAAGGAGAGGTCGCGGTGAACCGGCCTGCTCCATTTTCGTACGGCGGACATGAATTTTCGTCTGTCCATTCGTCGTTATTTGATGATTTCGTAGCTCAGGCCGTAGACGTGGTAGAACGAGAGGTAGTCTTTGCCCTCTTTGGCCTTGCGGTCGGCGATACGGGCCCGGAAGGCGGCGATCCGCTTTTCGGGGCCTAAGGTTGCCGACTCGCCGCGCGCCTGCTTTTCGGTGCTGCATCCGGCTTCGTCCGAACCGTGTTTTTCGGCTGTTTGGTCCTTCACCCGCTGCTCCCACTGCGTGAGGTAGGCTTCGTCGATACGGTCCTCGGTGAGCGTTCCCGTGACGCGGACGAGGTTGTTCACGCATTCGGGGCCGAACGAGCCGATCTTGTCGCCGGCTTCGATGCGGATAACTTTTTTGTTGTCGGACCCCATCAGGAACAGTTTGCGGCCTCCGTGGCGGCAGATATGTGTGCAGACACCCTCGATCGTGACCTCCTGCCCGGTGAGCGTTTCGGCCCGGGTGAGCAGATCGTCGACCTGCGTGACAGCCGTCGTGGTCGCTTCTGCGGTCTGGTTGTTTTTACCGGCGTTCCGGCTGCCGCAGGCCGTGAAGGCCAGGGTTGCCGCGAGTGTGGTAACCAGGATAATGATTCGTTTCATCGTTTTTAAATAAGTGTTGTCGTTATGCAATTTGGTGTTTGCGCTTGCAGTAGCGTTCGCACTGCCGGGTGATGTCGTAACCCAGCATGGCGCCGAGCATGAAATCCTCCTCGGGTGTCAGTTCGTTGAGCGGTTTGTGGACGAAGGTTCGTACCGCATTCAGGCACAACGGGTTGCCGAAGTAGAGGTTGACCTTGTTGTCGGTAACCGGCTGCGTCAGGTGTCCGATGCCCAGGCGGTCGAGGCGCTCGCAGACCAGCGAAGCGCACGTGCGGCATATCGTGCACAGCACCAGGCTCCGCACACCCTTCTGAAACTCGTAGATGTGGTGCATGAAGAGTTTCATCGAGCCGTAACGGCTGAAATCCTCGGCGCTCATCGTCAGGCGGTTTTAAGGCTCCGGCACCAGGTGGCGATCCGTTCGTCGGTTTTGCCCGGGTCGCTGTCGTCGATGGCCAGTCCGACGAACCGGCCTTCGTTGCAGACCAGTGAATCCGTAACGTCATAGCCTTCGGGAACGTACGACCCGATGAACGTGCAGCCCGTTCCCTGCAACCCTTCGAAGATCAGCCCCAAGGCGTCGCAGAAGGTGTTGGGATAGCCACTGCTGTCGCCGCAGCCGAACAGTGCGACCTGCTTTCCGGAGAGGTCTTTAGTCTTCAGGGCGTCGAGGAATCCGTACCAGTCGTCCTGCAACTCGCCGCATCCCCACGTTGAAGAGCCGAGTACCAGCAGGTCGTATTTGTTCGTTTCATCGGCCTGTGTGTTGGCCACGTTGTGGATGTCGGCGGTGGATACGCCCAGTTGTTTTGCAATATCTTCGGCAACGGCTTCCGTCGTTCCCATCGTGCTTCCATAAAAAATTCCGGTCATGGTTGTCGTGTTTTTGATTTTTTGCAAAGTAACGACATTGTCCGGGGCGGGGCAATACCCATTTTTGGGGTTTTCATTTCGCCCCGAATACCTGTATCAGGTGATATGGAAACATACGTATAAGCCGGGAGGGAGCTTATATCTTCATAAGCTCCCTCCAACCGGTGATTTCAAAGGTGATGTATTCCCGTATGACCCGTTCCGTCTCGCGGGGATGGATGCGGTGCATCAGCAACTCTTCGAACAACGTGAACATCCATGCGGCATGCAGGTGGATGAAAAAGTCGGAAACGCCGGTTTCGACCTGCGGATGGCGTCGTTTCGCTTCGCGGAAATAGTTCTGCACGATTGCCGTCGAACGGACGGTGTAAGTCTCGCGGAAGTTCGCCAGCGTCGAGCCCTGCGAGCAGAAAAAGAGCAGTTCCAGTTCCGTCCGGTTTTCGCGGAGCAGTTGCAGGTATTTCCCGACCAACTGCCTGAACGATTCCTCCGAGAACATCCCCGCGATGTCCGTACCCTGCTGTCCGTGGTGCTCTTCGAGCATGCGTTCGAATTTGCGTACCGCGGGCCGTACGGTTTCGCGGAAGAGGGCGTCCTTGCCCGGGAAATAGTTGTAGATGTTGCTCAGCCCGACGTGCGCCGTCGCGGCGATTTCGCGCATGGAACTCCTTGCAAAGCCGCGTGTACGGAATACCGCTGCGGCATGCCGCAGGATTCCGGTCCGTATTTCGTCTTTGCACGTTTGCATCTTGCTCTGTTTGACGATGCAAAGTAGGCAAAATACCGCCAGTCGGGCAATACCGAATTATAGCGATTTTCGTATGGCGACGCGCTCGTATCAGGGCGGAAGCAGGATCGAGAAGCGGCTGCCGCGGCCGATTTCGCTTTCGACCGAGATCGAACCCCCGTGCGCCTCGACGAACTCCTTGGAGATGGCCAGCCCCAGCCCGCTACCCTGCACTTTGGTTCCCGGAACGCGGAAATAACGTTCGAAAATGCTCTTGTGGTAGCGCGGGTCGATGCCGCGCCCGAAGTCCTGGACGTAGATTTCGACGGCTTTTTCGCGCTGCACGGCCCCGATGATGATGCGCGACCGTTCGGGCGAATGGTGGATGGCGTTCGACAGCAGGTTGGTGATGACCCAGGCGATCTTTTCGTTATCGACGAAGAGTTTCGCGATCTTCTCCGGATAGTCCACTTCGACGAAGCAGCAGAACCGTTCGGCCAGCACCTGTGTTGCCTTTACGGCATAGTCTATCAGTTCGATAGGCTTGGTTACCTTAGGTATCAGTTTAAGTTTGCCCGTCTCGATCTGGGTCATGTTGAGCAGTTCGCCCGTGATCGAAAGCAGGCGGTCGCTGCTCTCCTTGATGCTGGTGACGAGTTGTTTCTGCTCGCCGTTGAGCGCCCCCAGACGGTCGTCGCCGAGCAGTTGCAGACTCATCAGGATCGACGAGATCGGGGTTTTCATCTCGTGCGAGACGGTTGAAATAAAGTTGGTCTTGGCCGAGTCCAGCTCCTTGAATTTGGTGATGTTGCTCAGTATGATCAGGTTGCCGACGAACTGTTGGTCGCGTCCGCCTACGGGGGTAATGTAGAGCGGCGTGTTCTCCACCTGAAAAAAGCTCTCCTTGTTGTCGGCATAGATTTTCAGCGGTTCGTCATCGGCTTTTTTCGCCTCGTCGCAGAGTCCGCGGATCAGCCGTCGCAGCAGGTCGTTCGAGAGGGCTACTTCGGTGGCGTCGCGCCCGATGGCATCTTCCCGGAGGTTCAGCACCGAGAGCGCCTCGCGGTTCATGAAGAGGATTTTGCGGTCGGGACCCAATCCCACGATCGGTTCGTGGAGCGTGTTGACGATCGCTTCGATGCGTTTTTTGGCCATCATCAGGTCGTCGAGTGAACTGCGGCGGTATTCATCGAGTTTGGCGGCCATGTTGTTGAACGAATCGGCGACCGATTCGAACTCGCGGTTGCCCGAGAAATCGAGCCGCTCCCGGTAGTTGTGGTTGGCGATCTGGGTGATACCCTTTTTCAGGGCGTCGATCGGACGTAGCACCAGTTGCGGGAACCAGACCAGGATGCCTCCGGCGATCAGGGCGCAGAGGGCCGCAGCGACGATCAACCACCACATCACGTAGTCGGCGCGCTGCTCCACCCCGGCGCTTTTGGCGCGGATGGCCGCCATGTTCAGTTCCATGATCCGGAACAGGTCCTGGCGTACGGTTCGGATTTCGGCTTCGGTGACGGGGTCGCTCAGCGAGGCAACGTGGCGTTCGAGCGCCGCTGTAGTCTCTTTCTCGCTGATCTCGGTGATGTTCTCCTGTTGCAGCGCGAGGCTCTGGCGCAGGGCGTGCCGCGATACGGAGTCGGCTCCGATGTCGTTGAGCGACCGCAGCATGTCCCCGGCGTATTGCAGCGAGTTGTAGTTGTCGGCGAGGATGGTTCCGGTCGCCCGCGAGAGCTCGCGGACATAGCTGACCGACTGGATGCCCAGCAGCAGGATCATGGCGAAGAGGATGCCGATGCCCAGGGTGATTCTCCTTTGTATTCTCATGGCTTATGAAAAGATAAAAAGGTCGATGTTCATGCGCGACAGCAGTCCGGTCAGCCGTCGCAGGTAGATTGCGCTTTTCAGTAGCGAAAGTAGTGAAAATTCGGGACGCCCGACACAGACGATGTTTATTTTTTGTTCCCGGCACAATCCGACGATGCTCTCCACCGGGGAATTGGAGCGGATCCGGCGCGCCTCGCCGCCGAGTTCCGTGGCGAGGTTCAGGTTGTTGATCAGGTAGCGCTGCCGGGCCAGCGGAATGCGGTCGTCGGCCTCGCGGTCGCCCTGCACGTAGAGCACCGTGAAGGCGGCGTTCAGGTGCGTGGCCATGCGCGCTGTCTTGCGGATGATGCGGCGGGCGCGTTTTTCGGAGGAGTCGATCACGGCCAGCAGTTTGTCGCGCCTGAATACCTCGGAACTGGTTACCTCGCTGTCGACCTTCTTTTCCACGCGCAGCGCGACCTCCTTCAGCGCCAGTTCGCGCAGTTGCAGCAGGTTGTCCTGTGTGAAAAAATTGCCGAGCGCCGCGGCGATCTTGTCGGAACGGTAGATTTTCCCGGCTTTCAGCCGTTCGATCAGCTCGTCGGCCGTGAGGTCGATGTTCACCACCTCGTCGGCCATCGCCAGCACGCTGTCGGGGACCCGCTCGCGGATCTCGATGCCGGTAATCTCCTCGACGGACTCGTTCAGCCCCTCGATATGTTGGATGTTGACGGCCGATATGACGCTGATTCCCGCGTTGAGAATCTGCATCACATCCTGCCAGCGCTTGGGATTCCCGCTTCCTTCGATGTTGGTGTGGGCCAGTTCGTCGACGACGACTATTTCGGGATGCAGGTTGACGATGGCCTGCGTGTCCATCTCCTCCAACTCCTTGCCCTTGTAAAAGAGCCTGCGACGGGGCACGAGCGGAAGCCCTTCGACGAGGGCTTCCGTTTCGGTGCGACCGTGCGTTTCGATGTAGCCGATGCAGACATCGACACCTGCATCGAGCAGTTGGTGGGCTTCCTGCAGCATGCGGTAGGTCTTGCCTACGCCGGCGCTCATGCCGATGTAGACCTTGAACTTCCCGCGGTGCGAGCGCCGGATCAGTTCCAGAAACCGCTGGACGCTGTCTTCTTTCTCCATCGTTACATCCGGAATGAGAATCCGCCTACGAAGTTGACATCTTCCGCTGCGGGATTCCAGCTCAGCGAAGTGAAGATGCCCAGTTGCAGCGACTCAAGCACAGTCCAGCTTTTTCCTGCATTGAGGAAGACGTTCTGCACGTAGAAATCGCGGTCGATACCATAGGTTCCCACGGCGTTCCAGGGTACGACGCCCACCCCGGCCTTCATATCCACGCCTTTTACGGCGAAGGGATACGAGATTTCGGCATAGGTGGCATAGGCGCGCTCCCCTTTCGCATTCACGTCGGCCGGGCCGAACAGCACGGTGTTCCAGGCCAGCGTGACGGGGATGCGTTCGCTGACGCACCATGCAATGCCTGCCTCGACGCGGTGGGGCGAATCGGTGCCGAAGCGGAAGTAGTTGCGGCTGATCGTGCCGCGGTCGGCGGCTCCGCCTTCCCAGTAGAGGTCGGCCAGCGAGAAGGTGACGGGACCCAGGGCATAGGCCAGCGTCAGGTCCATCTCTTTGTAGGAGGTTGCGGCGAAGTCCACCGAACCCCAGGCTGTTGCCGAGAAGTTCCCGGCGGTCATCGTCAGCGTGGGTTGCAGGCTTGCGCCAGCTTCCCAGACGCCGCGCCAGATATAGGCGCTCACTACGTCTGTACCGCCCGAAAGGCGTACGCCGCGCTCCTGGGCGCAAAGGTCGGTTGTCAGGAAGACCGCCAGGGCGGTTGTCAGAATAAATATCCAGCGTTTCATTGTTTTATCGATTTTCATGGGTTACAATTCGTTTTTGTTCAGTTCTTCCAGTGCGACGTTCAGGCGGAGTACGTTGACCTTCGCCGTGCCGAAAAGTCCCAGCCACGGTTTTTGGGTCAGCGAATCGACCAGATTTTGCACTGTTGCGATGTCCAGTCCGCGGGCTTCGGCCACGCGCTGCACCTGCACCTGTGCGCCGCGGGGTGAGATGTCGGGGTCGAGTCCCGAACCGCTGGCTGTGACCATTTCGGCGGGAACCTCCGCGCGGGTGAGGTAAGGATGCGCTGCGAGGAAGTCCTGCACGCGCTGTTCGACCTCGGCGAGGTATTCGGGGTTGGTCGTAGCCTTGTTGCTGCCGCCCGAGCCTCCGCCGTTGTAGTCGACGGCCGAGGGACGGCTCCAGAAATGGGTGCTGTCGGCAAATGCCTGTCCGACGTTTGCCGCACCGACGACCTGTCCGTTGAGCGAGATCGTTTCGGCCTCGCCGCCGTTGGGGCCTGCGACGGCAGATACGCCGCGCAGTACGAGCACATAGCCCACGCCGAGCAACAGGCACATTGCCAGCGTTATTTTGAGTGAAATCCAGAGGTTTTTCATAATTGATTAAATTTTACAGGAGATTCCGGGTTCCGCCTGCTGCAAAGCGGCTCTAAGTCCCTCCCAAGGGAGGGGTTTGGGGTGGGGTCAGGTTTGTATACGACGCCGGAGGCAGCGAATACGGTCTTACGATCCGCCGGGGCGGTGAAATCTCTCGAAACGAATTTTAAAAGAACACACTTATTAACATATCAATCAGCTTGATGCCGATGAACGGTACGATCATGCCGCCCAGTCCGTAGATAAAGAGGTTGCGGCGCAGCAGGGCCGAGGCTCCGATCGGTTTGTAGGTCACGCCGCGCAGGGCCAGTGGAATCAGCAGCGGGATGATCAGGGCATTGAAGATCACCGCCGAGAGGATGGCGCTTTCGGGCGAATGCAGGTGCATGATGTTCAGGGCCTGCAACGAGGGAATCGAAGCGATGAACAGCGCCGGGACGATGGCGAAGTACTTGGCCACGTCGTTGGCGATGGAGAAGGTCGTGAGCGTGCCGCGCGTCATGAGGAGCTGCTTGCCGATCTCGACGATCTCGATCAGTTTGGTGGGGTCGTTGTCCAGGTCGACCATGTTGCCCGCCTCCTTGGCAGCCTGCGTGCCGCTGTTCATCGCCACGCCTACGTCGGCCTGGGCCAGTGCCGGGGCGTCGTTCGTGCCGTCGCCCATCATCGCTACCAGCTTGCCGGCCTGCTGTTCGCGGCGGATGTATTCGAGTTTGTCTTCGGGTTTGGCCTCGGCGATGAAATCGTCGACACCGGCCTTCTCGGCGATGTATTTAGCCGTCAGCGGGTTGTCGCCCGTGACCATCACGGTCTTCACGCCCATCCGGCGCAGGCGCTCGAAGCGTTCGCGGATGCCGGTCTTGATGATGTCCTGCAACTCGATGACGCCCGTGATGCACTCGTTTTCGCAGACTACGAGCGGTGTGCCGCCATTCTCGGAAATCGTACGCGCCGAGTCCAGGACGCCGGCCGGGCAGGGATTTTCGTGCTCGGCGGCAATGCGGAGAATCGCCTCGGAGGCTCCCTTGCGGATGCGGCGGCCGTCGGGCATGTCGACGCCCGAGCATTTGGTTTCGGCGGTGAATTTCACCATCCGCACGCCGACCATGTTCATCGGGTCGACGCGGACGCCTTCGGCGGCGCCCAGTTCGACGATGGATTTACCTTCGGGGGTCGGGTCGGCGACCGACGAGAGTACGCACATGCGGACGAAAGCCTTGGGGTCGATGCCTTCGGCGGGATAAAAACGCGTCGCCTTGCGGTTGCCGATGGTGATCGTACCCGTCTTGTCGAGCAGCAGCGTGTCGATGTCGCCTGCGGTTTCGACGGCCTTACCCGACTTGGTAATGACGTTGGCTCGCAGTGCACGGTCCATACCGGCGATGCCGATAGCCGATAGCAGGCCGCCGATGGTGGTCGGGATCAGGCAGACGAACAGCGAGATGAATGCCGCGATGGTGATGTTCGCACCGACGTAGTCGGCGAAAGGTTTGAGCGTGGCGCAGACGATCACGAAGACGAGTGTGAAGCCTGCCAGCAGAATCGTCAGGGCGATTTCGTTGGGCGTTTTCTGGCGCGAGGAGCCTTCGACGAGGGCGATCATCCGGTCGAGGAAGCTCTCACCGGGTTTGGCGGTGACCTTCACCAGAATGCGGTCGGAGAGGACCTTCGTGCCGCCCGTGACGGAGCTTTTGTCGCCGCCCGCTTCACGGATCACCGGGGCGGATTCGCCCGTGATGGCGCTTTCGTCGATCGACGCCAGGCCCTCGATGATCTCGCCGTCGGCAGCGACCGTGTCGCCTGCGACGCATTCGAAAACATCGCCCTGGCGGAGTGCCGAACTGCTTACGACGTGCGACTGTCCGTCGGGGTCGATGCGTTTGGCGGGAGTTTCCTCGCGGGTTTTGCGCAGGCTGTCGGCCTGTGCCTTGCCGCGCGCTTCGGCGATGGCTTCGGCAAAGTTGGCGAAAAGCACCGTGAGCAGCAGTACGGCGAAGATCACGAAGTTGTAGAGCAGTGAACCCTGTGAGGTGTTGCCTGTCACGGCGATCCAGACGATCAGCAGCAGCATGGCGAAGGTGACCACCTCGACGGTGAACATGATCGGGTTTTTGACCATCGTGCGCGGGTCGAGCTTCGTGAACGAGGCGCGAAGACTCTGGCGCAGCAACGTGCGGTCGAACAGAGAGTTATTGCGGTTTTGTTTCATGGATGTAACGATTTAGAAAGTCAGGTAATCGGCGATGGGACCCAGCGCCAGTGCGGGGAAGAACGAGAGGGCTGCAACGATGATGATGACGGCGAAGGTCATCAACGAGAAAGTTCCCGTGTCGGTTTTGAGCGTTCCGGCGCTTTCGGGGATGTACTTCTTCGAGGCGAGAAGCCCTGCGATGGCAATCTGGCCCACGATCGGGAAATAGCGGCCCATGATCAGCGCGATGCCTGTCGAGATGTTCCAGAACGGCGTGTTGTCGCCGAGTCCCTCGAAGCCCGAACCGTTATTGGCAGCCGAGGAGGTGTACTCGTAGAGCATTTCGCTCAGGCCGTGGAACGAGGGGTTGTTGAGCCACCCTATTTCAGGATTGGCGGCGGCGATGGCTGCCGAGATACCCGTGCCGACGAGGATCAGGAAGGGGTGCATCAGCACGACCAGCGTGGCGATCTTCATTTCCCGCGCTTCGACCTTCCGGCCGAGGAATTCGGGCGTGCGGCCGACCATCAGTCCGCTGATGAAGACGGCGATGATGAGAAAGGCAAAGTAGTTCATCCACCCCACTCCGACGCCGCCGAACCAACAGTTGATCTGCATGTTGAGCATCTGCATCATACCGCTCAGCGGGGTCTGCGAGTCGTGCATCGAGTTCACCGAGCCGTTGGAGGTGACGGTAGTCGTCATGCCCCACATGGCCGATGCGGCAGAGCCGATGCGGATCTCCTTGCCCTCCATCGAGCCGAGGTCCTGCGTAATGCCCATTTTGTCGATCTGCATGCTGCCGCCTGTCTCCTGCCAGACGGAGAAGACCACGCCAGCGGTATAAGCGAAGAGCATCACGCCGAAAATCCAGGCCGCGAGCTTGCGGCGGCGGACGAAGAATCCGAAGGCGAAGACCATGGCCATGGGCAGGATCAGGATCGACCAGCATTCGAGGATGTTGGTGAAGGCATTGGGATTTTCGAGCGGGTGCGCCGAGTTGGTGCCGAAGTAGCCGCCGCCGTTGGTTCCCAACTGCTTGATGGGGACGATGGCTGCCGTGGGGCCTTGCGAGATGACCTGCTCGGCGCCTTCGAGCGTCGTGAGCGACTGTTTGCCGTCGAAGGACATCGGCGTGCCGTTGACGACGAGCAGGATGCCGACGACGAGCGACAGCGGCATCAGGATGCGCGTCACGCTCTTGGTGAGGAACACCCAGAAGTTGCCGATGGTCTTCGTCGTCTTACCCGCCAGCGCCTTCATCATTCCGGCCATGGCGGCCATGCCGCAGGCGGCGGTGACGAACTGGAAGAGCATGATGACGAACAGTTGCGTGAAGTAGCTCAGGCCCGTTTCTCCGCTGTAATGCTGGAGGTTGCAGTTGACCATGAACGAGATGCAGGTGTTGAACGCCAGGTCGGGCGACTGTCCGGGATTGCCGTCGGGGTTGAGCGGCAGCCAGCCCTGGAAGACCAGCAGCAGCATGCCCCAGAAGAACCAGAAGAGGTTGACCATCAGCAGGGCTTTGAGGAACTGTTTCCAGTTCATCTCCACGGTGGAGTCGATGCCGCAGAAGCGGTAGATGGCCCGTTCGATGGGAGCCATGAAATCGAGCCAGGTGCGTTCGCCCCGGTAGACTTTGGCAATGTAGCGTCCCAGCAGGTAGCACAGCGCCACCAGAAGGGTCCATTGCAGGATTACACCATATAGTTCCGTATTCATTTATTTCGGGGTTAAGGAATCAGACAATCAGAATTTCTCGGGTTTGACGAGCACGTACATCAGATAGACAAATCCGAGGATGCTCAGGATAAGGAGGCTTGTAAACATAGGGCATCAGATTTTTTCGAACCAATCCACACATTTGAAATAGAATCCGTAGCACAGCACACCGAGGGCGCAGAGCAGCAGAAACAAGAAGATTTCATTCATTTCTTTACTTTTTTTGAATTAGACATTTTTTTTACAAACCCGCACAGCATCAGGTCCAGCAGCAGCATTGCGCCGCAGAAAATCAGTATCAGGATAACGATTGCCATTTTGCCATTGGGTTTTGTTACGGATAAGCATACGAAGGGAGTGCCAGAATGGTTATTGCATATTTAATGCGCTGATTTGTTGCTTGTTATTTATTTGGCATACGTGCCAAAAAAGAGGGCCACCCTATCAAAATGATAAGGCGGCCTTCTCGGAATGAGAGGATACGGAAGTTATTTCACCCCGTAACTCTCCAGTTTGCGGTAAAGCGTGGCGATGCCGATGCCCAGTAGGCGGGCGGCTTCGGCTTTGTTGCCCTTGGTGTGCTCCAAAACTTTCAGGATGTGGCGGCGTTCCAGTTCGTCGAGCGCCAGCGAATCGGAGTTTGTGCAGTTGCCTGCCGTATGGAATTCGGGCGAGAGGCAATCGACTGTGAGTCGGTTGCCGTCGGCCATGATCATGCTGCGTTCCACGACGTTGCGCAGTTCGCGGACATTGCCGTGCCACGTGTGGCGTTCGAGGGCGGTGATATAAGCGTTGTCGATGGAGTCGATGCGACGCCCCATTTTGTCGGCGAACTGCGCCGCGAAGAAGCGGATATATCCGGCAATGTCGCCGGGGCGTTCGCGCAGCGAGGGAAGCTGGATGCGGAACACCGAGAGGCGGAAATAGAGGTCCTCGCGGAAGTTTCCTGCGGCGATCTCCTTTTCGAGGTCGCGGTTGGTGGCGGCGATCAGGCGCAGGTCGACCTTTGTCGGGCGCGTCTCGCCGATTTTGATGAATTCGCCGCTTTCGAGCACCCGGAGCAGTTTGGCCTGCAACTCGACGGGCATCTCCCCGATTTCGTCGAGGAACAGCGTACCTTTGTCGGCCTCCTCAAAAAGTCCCTTCTTGTCCCTGGCGGCTCCCGTGAAACTCCCGGCCCGGTGGCCGAAGAGTTCGCTTTCGAGCAGTTCGCGTGAGAATGCCGAGCAGTTGATCGCCACGAAAGCCCCTTTTGCACGGCGGCTGGCGTGATGGATGGCCTGAGCGAAGACCTCTTTGCCGGTTCCCGTTTCGCCCGTGAGCAGCACCGAAGTGTCCGTGACGGCGACTTTACGCGCCAGGTCGACGGCTTTGCGCAGGACTGCCGATTCCCCAGCGATCCGGTCGAAGGAGTGTTCCTCGGAGAGTTTGGTCTCGATGCGGGTCAGCCGCCGCTGCATTTCGGCTTTTTCGGTAGCGCGGCTCAGCAGGGGGAGTATCTTGTTGTTGTCGTCGCCTTTGGTGATGTAGTCGAAAGCGCCGTTCTTGATGGCCTGCACGCCGTCGGGAATATTGCCATAGGCCGTCAGCAGAATCACTTCGACCGTGGGTGCGGCCTCCTTGATGCGGGCCACCATCTCGACGCCGTTGCCGTCAGGCAGTTTGACATCGCACAGCACGACGTCGGGATCGTACTGGCGGAGTTTTTTCAGCCCCGAAGCGCAGTCCGAAGCCTCGGCCACGTCGTACCCTTCCAGCCCGATGATCCGCGCCAGCAATCGGCGCAACTGTTCTTCGTCGTCGATAATCAGAATTTTCGCCATGTAGTTGTCAGACTCTTTCTTTCGGGCAAAGGTAAAACAAATTCAGGTTGCGCCGGCACGGCATGACCATTTTCTGTTGTTTTTTGAATAGTTGTCGCCCCCGATTTCGGACCGGAATCCCGTAATTTGTATCGGCTTAAATGAATACACGATGAATAACAAAACCTTACTGTGCTGCCTCCCGGCGATGCTGGGCGCACCTTTGTTCGGGGCCTACGCTTCGGGGAAAGAGACTCCGAAAAGCAGCGACGACGGCAAGGCCGGGCGTCCCAATGTACTCTTCCTGCTGACCGACGATCAGACGTTCAGCACGATTCAGGCATGGGGCAATACGGATATTCACACCCCGAACATGGACCGGCTCGTGCGCCACGGCGTGTCGTTCACCCAGACCCATGTGATGGGCGGTTTCAACGGCGCGATTTCACAGCCCAGCCGGGCGATGCTTCTCACGGGGCGCGGCCTGATGGATGTGCACCGCAACGGCGGCGTCATCCCCGAGGCGGAAAAAACGTTCCCGGAGTTGTTCCGTGAGAATGGTTATACGACCTTTGCGACCGGAAAATGGCACAGCGACAACGCCTCGTTCAACCGGTCGTTCTCCACGGGGGCGAACATCTTTTTCGGAGGCATGCACCCCTACGGGCGGAATAACGAATTGGGACACAGACGGCCTTACCTTCATCAGTACGACCCTGCGGGCAACTACAACAACAGCAACGGCGTATGGGTGGATGCGTCGCGCGAGACTTTCTCGTCGGAGTTGTATGCCGATGCCGCCATCGGGTTTCTGGAAACAGCATCGTCGGACAATGCTCCGTTCCTGATGTACGTGGCATTCACCTCGCCCCACGACCCGCGTAATGTGCTGCCCGGCTATGGCCGAAAATACGATGCAGACGGATTGCAGATGCCCGCGAATTTCGTCACGCAGCACCCTTTCGATAACGGCGATCTGAACGAGCGCGACGAAAAACTGCTCCCCACGCCCCGTGTCCCGGAGCAGGTGCTGGCTGAAAGGGCTAATTATTACGGCATGGTCAGCGAGGTGGACTTCCAGATAGGGCGGATTCTCGATGCGCTGGAAAAGAGCGGCAAAGCCGATAATACGATCATCGTTTTTACGTCGGACAACGGTTTATGCGTCGGCGAACACGGCCTGTTGGGGAAACAGAACCTGTACGAGGCGGCGGTGAAGGTTCCGATGGTGATCTGCGGGCCCGGCGTTCCGCAGAACACGATGCGCGACGCCTATTGTTACCTCTTCGACCTTTACCCCACGCTTTGCGACCTTGCGGGCATCGGGATTCCGGCTACCGTGAAGGGTATTTCGCTGGAAGAGACCCTGCGTGATCCCGGAGTGAAAAAGCGCGATGACATCTTGCTGACGTATATTAACCTCCAGCGCGCCATCAAGAAGGATGGTTTCAAACTCATCCTCTACAATGTCGACGGGCAGCGCCATCCGCAGCTTTTCGACCTCAATGCCGACCCGATGGAGCTGAAAAACCTTTACGACGACCCTGCCTACCGCAAAAAGCGCGAGGTGTTGACCGAACTGCTCTATGCCCGGATGAAAGCAGCGGGCGATTTCTGCGACCCCGCGAAACCCGACTGGGGTTACCCCACGAAGCTGGACTGGAAGCAGGTGATGCAGGTGAATCCCTGATGTTGGCATGGTGCGGGAAATGGAAAAACAAAGGACCTGAAAATCGGGTCCTTTGTTTTTGTATCGAAAATAATGATATTTTCGTATCTTTGCCGAATGTGAATTTGTTTTTCGCGCTGTAATTTAAGAACCCAAACCATTAACCGATGCCGAATATTTCAGCAACCGCATTTGCCGATACCAAACCGCATTACAATATTCTCGACGGGTTGCGCGGAATAGCCGCCCTTACGGTCGTGTGTTTCCACTTGTTCGAGGCTTTCGCAACCAGCCATCTCGACCAGCGGATCAATCACGGCTATCTGGCGGTCGATTTTTTCTTTATCCTCTCCGGCTTCGTGGTCGGCTATGCCTACGACGACCGCTGGAAAAAGATGACGGTAATGGAATTTCTCAAGCGCCGCTTCATCCGCCTGCACCCCATGGTCGTCATCGGGGCTGTCATCGGGGCCGTAGTGTTCTATTTTCAGGGTTGCTCGGTCTGGGACGTTTCGACGGTATCCATCTCCATGCTGCTGGGAGCAACGCTGTTGAATGCGCTGCTGATTCCGGCGACGCCCGGCATGGAAATCCGGGGACTCGGCGAAATGTATCCGCTGAACGGTCCGAGCTGGTCGCTGTTTTTCGAGTATATCGGCAACATCCTCTATGCGCTCATTATCCGCAGACTTCCGACCAAAGCCCTTTTCGTATGGGTGCTGCTTGCCGGCTGCGGATTGGCGGCGTTCGCCATCTGGGGGCCGCTGGGCGATATATGCGTCGGGTTCGCCATGGACGGCGTCAACATGGTCGGAGGTTCTCTGCGCCTGTTGTTCGCCTTCGCGGCAGGACTGCTGTTGTCGCGCGTGTTTAAACCCATTCATATAAAGGGCGCATTCTGGATATGCAGTCTGGCCGTCGTCGTGCTGTTGTCGGTTCCCCGTATCGGCGGGAGCGAACATCTGTGGATGAATGGTTTGTACGATACACTCTGTGCCGTGGTCCTCTTTCCTCTGCTCGTATTCCTCGGAGCTTCGGGAAAGACGACGGACAAAATAACCACCCGGGTCTGCAAATTCCTGGGCGATATATCTTATCCGCTCTACATGGTACACTACCCTTTCATCTACCTCTATTATGCCTGGGTCAAAAACGGGAACCTTACGTTCGGGCAGTCGCTGCCCGGGGCTGTAGCCCTCGTCGTCGGGTCGGTGATTCTGGCTTACCTGTGCCTGAAGTTGTACGACGAACCGGTACGCCGTTTCCTGACGAAGCGCCTTCTTCCCAAACGGAAATAGATCCGGTCCGGTACGTAAAAAAGAGGCTGAAAGCAAACTCGCTTTCAGCCTCTTTCGGTTGTGGATGAGTGCCGTTTATTCGGCCTTGTCCCGGACGCAGCGCAGTTGCTGACCGGCGAGTACGCTCACGTAAGCTACGCTGGCGCGGCCTTCGGGATAGCTGGCCGTGGTGAAAGTCGTCATCAGGCCGAAGTACTGAATGTTGTTCAGCACACTGGGGTCGGCCGAAGAGTAGGCCGGCTGGTGACAGCTTGACGACATGACATAGGTCATGGCCGGCAGGCCGTAGAAGTCGGTCTGGGTCGAGTTCTTGGCGTTGATGATCGTCAGCTGGTAGCGCGGCGTGGCCGTGTAGCCGGTCGACATGCGGACGCCCGAGAGGACGAAGTTCCAGCCCCCGTCGTTGAACGAAGCGACTTTGCCGCCCTTGTAGCTCTCGTTGTAGAACAGCGCCGTGGCATCGGTCAACTGCGCGGGCGAGGGATCCGTGTCGCCGTTGCGCCATACCGAGTTGCCGCAGAGGGCGACGAATTCCATGCGGGTCGGGATGTGCCAGCCTTTGGGGCAGATACCCTGTGCGCCTTCGAAATCGTAGCAGTTGTCGGCGGTGATCTCCTTGCCGAGTGCGGCCTGCATGTCATAGAGGTAGCCGTATTTGCGGATGGATTCGGCGTCCGTCAGGGCTTCGGCGCTGTCGGCGTTGACCGAGGTGCTTTCGGCGTCGATCAGGCGGTAGGGATACCACACGTGCGAATCGGCCAGGGGGTCGGTCGAGGGCGTGAGGCTTTCGGGAACATAGCGTAGCGGCTCGGCCATCCAGATCGTATTGTTCGCGAGTTTTACGGTTTTGTATGTCTCCCCGTCGTAGACGATGTAATTCTGGTCGAGATGTTCTTCGAGGGACACCTCCTCCGAAGCTGCGGGAATGTCGCCTTCGTCGGTCCAGTTCTCGATCTCGCCGCTGACGATGACTTTCAGTCCTTCGGGCGTCACGCGGGCGGTTACGGTGTATTGGCCGCCGGATTTGAGTTCCATCGAAGCCAGCGACTGTGTCAGCGTCTTGTCTGCGGCGGTGGTTACGGCCAGCTTGAAGGCTACGGTCTGCGGCACGACAATCGCGCGGTAGGTCTTGTTGGCCTCGACCTGCTGGGCCTGGATGTCGGTGGTGGCAGCGGTCTCGTCGACGGTTACGCCGAGGTTGGCTAGGTCGATCGTCGCCGTGGGGATCGAGCCCTGGAGCTTCACGCTGCTGATGTCGGAACCCGTCTCGTTGGTGATGTCGATCAGAATTTTGGTGAGCTGGTGTTTGAAGACCATGCTGACCGAATTGGCCGAGGGCAGAACGTCGGCTTTCGTTGCGGCCATCAGGTCCGAAGTGCCGTAGTCTGTGGTCTGGTTGGCCGCAACGCTGAATTTGGTCGGGGCGCCTGCCGGATTGTAGGGATAGTAAGCGATGAGCGTGGATTTCTCGGCCGCTTCGGCATACCAGGTCAGGTTGCCCGAGAATACGCCGTCGGCAAATGTCAGGCAGGTGTTCTCGGCATAGGCCGTTTCGCCGCGCATGACGGTGAGGCCGATCTGGTCGTCTTTTTCGAAGTTGACCTCCGTGGCGCGGGTGATGATCGGGTCGATCGTGATCCGGTCGGACGCCGGAGCGGGATTGTCGTTGCCGTCGCTTTGGCAGGCTGCCAGCCCTGCGGCTGCAAGCAGGATCGTCAGGATTTTTTTCATAGTTGCTCTTGTTTTTAATGATTGAATCTGTTATTTAAAATGTATATCCTATTTTCAGGGTTTCGCACCAGCGGTTACTGCCGTCGATGCAGTGCAGATCGAAGCCGTGGGTAAGGCTGGCTCCGGCTTCGGCGTACAGCCCCCAGCGGGTGTTGTAGCGGACCGACAGACCGACGGTCGTGCGCGCGGCGGTGAGGTATTCGTTCTGCAGGTCGTATTGGTCGGTGAGCTGGGTGGGATATGTCCCGGCGTCAATGTCGCTGTCGACGATGCGGCTCTTTTCGGTCCGGTGTCCCGTGGCGAATGCGGCTCCGGCCCGCAGGTCGAAACGGCCTGCGCGTACCATTCCCGAGGCATAGACCCGCCAGCGGATGATCGACTGCGAATAGAGGTAAGGGTACATCTGCGAGGAGAGGCGGTCGAGCGTTTCGACCTCCGCACCGCCGCGGAATTCGCCCCGGGGGCTTGTCCACTCGTATTCGGGATTGATGCTGAGTGCGTCGCGTTCGAAAATGCGGTTCGATCCGTAAACCGTGGTCGTCGTTATGCCGTTCGATGTGGTTTGTTCCATCACGGTCTCGTCGTTGGCCTGCTGCTGCCACCCTACCGTCAGCCGCAGGAAATGCAGCCGTTCGCCCGTTCCGAACCGGTATGCAGCGCGGGCGGTGATTCGGTGGGCCGGGAACCTGAACCAGATGGCCTGCTTCTCCCCGGCTTTTCCGGCGCTGTGCTGGTATTCGATGTCGGCGTGGAATCCCTTCCACTGGGCCTGCAATGCGATGCCATGAAGCGTTTCCGTAACCGGGAATCCGGTGACGCCCGTTTCGCTGAGGTGTATGCCGCTGCCAGTCCACAGCTCGGAGGCCCCGTACATCAGCCCTTTGTCCAGAAATGCGTAGTACTGCCCCTTGTCGCTCACCTGCTCGGCGGAAACCCGTTCGGCGTTTTTACTGAAAATATAGGCCGCTCCGAGGGCCAGGCTGCCCGTGTAGTACATCACGCCCGGTGCGACGGTCATGTCCAGCCGGTAGTTCGAATGGCGCAGGTCCCGGCGCTTGGCATAGTTCTGCGACGTGAAGTCTATTTTTGCACCGATGCGCCAGCGCGGGGCGATGTCGGCGGCGATTCCGCCCGTGAAGGCGTAGGTCTGTAAATCCTTGCGGCCGGGCGTGAACTCGATGAGGTCGACCGGGTAGAAGCCCGGGTGGATGAACATCGAACCGCCCATGCCTCGCCCCGAGGTGTGGTCGAAGGAGAAGGAGCCAGCCATCGAAACCTTTTCCAGGTGGGTGATCGTATTGGCGACGGCCCCGGCGCTCCACGCTTCGGAAGCCTCGGAGAAGTCCCGGAACCCACCGTTTTCGCCGCGGGCATAGGCCTCGGCATAGGAGATCGTCAGCGAATCGGTCCGCAGGCCGGTTATGTTGTGCCCTGCATTCCAGAAATTGCGGCGTTCGACGCGGTCGAAAGGCTGCGCCGCGGCCCCTGCCGCCCAAAGGAGCGCGAGGCAGGCAATGGCTGTATTGGGGAACTTATTCATGCAGCGACTGTTGTGAGCGTTCGTAAAAATCTGCCGACGAATTGTTCGTGTCGACCAGCACTTCGTATCCGGCTTCCTTCGAGGCCTCTTCGTCCACATGGCGGTGGAGCGTGCGTCCCAGGTAGATTTCCGACTGCGTGACATAGCCCGCGTCGATCTCCTGGCTGAGCCGTTTTTTGTTGTTCGACGAACCTCCGTAGAAGACCTCCACCCCGTCGATGACCCACTGGACCGGGATTTTGATCACGTTGTCGCTGTTGCTGCCCGGTTTCTGGATGACGTTGCCCTCCTGCCGGACATATTCCTGCGCGGTCATCCCCTGGATGCGGAAGATGACGGGCGCCGGGGAGAAGATCGAGAGCGGATAGGCGTTGGCGATACCTGTTTTGATGACTACATTGAGGTAATGGTCGATCTCGATCCGGTCGCCCGGTGCCGGATGGTAGAGCGTGTTGGGGAAATAGGTGTTGTTGTAGAGGACGAAGTAGCCGGGCTTATTGAGGTTGACCGACAGCGGGTATTGCGCGGCGTGGTCGATGGCTCCGCAGCAGCAGATCACGGCGTCCTCGCCGGGTTGGAGCGGGAATGTCGTTCCGTCGCCGCCGAACTGCCACAGCGCTTGGACGATCGGCACGAAATCGGGGAATTCGGTGGCTCCCGTCTGCTCGTTCTGTTTCACCCAGACGTTTGTTGCCTGCGAGTTGTAGGGGTCGAGCACCCCGAAACAGAGGCTGTCGAGGTATTGAATCTCCGAGGTGTTGTTGTGCAGGATCACGTACTTGTCGTACTGGTACTGGCCCTCCTGCGGCGTGCGCATGCAACCCCCGCAGTAGATCTCCTTGATGACGATCTCCCCCGCTGTCGAGCGGGACAGCGGCAGGTCCATCGCGATGTCGCGGTCGACGAGCTTCACCTTGTCGGCAGTGCCGTTGAAGATGAATCCGTCGATCTTGTCGTTGACCTGAATCCGGTAGATACCGTTCGAAATACGCAGGCTGATGCGTCCCTCGGCATCCGTCACGGCTTTGTAGGAGTTGCCGCCGTCGATTTCGACGGACACCGTCACGCCTTCGCGCCGGTATTCGGCATACTCTTCGGGATAGGCTACCGTAACGGTCAGTTGGCACAATGTATCGGCATAGGGGTCCGTCCGGTCGATGGACGAACACCCGGCGGTCAGCAGCAGCAGTATGGAAAGAAGTCGTTTCATCGGATCAGAATTTCAGGCGGCAGGTCAGCCCGTAATAGAAATCGGGGGTGAAAATGGCGCTTACGCTTGTGGCGTAGGAGGTCACATAG
>JAEZTA010000191.1 GCA_023443765.1 Bacteroidota bacterium | reverse complement strand
GACCTGGCCGCCAACATGTGGGTCAACACCGCTGAAAAGAACGGTGTAGAAGGCGAGGACGACGACAACAACGGGTATGCGGACGACGTTCACGGCTACAACTTCGTAACCGGAGGCGCCATCTCGTGGGATATTCCCCACTACGACAAGGACGGCAAATACGACGGCGACAGCGGTCACGGAACCCATGTTGCCGGTACGGTTGCTGCGGTCAACAACAACGGTCTGGGAGTCTGCGGTGTTGCAGGCGGTACGGGCAATAACGACGGTGTGAAACTCATGTCCTGCCAGATTTTCTCAGGCGGCGAGGGCGGTACGGTTGCAGTCTCGGCCGAGGCGATTTACTATGCCGCCAACAACGGCGCGTCGATCATTCAGTGCTCGTTCGGTTATCCGGCCGGAACCGTCACCTCCGACAATGCCTACGCCAACGGTGCCCGTGCCGAGAAGCAGGCGATTGACTACTTCATCAGCAAGAAGAACTGCGATGCGATCGACGGTGGACTGGCTATCTTCTCAGCCGGAAATGACGCTGTCGGTATGTCGGGTTATCCGGGAGCTTACTACGATTACATTTCGGTAACTTCGTTCTCGCCCGACTTCCTGCCGGCTTACTACACCAACTACGGTCCCGGTTGCAACATTGCAGCTCCGGGCGGCGACTATGCGATCTCGGCCGATAAGGAGTCGAGCCAGGTGCTTTCGACGGTTCCTTCCGAACTGGCAGACTTCGCAGGCAGTGACTATGGCTTCATGCAGGGAACCTCGATGGCCTGCCCGCACGTTTCGGGTGTGGCGGCACTCGGTCTTTCGTATGCGCTGAAGAAGGGTAAGACCTTCACGACCGACGAATTCAAAGCGATGCTGCTCACCTCCGTAAACGACATCAACTACTACCTCGAAGGTACGAAAACCTCGGCTTCGACCATCAACCTCGGCCTCTATTACGGCCAGATGGGAACCGGTGCGATCGACGCCTACCAGTTGCTCATGCAGATCGAAGGTACGCCGTGCATGCGGGCCAAGGTCGGAGCTTCGCAGCTCATCTCCCTGACGAAGTACTTCGGCGGCGGCGCATCGAACCTGACCTATACCAAGCTGAACATGTCGGAGACCGATATGGCTAAACTCGGCATTACGGAAGCTCCCGCCATCGTCAACGGCAAACTGCAAATCCACTGCACGAAGCCCGGCGCTGCGAAAATCGCCATCACGGCAATTGCCGGCGGCAGCTCGGTCGGCGGCGGCAATTCGATGGGCGGCCAGACGGTCACCAAGGAGTTCGTCATTGTAGCCCGCGCTACGGAGAATACAAACGGAGGTTGGTTATAATAAATGAAAAACTGAGAATATGAGAAAGACTCTTTATACCTTATTCGCCGTGCTCGGTTTGTGCCTCATTGCCGGCTGTTCGGACGACAACGAAAACAATTCGCCGCTGGCCAAACAACTTGCCGGCGAATGGCACATGGCCTCCTGGAACGGGGCTGCCCCGGTCGATTTCGATGCCTATATGTCGTTTACATCCGGCGGCTCGTTCGAAATCTACCAGCAACTGGATGAGCCCGGTTACCAGAAATATTCGGGTTCCTACAAACTCAACGATGCAACCCTCACGGGTAAGTACAGCGACAATTCGCCCCTGGCCGGCGGTTTTTATGAAATTTCGTTCGACGAAGCCGGTAATACGCTGACGATGGTGAGCGACCCTTCGGTGGGCGAAGTTAGCGTTTACATCCGCAAGGCGATTCCCGAATCGATCAGGAATGAGGCCAAGGTAGCGAAATCATCCCGCTCGGCAAACCGGCTATTGTTCTAACACTCCCGGTTACTGTTAAGTAACCTTTCGCCGCAAGGCCTTCCGCGTAAATCGTTATGCGGAAGGCCTTTTTCGTTGCCGTTGGGTATCGGTTTGGTAACCATACCCCTTTCAGACGGTTACTTTTATTAGGCGTAAAACTGATTTAAAATATTGATTTAAAGAATTCTAAAGCCTTTCAATAAAACAGCCCCGGAGCCTGCTTGTTTTTTATTTTAAAAAACAAATTCAGATTAACGCTTATGGTAAGAAAAATTCTACTATCGTTAATTGCCGTTTTGGGACTGTGTGCCTATGGCTATGCCCAGAACCGGCAGATTTCCGGTAAAGTTGCCGATGCGGAAGGTAAGCCTATCGCAGGCGCTACGGTTATGGTCGATGGAACTTCGACCGGTACGACCTCGGGTGCGGACGGCAAGTTTATCATCTCCGCTCCTGCAAATGCTACGCTGGCGATTTCGTTCATCGGTTACGAATCGCAGAAAGTCGCTGTTGCCGGAAAAACACGTGTCGATGTCGTGATGCACGAAGATGCGCAGGCTATCGAGAATGTCGTGGTGACGGCCTTCGGTACGACGACGAAGAAAGACCTTACGGGGTCGATTGCAACGATTCGCGGTGACGAGCTTTCGAAACGTCAGGTTTCCACCGTTTCGAAAATGCTTGAAGGAGCCGTTCCCGGTGTACAGTTGACTACGGCCACCAACCAGCCCGGTACGGACGCTGCGATCTATGTCCGCGGTGTCGGTTCGCTCAATGCGGGTAACGGTGCCCTGATCGTTCTCGACGGCTCGCCTTATCAAGGCAGCCTGTCCGACATCAACCCGGCCGACATCGAGTCGATCTCCGTGTCGAAGGATGCTACGGCCAACTCGCTTTACGGTTCGCGTGCTGCCAACGGTGTGGTTTTCATCACGACCAAGCGCGGCAGCCTGGACAATCCCACGATCAGCATCGACACCCGGTTCGGTATCAACACCCGCGCCGTCCCCGAGTACGACATCATCACTGACCCGGGCCAATATCTCGAGGCGCAGTGGCGTACGATGCGCGACACGAAGTGGGCGTCGAGCCCCGAAGAGGGCGGCGGCGATCTGGCTGCCGCGGCGCTCTATGCCTCGCAGGGGGTGTTGGGAGCGCATGGCAATTACAGTCCCTATAAGTATTCTTCGACCTATCTGATCGACCCGGCAACCGGTAAACTGGACCCGTCGGCCAAGCGTTTATACAAAGAGCGTCTGCAGGATGAGTTGTTCAAATCGGGTTTCCGCAACGAGACGAACGTTTCGGTCAGCGGTGGAAACGATAAGTCGGACTACTTCATTTCGCTGGGTTACCTGAAGGACGATTCCTATGTCATTGAGTCGGGATTTGAGCGTTACAGCGCCCGTATAAACGTCAACACCAAACTGCGTAAGTGGATCAAGGTTGGTGCGAACCTTGCCTATGCACATACTGTTCAGAACAATATTCTGGAAAGCAGTTCCGCCGCCAGCTCCGCATTTGCTACGGCACGTTCGTGGGCGCCTGTCTATCCGGTTTATGCCCGTGATGCCGAGGGAAAAATCAAATACGACGAAAACGGCGATAAAGTTTATGACGTAGGTACGGGACAGACCGACGGTACGACGACCCGTCCCGGAACCTCGGGCCAGAACATCATCGCCACGCTGAAGATGGATACACGCGACATCAAGCGCAACAACCTCCAGGGGCGCGCTTACGGGGAGATCTATTTCCTGCGCGACTTCACCTTCACCTCGAGCGCATCGCTGGGTTACCGCGCTTCCGACGAACTGCTTTTCTACAACCCCACGATCGGCGACGGACGTGGAACCAAAGGCAAGATTAACAAAACGTCGACGGACGTTTACGATCTGGACCTGATTCAGATGCTCAATTACAAAACGTCGATCGGACGCCACAACATCAACGCACTGGTCGGCCATGAGTACAACAGTTGGGTGCGCGATTATCTGGACGTTTCGAAGACCAACATCTACGACCCCAAAAACCCGCAGTTGAACAATGCCGGCGAGATGGGATCGATCAACGGCTATCGGGACGTGCTGCGCATTCAGGGCTTCTTCGGTAAGTTGGAGTACAACTACGACAACCGTTATTATTTCTCGGGCGGTATCCGCCGCGACGGAACCTCGCGTTTCAAATACCATCCGTGGGGTACGTTCTGGTCCGTCGGCGGTTCGTGGCGCATCGGGGCCGAGAAGTTCATGGAGAACACGCACGACTGGCTTTCGGAGCTGAAACTCCGCGCTACCTACGGTACGCAGGGTAACGAGGACCTCACCAACTATTATCCCTATACCGACCAGTATAATGTGACCATCTCCGAGGGTAAGCTGGGTACGGAGATTTACTATTACGGCAACCCCGACCTGTCGTGGGAGAAGCAGAAAACGTTCGACCTGGGTCTGGACGTGGGGCTGCTGAACGACCGCATCAACCTGACGATGGATTATT
Organism: Bacteroidota bacterium; assembly: GCA_023443765.1. Classification (GTDB taxonomy): domain Bacteria; phylum Bacteroidota; class Bacteroidia; order Bacteroidales; family Rikenellaceae; genus Alistipes. The sequence continues at coordinate 497 of JAEZTA010000191.1, read as the reverse complement.
TCATTCGTCTGTCGGATGGCCTGCTCTTCAAACGCACGAAAGACATCTCGACCGGCCGCGCATACGACTGGTACAATGTCGGCAAACTGCGCAACTCGGGCTTCGAGTTCGACCTGAACGTCAAGCTCATCCAGAAGAAGGACTGGTACTGGGACATATCGATCAACGGCTACACCTATGCCAATAAAATGCTTAACCTGCCCGACGAGTACAAGGAGACGGGTATGCCCAACGGCAACCAGCGCATTTACGAGGGCAAGGACATTTACCGCTGGGAGATGCGCCAGTATGCCGGACTGGACGAGAAGGGCAACTCGCTCTGGTATATGGATCGGGACATCACGGACAGTGAAGGCAACGTTGTCGGCGTGGAGAAAGTCACGACCGACGAGGCTACCGAGGCCACGCAATACCTGCTGGAAAAGAGCGCGCTTCCCGATTTCACGGGCGGTCTGAACACCACGCTGCGCTGGAAGAGCCTCGACCTGACGATCATG
>JAEZTA010000159.1 GCA_023443765.1 Bacteroidota bacterium | reverse complement strand
GAATAGGCCGTGGTGAAGATGACCATCGGGCGGTCGATCAGCGCGCGGACGAAGTCCACGCCGTTCAGGTCGGGCATGTTGATGTCCACGAAAATCAGGTCCACCTTCTCCCTTGCAAGCAGCTGTTGCGCCTCCAGGGCGTTGTTGTACTTCGCGACGAGTTCCAGGTAGGGGATTTTCGAGATGTAGCCTGCAAGTTGACGCAGAGCCAGCGGCTCGTCGTCTATGGCGATACATTTAAGCATGGAGCGTCGGGATTACGAGTTTTACGGTATAGGTTTTTTCTTCCTCGCGGATTTCCAGTGAATAGTTTTTGGCGCCGTAGATCAGTTCGAGGCGTTTGCGGACGTTTTCCAGCCCGATGCCCGCAGGATGCTTGACGCTCTGCGGGTTGTGGCGGCTGTTGGTGAGCGTGCTGGTCACCAGTCCGTCGGCATATTCGATCGTGAGGCGGATGAACGACGGATGGTTGTAGCTGACGCCGTGTTTGAAGGCATTTTCGACGAAGACGATCAGCAGCAGCGGCGGGATCGACAACTGCTCGGGGAGGTCGTGCGGATACTCCACGCTGATGTCCATGTCCTCGGTATAGCGGATGCGCATCAGTTCGATGTAGTTCTTCACGAACTGGATGTCGCGGTTCAGCGAGATGATTTCGCGGCCCGATTCGTAGAGCACGTAACGCATCATCTTCGAAAGCTCGATCACGGCGTTCTTCGCCGATTCGGTGTCGATGTCGATCAGCGCGTGGATGTTGTTGAGCGTGTTCATGAAGAAGTGCGGGTTGATCTGGTATTTCAGGTAGTCCATCTCGGCCTGCAGGTTCTGGCGTTTGAGCGTCTCCATCTGCTGCTCATCGCGCATCGACTGGTAGATCAGCTTGATGCCCGTGTTGGCTCCGTTCATGAAGAATCCCAGCACCACGTTCCAGTACATCTCCAGGTTGGAGAACGACGCCTGCCGGTAGGCATCCAGCGCCTCGGGGGAACTTTGGGCGAAGATATGGTCGGAGAGGCGCTCCTCGTAAACCTGTACCAGCCAGAAAACCCCGATCACGAGCACCAGACTGCTCAGCAGGTATTTCCCGTATTTGTGGCGGAGCATGTAACGCGGGGCGATGACCGCATTGTGGATGATGAAAATGATCAGGTAGGGAGCGATTTGCCGCCAGGCGATCAGCACGTTCTCCAGGTTGACGTGCATTTCGGACATCATCTGCGAGTTGAGCACCGGGACCAGGATAATGGCCGCCCATACCATCAGGTAGAGAAGGTTTTCGCCTATGGCTTGCTTTTTCTGGATTTTCATGCCCCAAATATAGTGAAAGTTGCGGGCAAAGCCAAACTTGTTTGAGCTTTGCCGAAACGCATCCTATGTTCTGTAAATATAGTGAAAGTTGCGAGCAAAGCCAAACTTGTTTGAGCTTTGCCGTGGCGCATCTTATGAACGCAACACCCCGGCTCTCGGAGAACCGGGGTGTGAAAGAAAGCAGGTAACCGTACTAATTAGTGACGCCTCATTGTGTTAGAAATGGATTCAGTGACTATGAAGAATTTTGGGATAGAGAATCCAATTGGTTACCTGCCTGTGTGCTATTTATTCAGAAGCGATGGTTCGTATAAATAACGTTTGATGCTTCGTTTCGGGGTCTTTTCGAATTCGGTAGGGTAGAGCGTGATGTCCGTAACCCGCTCGTAAGCCGCCAACTGCGCATTCAGTTCCTGCAGGTTGTTCTGCATGATCTGCGGCAACTCGGCTTTGTCGAGACCCTCGGCCTCGGCCTGTTCGTAGTCGGGAACCACCAGCGCCTTGATCTTGCCGTTTCCGGCGTCGAGTACCAGCGATTCGAGTACCATGTACATATTGTTGAGCTTGTCCTCGATCTCCTCGGGATAGATATTCTGCCCGTTGCCCGAAAGGATCATGGTCTTCGACCGGCCGCGGATGTAAAGCGTCCCGTCGGGGTCCATCGTGGCCATGTCGCCCGTGTGGAGCCATCCGTCCTCGTCGAGAACCCTTTTGGTGTCCTTGTCGTTTTTGTAATACCCCCGCATGACATGCTCGCCGCGGACGAGAATTTCACCGGCTACCTGCTGCGGGTCGGGCGAATCGATCTTCACTTCGAGCAGCCCCTTCAGGAAGCGGCCGCACGAACCGGCTTTGAACTCGTTGTCGGGGGTGAAACTGATCAGCGGGGCGCATTCGGTCATGCCGTAGCCGATCGTGATCGGGAACCGGATTTTCATCAGGAACGATTCGGTCTCCTGGTTCATCGGAGCGCCTCCGACGATGAAAATTCCGACATTGCCGCCGAAAGCGTCCATCAGCTTCTTGCGGATCACCGAATGGATGGCTGAGTTGAGCAGCGGAATCTTCATGGCGATCGACATCGGGCCTTTCTCCAGCATCGGGAGCACCTGCTTGCGGTAAATCTTTTCGAGGATCATCGGCACGCAGCAGATGATCGTGGGTTTCACGACGGCCATCGCTTCGAGCAGGATCTTCGCCGCCGGAATCTTGCCCAGCAGGGTGATGTGCCCGCCGACGGCCAGCGGTGCCAGGAAATCGAAGGCGCAGCCGTAAGCGTGTGCCAGCGGCAGGAACGACAGCGTGCGGCCTCCCCGCTGGAAATAGTGCTGTCCGGTCTCGGTGTTGATCATCGTCATCGCGAATACCACGTTACCCGTGAGGTTGTTCACCGTGAGCATCACGCCCTTCGAATAACCGGTCGTCCCCGAAGTGTAGTTCAGCAGGATGACCTTGTCGTTGGGTATTTCGGGGTATTTGATGTCGTTTATGCTGAACCCGCGCGGATATTTTGCGCGGTAATTCTTCACGATGTCCCGCTGGAATTTGGTGAGCGACTTGCCGTCGCGCTCGTAAATCACGTGGAAATCCGTCAGCGAGAAGACGGCCTCGATCTGCTTGATCTGGTCCTCTTCGATCACGTCCCAGAAGTTGTCGCCCAGAAACAACAGGCGGCTTTCCGAATGGTTGACGATGTGGATGATGTCCGCCGGGGTGAAATCCTGGAGGATCGGCACGATCACCGCGCCATATGTGATGGTTCCTATGTAGGTGATGCACCAGCGGGGGTTGTTGCGGCCGATCAGCGCGATCTTGTCGCCCTGCTTGATACCGGCTTTCTTGTAGAGCAGGTGGAGTTTTGCAATCTCCTTGGCCATTTCATAATACGAAAAAGTCTCGTCCTTGAAATAGTCGGTCAAGGCCGGCATTTCGCGGTTTTCGCGAAAACTTTTTTCATATATTTTCAACAGGTTTTCCTGTAACATAAGACTTGCTTTAGGTCTTTATTGCGGCGCAAAGATAACGTAAATATTTAGTTTGCGGTATGTCGAATGTGAAAATTAGCCGTTTTTGCGGATAATTTCTATCAAAAAGGCGGTAGAAGTTACCTGGGTAGCTTTTCTTTTTCGTCGTCTTTCGGCGTTTCTTCGCCGATTTTTATGTGCCGCGGCTTCCAGATGAAGGTTTTCGACTCGGTGCCCGTTCGCAGGCGTTCGATATTTTTGCGGTGGGTGTAAATCAGCAGGATGGCGATCACGAACGAGAAGATCACGAAGGGAACCGACCCGTTGACTTTGGGCGAGATGAGCGTAAAGACCGGGAAACAGCATCCAGCAATAATCGAGGAGAGCGACACGTAATGCGAAACCATCAGCATCACCAGCCACACGCCGAAGCACAGCAGCGCCACGGGGGGATAGATGCCCGTCACGGCGCCCACGAGCGTTGCGACGCCCTTGCCGCCACGGAACCCGGCGAAGATCGGGAAGATGTGACCCAGTACGGCGGCGAACACGGCGCCGATCTTGAGATTTATGAGGTCGTTCATGCCGATCAGCTCGTCGTATTGCATCAGTTCGATTATCGTCACCGCCACGAAACCCTTCAGGAAATCGAGTGCGAAGACCGGCAGGGCGGCCCGGCGGCCCAGCACGCGGAGCATGTTGGTCGTACCGGCGTTTTTCGAGCCGTGTTCGCGAATGTCGATGCCGTAATATTTCTTGCCGATCCACACGGCGCTCGGAATCGAGCCCAGCAGATAGGCGATGATAATCATGGTGGTAGCCGTATAAATCGTCAGAATCATCTCTTTTGCATGTTAACTTGTTAATGCAAATATAGTCAAAAAATCCGGATGTGAAAGCCGCCTCTGAAAAATCGGTCCGCGTGCCCTGCATTTCCGGAGAATTTAGTATCTTTGCGGGGGATTAACCCCGGCTTGGATAAGCGACGCCTCTGCACAGCCCTGAAATGCCGCTGTCGTGGCCTGCGCTATCTTTGCACCCTAATAAATTTTAACGTATGAACACAAAGGCTTTGCTCGAACCGATGGGCTCGTGGGCGTGGTGGCGCTCGTGGTTCCTGATTTTCCTCGGCTGCGCGATTATGGGTGCAGGATTCGTGCTTTTCGTCAATCCCTATAAGTTCGTGCCGGGCGGGGTTTACGGTATGGGCATCGTGTTGCATAACATCTTCCCTTCGATACAGGTCGGTACGTTCGGCTACATGTTCGACATCCCGCTGATGCTGACCGCCATGCTGGTCTTCGGCGGCGGGTTCGGGACGCGTACGGTGCTGGCGGCGCTCTTTACGCCGGGCTTCATGAACATACTCACGCGGCTGGTTTACCCCGATGCCGAGGCCGTTCAGTCGCTGGACCCCTCGCTGCTGCTCGGCGGGCGGCTGGACCTCTCGAACGACCTGCTGCTGACGTGCGTCATCGGCGCCGTGGTGATCGGCGTCGGGCAGGGTATTGTCGTGCGGCAGCAGGCGACCACGGGCGGTACCGACATCGTGGGCATGCTGTTGCAGAAATTCGCCGGGATTAAGTTCTCGACGGGTATCCTGCTGGCCGACGGTTTCGTCGTGCTGTCGGGATTGGCGGTGATCGGCTTCGGAATCGGTACGGGCGAAGCGGCTGCCAACGGCTGGATGCTGACGCTCTATTCGCTCATCACGATCTACATCACCTCGCGGGTGATCGCCTACCTGCTCGACGGTGCTTCGTACGACAAACTGCTGTTTATCATCAGCGACCACCACGAGCCGATCAAGCGTTTCATCATCGACGATCTGGACCGCAGTGCCACCTATATCAAGTCGAAGGGCATGTACACCGATTCGCAGCGCGACATGATCTTCCTGGTGGTGAGCCGCAAGGAGGTGCGCCTCGTGCAGCACAAGATCAAGGAGATCGACCCGAAGGCCTTCGTCGTGGTGACGGACGCCTACGAAACGTTCGGGGAGGGCTTCAAGCAGTTCCCCGAGAAAAACGAGATACACGCGGAATAAGAATTAAAAATAAGAATTAACGATTTGGGTTTTAACATCAATACATTAAGGCCGCTGGCAGGCGCCGGGCGCAAACTTTTCATCGAGACCTACGGCTGCCAGATGAATGTCAGCGATACGGAAGTCGTCATATCGCTCATGCAGCAGGAAGGTTATGTCTATACGGAGCAGATCGGCGAGGCCGATGTCATCCTGATCAACACCTGCTCGATCCGCGACAATGCCGAGCAGCGCATCTGGGGCCGCCTGGCCGACATGAAACGCTACCGGCGCGCGAATCCGGGTCTCGTTGTGGGCATCATCGGCTGCATGGCTGAACGCCTGCGCGAAAAACTGGTTGAGGGGCCCCACGGGGTCGATGTCGTGGCCGGGCCGGATGCCTACCG
>JAEZTA010000131.1 GCA_023443765.1 Bacteroidota bacterium | reverse complement strand
TTGATCTCCTCGAAGGTCTCGGTGTGCATGAAGTGCATACCCAGGTCATCCTCGTAGGTGAACTGGTAGGGACGGCGCTCTACGCGTACCTGCTCCAGCTTCTGGCTTACCGACGAGAAGGTGTTTTCGAGCACGCGGCCGTTTTCGAGATTTTTGAGTTTCGAGCGGACAAAAGCGGGACCCTTGCCCGGCTTGCAGTGCTGGAAATCGACTACGAGAAACGTCTTGCCGTCCATTTCGATGCACATGCCGATTTTGATATCAGCAGCTGTAATTGTCATAGGATTATAGGTTTACAGTTATTAATTTCGTGGTCGCAAAGTTAGAAAAAAAATCCGGGAAATCCTACACACTCCTTCCCAAGACTAAAGTATAGGCCTGAAAAAACGGGTTTATAGCTCGATCGGCTTGCACCGGAGGCCCATCTGGCGAATCTTTTCCAGCGTGCGGGGCAGGGCGTAGCGCATGTTGCGGAAGGCCTTTTCGCTGTCGTGGAAAACCACGATGGCGCCCGGTGCGAGGTACTTCGTGACGTTCTTCAGGCACGTGCGGGGCGAGAGGCGGCGGTTGTAGTCGCGCGAAATGATGTCCCACATCACCAGCTTGTATCGCTGGCCCAGGAAACGCGCCTGCGCCGGGGTGATGCGGGCGTAGGGCGGGCGGAAAAGTTCGCTGTGGATCAGGTCGTTGGCGAAATCCACATCCTCCGTGTAGCGTTCGAGGCTCATGCCCCATCCCTTCTGGTGCGAATAGGTGTGGTTGCCGACCTTGTGCCCGGCGTCGAGAATCCGCTGGTAGAGGTCGGGGTACATCTCGACGTTCTTGCCCAGTACGAAGAAGGTCGCTTTGGCATCGTACTTGTCCAGCGTCGAGAGGATCCACTCCGTGACACCCGGCGTGGGACCATCGTCGAACGTCAGGAACACGCCGTCCTCGTCGTCGATCTCCCAGATCAGGTCCGGCATCAGGCGCCGGATTATTTTTGGCGGTTTCAAACGCATGGCCCGCAAAAATAGTGAAATTCCGTGCCATTTGGAAAAATATGCGTATATTTGTAAAAAGACAACTCGAATCGACCGGCTATGAAAACGTTTTATCGCATCGCGTTCGCGGCGCTTCTCGTCGCGACGATGGCAGGCTGTGATGCCTTCCACTCGCTGACCAAATCCAAAAAAAGTGCGCAGGGACGGCCTTACGAACTGATCGTAGTTTGTCCCCAGAAAGAGTGGACGGGCGAGGTGGGCGATACGCTGCGCGCGATCTTCACGGCTCCTGTGCCCTACCTGAACCAGGATGAACCGCTGTTCGACGTACTGCGTGTCCAGGAACGGGGTTTCACGGGCATGGTCGCCGACCACCGCAACATCCTCAAAATCCTGGTCGACCCGGCTGTCCAGGAGTCCAATACCGCCGTACAATACGACGTGACGGCCGAGCCGCAGATCGTGATGACGGTGCAGAGCCCCGACGACAAGGCGCTGGTGGCCTACCTTTCGGAGAATCGCGAGAGCCTCGTCTATGCACTCGAACAGGCCGAACGCAACCGCTCGCTGAAGGCCAATGCAGCTTACGGCAACCCCTCGATCGAGGCGAATATCCTCAAGACCTTCGGTGTCGAAATGAAGATTCCGAAGGGATATATCCAGGCCAAACTGGAAGGTGACTTCCTCTGGGCACGCAACGAATATCCCACGGCAAGCCAGGGATTTTTCATCTATTCCTATCCTTATGAAGGCAAGCAGGCGCTTACGAAAGAGGCCTTGATCGCTGCGCGCAACAAGTATGCGGCGCGGATTCCCGGCCCGTCGGACGGCTCCTATATGACGACTTCCGACGTGTTTGAACCCGACTACCGCCTGTTCCGCCTGGAGGGACGCCTGTGGTGCGAACTGCGCGGCTTCTGGGACGTGCACGGCGACTTCATGGGCGGTCCGTTCGTCAGCTATACGACCGTCGACACGGCCACTAACCGCGTCTTCACGCTCGACTGCTACGTCTTCGCTCCCGACCTCAACAAGCCCCGCAAGCGCAATTACATGCGCGGCGTCGAACACCTGCTCTATTCGGTGCAATTCCCGAAACAGTAGCCCCGGACCCCGGTGCGGGACTCCGGGCCGCACGATGAGAAGAAACCGACGGATATGCAGCAAATACTGACATATACTTTCCTTGTAATCTATTCGGTCACGATCCTCGGCATCGTTCTGGTTATCATCACCGACAACCGGAACCCGCTGAAGACCCTGCCGTGGATCATCGTGCTGTTGCTCGCCCCGGTCGTGGGACTTATTTTCTATTTTTTCTTCGGCCAGAACCTCTCCAAGCAGCGCATCATCTCGCGCCGCACGCGCAAGCGCATCACCATGCAGCTCGAAGAGGCCCACGACGCCGAACAACCCGACATCCCGGCCGAATACCGCCCGCTGGCCACGCTGCTCGCATCCACGATCCACTCTGTGCCGCTTTACGGCAGCCGCATCACCCCCTATACCGACGGGGCGTCGAAGATGGAGGCCCTGCTCGCTGAGATCGCCCGGGCGAAACACCACGTCCACATCCAGTATTACATCTTCTGCGACGACCCGACGGGCTGCCGACTGCGCGACGCGCTGGTTGCGAAGGCCCGCGAAGGGGTCGAAGTGCGCATCTTGTACGACGACGTAGGGTGCAGCGGGGTGAAAAAGGCTTTTTTCGAGGGGATGCGCCGCGAAGGCATCGAGGTATTCTCTTTCCTGCACGTCAAATTCCCGCTCTTCACGAGCAAGGTCAACTACCGCAATCACCGTAAAATTGTCATTATCGACGGTCGCGTGGGCTTTATCGGGGGCATGAACATCGCCGACCGCTATGTCCGCGGCACGGAGTGGGGATCGTGGCGCGACACCCATTTCCGGATCGAGGGTAACGGTGCGGTGGGTTTGCAGGCGTCGTTCCTGAGCGATTGGTCGGCGACCACGAAGCAGAGCATCTATGCTGCGGAGTACTATCCTGCGGCGGAACGTTATACGAACGACATTTTGCAGATCGTGCCGAGCGGTCCGTTCGGCAAATGGCGGGCCTTGCTGCAGGCCGACAGCTATGCCATTTCGAACGCCCGGAAACGCATCTGGATTCAGACTCCCTATTACCTCCCGTCCGACGTGCTGAACACCGCTCTGCAGGTGGCGGCGCTGGCCGGGATCGACGTGAGGCTGATGCTCCCGGCGCGCTCCGACTCAAAGGTCGTCGACCTGGCGTCGCACTCCTACCTCGACGACATGATGAAAGCCGGGGTGAAGATACTCTTCTACGAACCCGGCTTCCTGCACTCCAAACTGCTGATCATCGACGACGGCCTGACCGTCATCGGCTCGGCGAACATGGATTTCCGCAGTTTTGAACACAACTTCGAGGTCAACGCCTTCGTCTATGATGAGGATTTCACGACCCGCATGGCCGCCGTTTTCGAAGACGACGCCTCGCGCAGCCACATGCTGACGCCCGGCGAATGGTTCAACCGTCCCCGCAAACGCCGCATTGTGGAGTCGTTCATGCGGGTGTTCTCACCGCTGCTGTAAGGCCAATCGCCGCCGGTCGGGCGGTTTGCCTGAAAAAACAGCGGGATCTCCTATTTTTCCGCAACGACGAACATTTCGGAATCTGAAGTAAAATCATTGCCGCCGGCTACATCCTTGTAAATAGCGACGCGGCTGAACCCGGCCTGTTTTAAAACGGCTGTAATTTCCTCCTCGGAAAAATAGCGCTCCCAAATGATAAAATGTTTATTGCCGTTTTTGGTCGCCAGATTATACTGGTATCCGAAGGCTTTGTCTGCGGGGTAGTGGAACGTCTGGCTCAGCAATAGGTATTCACCTTCGCTCCAAAAGCCGCCCGACGGCGCATGGTCCCAACTTTTCGACTCCTGCTTGTCCCGGATCAGACCGGGTGTGAATACATCGAAAATAAATTTTCCGCCCTCATTGAGGGAGTTGCAGATATTTTTCAGCAGGCGGCTCCGGTTGTCGTCCGAATGGGTCCCGAAGTCGCAGTAGATCATAAGGACCGCATCGAAACGGCCATCCGGGTAATCCTTGATATAGTCCGCCTGCAGGTAATTTATGTCCGGACGCTCTCTGCGGGCGTAATCGACGGATGCTTTGTTGAAGTCAACGCCCGTAACCGCATACCCCCGATCCTTGAGGCGCGAGGCGTACAGGCCGGGACCGCATCCCAGGTCGAGGAGCGAGGTCGCAGGAGAGGTATGGGCCGAAATAAAATCGACGATTTTCCGGATGGATTCCGTGTTCCGGCTGGCTCCGTCCGATGAAGTTTTCAGATGTTCTTTGAGAAGCTGTTGCTGAATATAGGGGTCCGTCCATATATTACACGCCGACTGCTGGTATAAGGAGGGCCTTTTATCGTTGATTTTCATATTCATCCGATCTTTCGGTTTTCGGACGCGGAGATGCCGGCTAAACCTCGACGATGCCGTTCCGGATAGCGTAAACCACCAGTGAAGCCGTGTTCTTGCAGCCGGTTTTTTCGAGGATGTTGGCGCGGTGCTTGTCGACCGTGCGCTTCGAGATGAAGAGTTCGTCGGCGATCTCCTGGTTCGACAATCCCCGGCAGACGGCCACCAGAATCTCGCGTTCGCGCGACGAAAGCTGCTCGTCCGCAGCGTCTTCGCGCGTCCGCATGCGGCCCGTGAGCGACGAAAGCAACTGGGGCGAGAAATAACTGCCGCCTGCCATCACCGTGTCGATGGCCTCGATCACGTCGCCGATGTCCGAATCCTTCAGCAGGAACCCCCGGGCCCCGGCCTCGACCATGCGCGAATAATAGCTCTCCTCGCCGAACATCGACAGCGTGATGATCCGCAGGTCCGGACGCTGCGCCAGCGCCCGCTCGGTCGTCTGCGCCCCGTCCAGCCCCGGCATCGCGAAGTCCATGAACACGATGTCGGCATCGACCGTGTCGAGCATCGCCAGGAACTCCTCGCCGCTGGCCGCCTCGCCGACCACACGGCACTCCGTGCAGCGTTCGAGCAGCCCCCGCAACCCGTTGCGGAAGAGCGAATGGTCGTCGACCAGTATGATCTTGTGCGGTTCCATTACCGGCGGCGGTGTTTGCGGTTGCGGCTCAGCGGTGCGGGTTCCTGTTGCGTGTTGACACGGATGGCGGCCCGCATGCCCTTGCCTTTGGCCGATGCGATGTCGAACGTGCCGCCCAGCGAGTTGATGCGCGACGCGATGTTCGAAAGGCCCATGCCGCAGTCCATCATCGCCTGCGGATTAAACCCGCGGCCGTTATCGGTGTAGTCGAGCGTCAGCTCCGAGCCGTTCTGCGACAACGAGAGGTTGACCGCCGTGCAGGCGGCGTGCTTGAGCGAGTTGTTGATCAGTTCGCAGATCACGCGGTAGAGGATCACCTCGATGTCCGTATCGTAACGCTCCGAACGGAGGTTCGTCGTGAAACGAATCTTCACGTCGTGCATCGCGGCGCTCTTGTCGATGAAGTTCTGCACGCCGCGCGCCAGTCCGAAGTCGTTGAGCACGTGGGGTGAAAGGTTGTTCGATATTTCGCGCAGCGAGCGGATCGCCTCGTCGATCACGTAGGTCGTGTTGTCGATGATCTCGCGCTGGTCCGTGCTCTGCTCCTCGCGCGAAAGGGCCGTGAGCGACATTTTGGCCGACGAGAGCAGCGGTCCGAGACCGTCGTGCAGCTCCTTCGAGAAGCGTGACCGGGCCTTCTCCTCGGTGCGGAGCACCGCCGTGAGGATGCGCTTGTTCAGCAGCGACCGCTGACGGTTGAGGCGGTTGATGTATTTGAAGAGCTTGTGGGCGTACATTACGCCGATCGACAGGCAGACCGAGATCACGATCCCCAGGTAGGCGAACCACCAGCGGGGGATGACCTCGAAGCCCGAAACGACGAGCAACTGGATGAGCCGTTCGACCGACAGCAGCGAGAAGCCCACGATGAAGAGGATCCACACCGAATTGTATTTCGTGGTGCGCACCAGCCGCAACGCATAGACCGTGGCGAGCGACTGAATGACGATGGCGATGACTAGCAGGACCTTGATCAGCATAGGCGTCGGGATATGTAAAGGTTATCTTTTTACAAATATACGACTATTTCAGCACATTGCCAAGATTTTTCAGCTGGCGGTAATCCGTCAGGTCGACCTGCACGGGAACCACTGCCACGTATTTGTTGGCTATCGCCCATTCGTCGGTGTCGGTGGCCTCGGGCTCGGCATTGACGAATGCGCCCGTGAGCCAGAAATACTCCCGGCCCCGGGGATCTTCGTGGCGGTAGAACTCCTCGCGCCAGAAGCCGCGGTTCTGGCGGCAGAGTTTTATTCCCTTGAGTTCCCCGACGCTGCCGACCGGAATATTCACGTTGAGGCACAGCGGCAGCTGGAGCTCCTGGGCGGCGAAAATATCGCCCACGATCCGTTTGCCGAAAACCACCGCGGCGTCGAAATCCGCGTCGGCCTCGTGGTCGTCGAGCGACAGCCCGACGGCGGGACAACCGTAGAAACTACCCTCCATGGCTGCGCCCATCGTTCCCGAATAGAGCACGTTGACCGCTGAGTTCGATCCGTGGTTGACGCCCGAGATCACCATGTCCACGCGTTCGTCGCGCAGCAGGTAGTCGAAGGCCATCTTCACGCAGTCGACCGGGGTTCCCGAGAAGGCGTAAACCTCCAGCCCTTCCTCCTCGCGGATGCGGCGCAGGTAAAGTGGATTGTACATCGTGATGGCCTGGCTCATGCCGCTCTGTGCTGTTTCGGGAGCTACGACCACTACGCGTCCGAAGGCCCGTGCGACCTCGATTGCCGCCGCTATGCCTTTCGAATCGTATCCGTCGTCGTTGGTTACAAGTATCAGTTTTTCGTTCATGTTTTTCGTTTGTTTTCCGGCCGTGACCGTGCAACCCACCCTGGGGCACGCCCTGTCCGGGCCGGTGTTATTTTGACAAAGATAGTGATAAATTGCGCTTTTTTCATGCAATACTTGCGCCGTTCCGAAATTTCTTCCTATATTTGCAGTCCCTTTCAGGGCGTGTATCAACCTCTTCCATTGGGCGCAAGGGCAGGTGCGGGAAACCGCGGGATTACGGGCAAAGGCCCCGTATGGTAGCTACGGCGCAGCGGGAATGTCGAATGCGAAACAGCAAAAAATTGTTGCAACAATGAACAAAGACGCAATCATCAAGCTCGTCAACGAGCAGATGTGG